>JACQDV010000025.1 GCA_016200915.1 Sphingobacteriales bacterium
AAACAATAGATTTTTAACCTGTAGCCTTTAACTGTAAAGAGTTGCAGCATTTTTAAACCCGAGTTTAGTCGGACAACAATGTAAATTTATAACCAACATAGTTTCTATTTAATACCAACTCACTTATTATTATGAAATCTTTTTTGCCGGTAATAAGTATTTTTTTAACTATCATTCCCGTTTCTTGTAACCATAAGTCGTTAAAAGAAAAGGCTGCAATCGCAAAAGATACCGCCAGCCCTGAAGTTGAATACTTGAACAGCCAACAACAAGACGATATATTGAATGCTGCAAAGAAAGACACAGCCACTGTTATTAGCCTTGGTACTGCTGAAGTAATTTCCATTGGACAGGGAGGGGAAGGATACTATCTTATAAGGAGAACAGTACCCGGCTTTGTTGAACAACATGAGCAATGGGATGATGTGGCAATTATCCGTTCCGGTCATGGTGTATTGCGAACAGGACATAAAATAAAAGGTTACCAGAAATCATCAGGTGGGGAAAAACCCTGGCGTAACTGGTATGATGGAGAAATAGAAGATGCATCAGAAAGAAATGTTTCTCCCGGCGACTTCATTATTATTCCTGCAATGACAGCTCACCAGTATATTCCCGTAAAAGGTGATACACTTACTTACTGGACAATTAAGATTAAACGGGTACATGAATAACAACAAAACAATGGTCATGCAAAAAATATTTTTCCTGCTTGCTGCGATGGTATCCATTATAACTACAACCGCACAATTACCGGTTAAAAACGAACCAAGACACCACAATATTTTCGAAAATAATTATGTACGCATCCTGGATGTTCATTTTTTGCCGGGAGATACCACATTATATCATCTGCATAACACTCCTTCAGTATTTATCAATTTTACCAGGACACTTGTTGGCTCACAGTTAAAAAACCAGCAACCCGATAAAAGTGAGTTTTCCGTTGTTGGCAGTATTCGTTATGATGAACTGTCAACACCAAGACTGCACAGAGTATGGAATGATGACAGTACATGGTATCATGTAATGGACATTGAGCTGGTAGCTGGTAAACCTACGGGGCAACAACAATTACTTACAGCATCATCATTAAAATTATTAGACAACAAACCATTGGCAAATATTTACAAGCTTCAATTGAAGAAAGGAGAGAAGATTGTATTACCAGCAACATCAGCAGGATATTTATTGATAAGCATAGGAGATGCTTTGGTAAACATATCCGTTAAAAACAAAGTTGATCGCCGGGTGATGAAAGCAGGACACTTTAACTGGATGACAGCCGGAGATGAATTTTTTATTACTACGGAGAATGAAGGTGATAGTGAATTTGCACTGATACAACTGAAATAATAAGATAATATCAATGCTAAAAAAGAATGTAATGCAAAAACTTTTATTTTTTGTTTTCTTAAGTAGCCTCTGCTTTTCCTGTAAACAAAATACAGGCTCAAAAGCTTCATCAACCAACACACAACTTAATATTGATGCTCTCACTGCATCTCCGGCCAATTTTAAACGATTGCTGGAAAACGATACAGTAAGAGTACTGGACTACACATTAAAACCCGGCGAAAAAGACCAATGGCATACACATCCGCCTAAATCATCGTATGTAGTAACAGGAGGACGGGTAAAAGTGTTTTTAGAAAATGGAGATACTATTATAGCTGATGAAAAAGCAGGCGATGTTTCATGGAAGAACTATATAGGCAAACATTATGTTGAGAATATTGGTTCGACTGAAGTAAAAGTTATCCTTACGGAAGTTAAATTAACGACTAAGCATTAGCTGATATTAATCTATCTTAATTACAGTAACACCGGTATTACGAAAGCTGTTGAGATCAGTTAACGCTGCACAGCTTTCTTCCAGGGTAATAATTTTTCCTAACAGTTTATCCGGTTGCATTTTACCGGATACAATCCATTCCATCATCGTAGGATATTGATGCGCCTGCATACCATGACTGCCAATGATGTGCAGTTCCTTGGCAATTACTTCATGCATCGGTAATGGAGGATTTGATTCGTCTCCAGCCATCAATCCTAACTGAATATGTTTTCCTTGTTTACGCAAACAGCGAATGGAATTACTGCATGTTTCTTTACT
This sequence comes from Sphingobacteriales bacterium, assembly GCA_016200915.1. Lineage (GTDB taxonomy): Bacteria > Bacteroidota > Bacteroidia > Chitinophagales > Chitinophagaceae > AWTP1-9. The sequence continues at coordinate 2,117 of JACQDV010000025.1, forward strand.
TCCCAAAGCATCTACTGAAACATGAGCACCACCTTTAGTTATGGTTTGAATTTCTTCAGTAATGTTATTTGTATGGCGGGCATTAATTGTAAAAGCAGCTCCGATAGTTTTTGTAAACTGTAATTTTTCATCATCAATATCAATGGCGATAGGAATAGCACCAGCCGCTGCTGCAATCATAATAGCAGATAATCCCACACCACCACAACCATGCACCGCAATAAAATCACCAGCCTTTAATGCGCCTTGTGCTGTAACACCTCTCCATGCCGTAATAAAGCGGCAACCCAAAATGGCGGCCGTTATAAAATCCATTGAGTCTGGCAGACGAACTAAGTTATCATCTGCATGAGGAATACGGACATATTCAGCAAAAGAACCCCAGCCTGTAAAACCCGGTTGATAATAGTTATCACAAATTTGCTGCTGACCGTTTGCACATTGTACACAGGTACCACAACCAATACAAAAAGGAACCGTAACTCTATCGCCAATCTTCCATTTATAAACACTGCTGCCAACAGCTGCAATAATACCAGCTAATTCATGACCGGGTACATGTGGCAAGTGAATATCGGAATCATGACCCTGCCAGCCATGCCAGTCGCTGCGGCATAAACCGGTTGCTTTAACCTGTACGATTACTTCATTGGCAGCAGGAGTAGGGTCGGGTAGTTGAGTGATTGTAACCGGGCCTTTGAATGATTCGTAGTATGCGGTTTTCATAAAGGGAAGTTATTTAATTGTGGTAAGAATCCTTATAAGAAAGAACTAAAACGTAAGAAAACATGTAAGGTGCCTTTTTTGTAAGCTTATCTTTTGATTAACCAATAGAAGTGTCAGCCCGAACCGGGATTCCTAATTTAATCATGTCATCACGGAATTCCCTCCAGTGTTTATCCCTTAAACTCCCTGCTCCAAATAGCTTTGATCTAAATTCTTTTGTAATTATGCGTAATGAATTAGACCGTCTGTAGGGTGATTCAATTACAAATTCGCTTATATCATTCAAGTTGTATAGTTTATTTTTCCAGGGGAAAAAATGATTTTTTATTATTAGGTTCTCTGCATCTATTGTAAAATAATTCATTTGAATGCCAAAGAATAAATAAAAAAACAAACACATAAATAAGGGAATCAGGATAAGGATATTTTGTTTTGCAGGATGAGTTACTATGTAATATCCCCAAAATGAGATCATCCCAATTAGCATTATTCCGTTTATTGAAGTCCATGGGTTTCCTTTATAATTTCTTTTGTCGAAAAAAAGCAGGTTCGATTTAACTATTTTACTTTTCGGGTCTTTAATTTTATCATTAACCTTTTCCTTTATAATGCCTTTTAACTCGGCAAGGTTATTATACATATCTTCCCATAAAATAAGTTTAGCATTATCGTCAAAATGAATTGTTGTTGCTTCAAAATCCTGACCAAAAATTAATAACATTGAATAATATTCTTTTTTGCTAAAGAATACATCCTTGATAGAATTCCAGGCAAAAGTTTTTGTTGTGAAAAAATACTTTACTATAATAAAATCATCATTAAAAGCTACTCTTGGAGACCTTTGAAAGAAAAGATAAGGCATATAAACTCCAAAAAAACCTAAAGCAAACGGGCCGATATATCCTTTAAAAGTTTGTGGATGTGTTTTCGCATTTATTCGGTATAATAAGACAGCGATAGCAATGAAGAAACAACCAAAAAATAAGGAAAAGAATAATTGGAGTGGCTTATATTTTGATTTTATCATAATTCTGTTTATTCCGGTTCTGTAAAAATATATCTCTCATCATAATCAATTTCAAACGCTTTTAAAAACTCCACATACTCTTCGAGAAATGTTTTCTTCTGATGATGCTGTTCCTGGTTTTGAATGTAATGAATAACGTTTAACACATGTGATTTAGAGTAAGAGAATGCGCCATAACCTTCCTGCCAGGCAAAAGGCGAAGTGCAGAATTTATTTTCTTTGATCCACTTTGTAGTTTCTGTTTTTATATTTTGAATCAATGAAGAAACAGATTGATTAGGCCGCATGCCAATGAAGATATGAATATGATCGGGCATGCTGTTAATTTGTAATAGTTTGTGTTCATTCTGTTGAATAATGCCGGTAATATATTGATGTAATCGTTCCTTCCAGCCCGGATGAATTAATGCAGCACGATATTTAACAGCGAATACAAATTGGATATGCAATTGAGTGTATGTATTAGGCATAGTGACAAGATTTTTGTTATTGGTGGTTCGCTAAAATTAAAACAATTAGGGTAGATGTTTTTGTAATGGATAAATTTTTTTATGTTCGATGCTGTATCACTCCCGCATGTTTGCGGGATTCCTACGGAACGAAATTATTTTCCTATCACGGAGCTACCCACGAAACGTTCCTACGGAACGAATGAATATCTTTTCATTATTTTCTACCCACGAGATGCTCCTACGGAGCATAGGCTTCGTCCCATAGGGACGTATGGTGGGTAGAAAAAAATCAAAGCGATTATCAGCGTTCCGTAGGAACGCATGGTGATTGAGTTATGCTGTAAAACGAAGCTGGCAATTCATATTGAATATATAATTATTGGGCATGTTCAATAATGTTACCCAACGTAAAAGTGTGCGACGCAACCGAAGCTCAATAGCAGCACAAACCTCAGGCCCAAAATAAATATCCAAACACCCGTTAGTCTTTAATTCTTTTCAATTATTTTTGCGGCACTTTAAAAGATTGGTTATGCATTTTCAACTCTCCGAAGAACATTTGATGATTCAGAAAGCTGCCAGGGATTTTGCTCAAACGGAATGTTTGCCCGGCGTTATTGAACGGGACGAAAAGCAACAATTCCCCAAAGAACAAATTGTGAAATTAGCCGACCTTGGTTTTATGGGCATGATGGTAAAACCTGAATATGGCGGCGCCGGTATGGACACGGTGAGTTATGTGCTGGCGATGGAAGAAATAAGCAAGGTAGATGCGAGTGTGAGTGTGTGTATGAGTGTAAATAATAGTCTTGTTTGTTATGGTCTGCAGGAGTATGGCACGGAAGAGCAAAAGCAAAAATATTTAACGCCTTTAGCACAGGGGAAGAAAAATGGTGAGCTATATATAGGTGCTTTCTTATTAAGTGAGCCGGAAGCTGGTAGTGATGCTACTTCACAAAAAACCACCGCTGAAGATAAAGGTGATTACTATCTTTTAAATGGTACCAAGAACTGGATTACCAATGGAAATTCAGCCAGTGTTTATTTAGTGATTGCACAAACTGATCCTGCTAAAGGCAGCCGTGGTATTAATTGCCTGATTGTTGAAAAGAACTGGCCTGGTGTTTCAGTTGGGGCCAAAGAAAACAAACTCGGCATCCGTGGTAGCGATACACACAGCATTTTGTTTAATGATGTAAAAGTGCCCAAAGCAAACCGGGTAGGTGCAGATGGTTTTGGTTTCACCTTTGCCATGAAGACATTAGCTGGCGGACGAATTGGTATTGCGTCGCAAGCATTGGGTATTGCCAGCGGTGCTTATGAATTAGCCAAAGCATACAGTAAACAACGTAAAGCTTTTGGCACAGAGATTATGAATCACCAGATCATTGCTTTTAAACTGGCGGATATGGCTACAAGAATTGAAGCTGCAAGATTATTATGCCTTCGTTCAGCATGGGAAAAAGATAATGGCATGGATTATACATTGAGTTCATCTATGGCGAAAGTATATGCCAGTGAAACAGCCATGTGGACGGCGACGGAAGCGGTGCAGATTCATGGTGGTTATGGTTTTGTAAAAGAATACCATGTAGAAAGATTAATGCGGGATGCCAAAATCACACAGATATATGAAGGTACCAGTGAAGTGCAGCGGATTGTGATCAGCAGGTCGATACTGAAATAAGAAAGATAGCTGCGAGCCATTAGCTATGAGCTGCGAGAAAATATTAGCCATTGGTTTTTTACCGATGGCTTTTTCTTTGCGTTTATCTTTGCTTCTTAGCGCCTTGGCGTGAAATAAATTATGGCTATAAATACGGAGAAATATCAAGAGATAATAAACGAGTTAAAAGGCAAAGCAACATTAGTTGCCGTATCTAAAACCAAACCGGTGGAAGATATAAAAACATTGTGTGATTTGGGGCAAAGAGATTTTGGTGAGAATTATGTACAGGAACTGGTGGATAAACAACCTTTGCTGCCCAATGATGTACGCTGGCATTTTATTGGTCACCTGCAGAGTAATAAGGTAAAGTTTATAGCTCCGTTTGTTCATTTAATTCATGGAGTGGATAGTTTGAAACTGTTGCAGGAGATAAATAAACAGGCAGCAAAGAATAATAGAGTGATTGATTGTTTACTGCAGGTGCATATTGCTAAAGAAGAAACGAAGTTTGGAATGGATGAGGTGGAATTAAATGAGGCAATTAGCCAATTAGCAAATATGCCAATGAAAAATGTGAGAGTAGCGGGATTGATGGGGATGGCGAGTTTTAGTGAGGATGTGGATTTGGTGAGGAGTGAGTTTAAATATTTGAAAGGATTATTTGATAAAGTGACTGGTGAATCACCCGCCATCGGTCAACGACCAACGATCAACAGTTCCCTGTCAACTGCCAACTGTCAACTGTCAACTCTTAGCATGGGCATGAGTGGTGATTATAAAATAGCGATAGAAGAGGGGAGTAATATGGTGAGGATTGGGAGTTTGATTTTTGGGGAGAGGAATTATAATAAATAACAAAAGGCCGGGAAATATATCCTGACCTTTATTAATATTGAGCAATTGGATATTTTAATTTGTTTTCTTACCTGCTGCTTCCTTTAGTTTGGCATAATCAAATACAATATTACAAAAAGCTTTTACACCTACATCCAGCATACTGTCATCAATATAAAAATCAGGTGTGTGATGTGGTGGAGCTGTTTTAGGATCACCACCTTTTGGCATTCCACCTAAGTTGAAAAAGAAAGCTGGTGCTTTTTCTCCGAAATAAGAGAAGTCTTCTGCACCTGTTGTCCATGTTGATTCAGAAACATTATTTTCCCCGGCAGCTTTTTGTAATGAAGGCAACATCATCTTTACTAAATCAGGATTATTATAAGTTACCAGGGTTTTGGTATCGATTGTAACTTCAGCTGTAGCACCCCATGCTTCGGCAATTTTTTGTGCAGTCAGTTTTATTTTTTCATGTACTTCTTTTTGCATTTGTGCATCGAGTGTTCTTATGGTTCCTTCAAGTACCGCTTCTTCGGGAATGATATTACTTCTTAATCCGCTATGGAACTTACCGACAGTTATTACTACAGGAGCTTTAGTTAAGTCCTCCTGGCGGCTAACAATATTTTGTAAACCGGTTACTATTTGTGCTCCGATGGCAATAGGATCTTTAGCACCCCATGGCATAGAGCCATGTGAACCTTTTCCTTTTACTGTAATAGTAAACCAATCACTCGATGCCATAAATGATCCACTCTTATATTTTAGTTTTCCAATTTCTACTGAAGAAGCAATATGTAATCCAAACACAGCATCCACTTTTGGATTATCCATTACTCCTTCTTTAATCATTAATGGAGCACCGCCTTCTTCATTAGCAGGCGGACCTTCTTCTGCAGGTTGAAAGATGAATTTAACTGTACCGGCAATATCTTTTTTCATTTTGCTTAAAACTTCCGCTGTTCCCATCAGAATACTTACATGACTATCATGCCCGCAGGCATGCATCACCGGAACAGTTTGTCCATTGTATTCAGCTGTAACTTTTGATTTAAAAGGAACATCCACTCTTTCGGGTACAGGCAGTGCGTCCATATCGGCCCGCAACGCTACCACGGGGCCTGGCTTGCCGCCAACTAATATTCCTACCACGCCGGTTTTACCAACACCAGTTTTTACTTCTAAACCCAGTGATTTTAAATGATTGGCAATATATTCGGCTGTTTTAAATTCACGGTTACCTAATTCGGGATTTTCATGGATATGCCTGCGCCATTCAATTAGTTTTGGATAAACTGCTTTTACCTGCTGCTCCAAAGCCGTATTGGTTTGTGCGACAGCAACCTGGAGGGCAGACAACAGGAGTGAAAGAAAAATAATTTTCCGCATGTAATTTTTGTTTGAAGATAAGAAATGTGGTCAAATGAGTGAGGAATATTTTATACGTATAAAATATTTTTTTATGTCGTATAAAATTGTACTTTTGTAAAAATTACCAATATGGATGCTAAAATAACATTAAGTTTTGATGAAGGTGTTATAGCCAAAGCCAAGCGGTATGCTGAAAAAAACAATATCAGCCTTTCCCGCTTAGTGGAATTTTTGTTACAAAAAATTGTTTCTGCCCCTCATCATACACTGGAAGATTATCCCATCAGCGAATGGGTAAGCATGGTAGCTGAAGGCAATGCCGTGTATCAAACCAAAAAACGAAGCCGCAAAAACACCCATGCTGAATACTTTTCCTCTAAAAAATGAAAATATTTTTAGATGCCAATATTTTAATTTCTATTGTGAATAAAGAATATCCTTTGTTCACTACCACTTCCCGCATATTGAGTTTGGTTAATCATCGCCAGTTTGAAGTGTTTACATCGCCACTTTGTTTAGCTATTACCTTTTATTTTGCTGAAAAGAAAAACAAAACCACTGCCCGTAATAAAATAAAAATATTAACTGAAAATATTTCTATTACAAATTTGCCCGGGAATGCAGTAAAAAAAGTTTTTCAAAACAACCGCATCAATGATTTTGAAGACGGGTTAGAATATTATTCCGCCCTTGAAGCAAAATGCAAATGCATTATTACCGAAGATGTGGATGATTTTTATTTTTCGGATATTGAAGTGCTTACGGCTGATGGGTTTTTTAAAAAATACATGGCAGGAAAATCATAGGGCCACAAAATTTTGCAGCCCTACTAAAATATCATTCTATTCAATTGGAGGCATTACATCAGGTAAAATAGCTTTCCATCTTTCTGTTCCTCTTCTTTTTTCAAACTCAGCTCTTATATCTTTTCTCAACTGTTCGTTCTCAAACATATCACACATAGTAGTGGCAAGCGATTTGGAAGCAAACAATAATCCTTTATGACCAATACTCATACCACCGCAGGCAACCACCACCCATGAATGCCAGGGAGATTTTGCAGGAGCAGTAGTAGCAGTTAATCCAACTTCAGGAACAATCCAGCTGATATCTCCCACATCGGTTGAACCACCATCTGGGTCAGGTCTTGTTGCTTCCAATGGAAATATATGACCATCAATTCCCAATTGTTCTTTGCCATATTCTTTCATTATGTTATTGCCGAAATCAATTTCTTCTTTTGTATAAGTGATGGGCCCGATAGCATCCATATTCGATTGCATTGCTTTTGCACCTGTTTCATTTACCAGTATTTCATATAAACCACTGATGATCGTTACTTTTGATTGTACACCGGCCATCATTCCGGCACCTTTGGCAATATCCATCATTCTTTTTTCTACATCGGCCACGCCTGTGCGTTTGGAATCTCTTATCCATAACCACACACTAGCAGTATCAGGAATTACATTGGGAACATTACCGGCTGCTTTATATACATAGTGAATTCTTACACTTGGCTTCACATGTTCTCTTAAAAAATTAATACCCACATTAAATAGTTCCGCACCATCTAATGCACTTCTTCCGTTCCATGGATCAGCTGCAGCATGAGCACTCTTACCTTTAAACTCTATCATATAATGGGTAACGGCCTGTGAACTTTGAATGTTTGCTTTGTTTTCTGCTGCAGGATGCCAATCAAAACAGATATCCACATCATCAAACAAACCAGCTTTTGCCATCCATACTTTTCCTTCACGGTCTTCTTCGGCCGGAGTACCATAAAATCTCACAGTGCCTTTTATTTTTCCTGCTGCTATCAATTCTTTTATTGCTACTGCTGCACCTAAACTGGCGGCGCCAAACATATTATGCCCGCAACCATGACCCGGTGCTCCTTCTTTCAATGGCTCCTTGGTGTATTGTGCTTTTTGTGATAAACCTGTAATGCATCAAATTCTCCCATTACTGCAATAATTGGTTTGCCGCTTCCATAAGTAGCAATAAATGCTGTGGGAATATTCGCTACTCCTCTTTCAACTTTTAATCCCTGTGCTTCCGCATAATCAGCTAATACTTTGGATGATTGTTTTTCCTTCATGGCTATTTCAGCAAAGCCCCATACTTTATCACTCAGGTCAATTAATTCCTTTTCATGTTTTTTAATTGAGTTGATAAGGAATTGTTTGTTGTCGGAAAGGTTACCTGTTTGTCCGAACGAAGGAGTAATAATAATTAATAAGAATAATGCGGTGATAACTGTAGTTTTTCTCATATGCAAAAATTAGTGTGACAATTTAAAATTTTTCCGGCATTTAACGGCTATTCATTTCCAATCCCACAACACAATATCCCAATCATCTGTTGAATCAGTAAACTGGTGAACGGTTTTGAAACCAATTTTTTCGTGTGCTCTGGTGCTGCGGGTGTTCCGGGTAGCAATTTCTGTAACAATAAAATCGAATTGTGGGCTATATACTTCCTTGTGTTTATCGTATAACATCTTAACCAATCCTTTTCCACGGTAATCTTTGTGCACTCCAATCTGTCCCATTACATAAAATCTATACTCTTGCAATGGTTTGCCGTTGTAGATAATTTGATCTAACATGTTAAACATGGGAAGCAGTACCGGAATCAGTTCTCTGCATTCATTAACCATTGTTAAAGCGTAGGCCACTACTTTATTATCGTCTTTTACAATTACACTGGGAGACATTTTATGCAGCTGATGTAATAATTCAAACGAATGATGAACAGTTACAAAACCCTGTTCCTTTTCTTCTGTGGCATCATTGTTTCCTCTTAAATACAATTGCTGCAGGTGAAGTATCTGGTGAAGTTCATCGTCCGTACTCACTAAAGTTGAATGAAGCATCCTTAAAATTAATGAGAAACATATTGCAATAGCGTCTCAGTAAAAAAATATTTCCCTGTTTTATTTTTTACTAACTTGATATCGTTACCCGGCCAGATTTGTTAATCATTAAAACAAAATGCTATGCCAAAATTTGTAATTGAAAGGGAAATCCCCGGAGCAGGAAATCTCTCAGCAGACCAGCTTCATGCTATTTCACAAACATCCTGTGGTGTATTAAGTCAGTTAGGGCCACAAATACAGTGGTTGCACAGTTTTGTTACGGATGACAAAATTTATTGCGTTTATATTGCGCCGGATGAAGCTATGGTAAAGAAACATGCGGAGATGGGTGGCTTTCCGGCAAATGTGGTTTCGAGAGTAAGAACGGTGATTGACCCCACAACGGCAGAATAACTATTTACTTTTGTATTCGCCAAATACCCCTCGTAGTTCATCTGCAATTTCTCCCAATGTGCATTTGTTTTCTACTGCTTCAATCACAGCCGGCATTAAATTTTCACCACTCACAGCTTTATCATTTATTACCTGGAGCAACTGATCTACTTTGGCGTTGCTACGATTATTGCGGAGTTGTTTTAATTTTTCTGATTGAATAACCCGAATTCCGTCATTAATTTTAAAGACAGGAGTTGAATCGGTTTCATTTACCTGGAATTTATTTACTCCTACAATGATCTTTTCATTTGTTTCAATATTGCGCTGGTATTCGTAAGCACTACGGGCTATTTCATTTTGTATAAATCCTTCTTCAATAGCACTTACACTGCCACCCATTGCATCAATCTTTCCAATCAGTTCCCATGCTTTTTGTTCCACTTCATCGGTTAATGCTTCAATGAAATAAGAGCCGGCCAACGGATCTGCTGTATCAGGCGCACCACTTTCATAAGCAACAATTTGTTGTGTCCGTAATGCAATCCTTGCTGCTTCTTCAGTTGGTAAGCTCAATGCTTCATCGTAACCATTCGTATGCAAGCTTTGTGTGCCACCTAAAACTGCTGCTAATGTTTGGATGGTAACTCTTGAAATATTATTGAGTGGTTGCTGTGCAGTTAATGTGCTTCCGCCAGTTTGTGTGTGAAAGCGAAGCATCATCGCTTTATCATCAGTAGCTCCCAGTTCTTTCATCATCTTTGCCCACATTCTTCTTGCCGCACGGAATTTGGCTACTTCTTCAAATAAATTATTATGCGAATTAAAAAAGAAGGAGAGACGTTTGCCAAATACATTTATATCTAATCCTTTTTCAAGAGCAGCTTTTACATAAGCTTTACCATTGCTGAGGGTGAAGGCTATTTCCTGCACCGCAGTACTACCTGCTTCCCTGATGTGATAGCCGCTGATGGAAATAGTATTCCATTTGGGTAAGTCTTTACTGCACCATTCAAAAATATCGGTGATGATGCGCATAGATGGTTTAGGGGGATAGATATAAGTTCCTCTTGCTGCATACTCTTTTAAAATATCATTTTGTATGGTGCCGCTTATCTTTTTTAAATCAGCGCCTTGCTGTTTTGCTAAAGCAACATAAAGAGAGAGTAAAATAAAACCAGTTGCATTAATGGTCATGGAAGTGGATACCTCTTCTAATTTAATTCCTTTGAAGAGTGTTTGCATATCTTCAATTGAATCTATTGCCACACCAACTTTACCTACTTCACCTTCAGCTAAAGCATGATCACTGTCGTAACCTATTTGTGTTGGCAGATCAAAAGCGACACTTAAACCACTTACTCCTTGTGATAATAAATAATGATACCGTTTATTGCTTTCTTCTGCAGTGGAGAAACCTGCATACTGGCGCATCGTCCATAACTTGCCACGATACATGTCTGGTTGTACGCCACGGGTAAAAGGAAATTGGCCAGGGAGTTCAGTTTGTGGTTTGTGATTTGTGGTTTGTGGTTCGGTGTAAACTGTTTTTATTTCAATACCACTATCTGTATATTTTTTATTGTCGTTCATCTTAGTATTTATTTTAAAACCTCAAATTTTCGTCAACTACAAACTATAAACCACAAACCTCATAGCATTAATTGTTTTGCCTCATGTCCAATGGCCTGCATCACGATTGATTGTAAGGATGCATTTTTATCTGCATCTAAGAACTGTAGTATTGCCTTGCTTAAATCTCTTGCCGATGCTTCTGCCGGCAATGCAGCCGCAATTTGGTTTACAATAAATATGTTTTGTTCTTTCAGATTAGTAATGGCTTCCCATATTTGAGGGGTTACATAAATCTGCTGACTTACGTTGTACTCATATTCTGTTTTAATAGCATCAGTCATTGCCCCCTGCAATTGCCTCCTTGAAAAACCATCGTGATTAAACCGGGAGATCAAATTGTTGAGCCCTATTCGTTCGCATAAAATAGTCAGGCGTTCGTAAGCCTGCAGTTTTAATCGTAACGCTTCAGGATTTAAGGGAGCGTTGCCGGGTGTTGGGTTGTTAGTTGTGTTTCCTGCCATAGTGGTTTCTTTTTTTTCTGATCGTATAAAATATAATACAGCAACTGCTGTGACCGCTATTATTAATAAAATAAGCCAGGCCATTGGATCCATAAATACATTTTGTTTGATTGCAAAAATAGGGGAAAGAAGATTGCAGAATAATGATGTTGACGGTCAAACAGGTGATTTTGATCTTGTTAAAAATTTCCTTTAGCGTAAATATGAAGCCTGCGAGGTTATTTTTTCATTCTAAATCTTGATTATCTTTGTATCAAATTTGAGTACAATGGAAATGATAATGACGGCACCGGTAAGTTTTACAGTTGCGGCTATTGAAGAAGTTAAAAGATTATTGACAGCCGATAATCCTGAGCATTATGAATACCTGCGAGTGGGAGTGAAGGGTGGCGGTTGTTCTGGTATGACCTACATTTTGGGCTTTGATAAAAAAGAAGACAACGATGAAGTTTACAATATTGAAGGCATTAATGTTATTATGAATAAAGCTCACGGAATTTATCTTATGGGAATGGAGGTTGATTTTAGTGATGGATTAAATGCCCGTGGTTTTGTATTTAAAAATCCAAACGCCACATCAACCTGTGGCTGCGGAACGTCATTTGCAGTATAGTCTTATTTATATTTCTTAATCTTACTTGCTTCAAAATCTGTTTTAAACTCGCTTTTGAGATAAAGGCGTTCTGTTGAATCAAAAAAATCCTCAGCTGAAAAATCTATCTCTTTCGGGGGAGTTCCGCTAAACTGATAATTGCTTGGAAAATAATAAACGGAGTCTTTATTTACCCTTGCAATTTTCCAGAATGTATATTTTTTTTTGCTCAACGAATATTTGTAAATAACATTCGGTTTAATGCTGCTTAAAAATTTATTCAGGGTGATGGTTCCGTAAGCAAAAATCCGGATGCTAAGAAATGAAACAACCAGAATGGTTATTGAAACAGATCCGAAATAATGCCACCAGGGGGCCTTATACTTACTTTTAATTTCTAAATATCTTTCCTTTAAATCAATTGGGAATAACTTGGCATTAGTTACATGCTTGCAGTTATGGCACATGATGGCGCCTCCGCGGCGGTGAGGAAACATGGGAATCCCGAATAAATGATAGTAACGGTAAAAGATATGCATATCAACATTACCTTTTTGATGACAATAGGCGCAGGTAACATCGGGCAAATTTTCTTTTCCTACCTGACTGGGTTTGCTGCTGAATATTTTCATTGCTATGAAGTGGTATGCAAAATAATTAAAAGAAGCCAAGTTTGGTGCTTCAATAAAAAAATCCCCTTCAACAGAAAAGGGGATTTTTTACTGTTTTTAAAGATATTTAACCTATAGAATGCCTTGCTTTGGCCATAGTTTTATCATGTTCCGGCTCACCCAATGGCTTGCTCTTTGCCATATCAATTAAGATAGGGGCAGCTACAAATATGGATGAATAAGTACCTGTAATAACACCCACCAGCATTGCAAAGGCAAAACCTTTAGTTACTTCACCACCTACAATAAAGAGGATAAGAATGGTGAGGAATACTGTTAAAGATGTCATGATGGTACGACTTAATGTATCATTGATAGCCCTGTTGATAATGGTAGTCTTATCTGCTCCATGCAAAGTGCGGCTGTATTCACGGATACGGTCAAATACAATAACCGTATCATTCATCGAGAAACCAATTACCGTTAAAACAGCAGCAATAAAATGCTGATCTATTTCCAGCGGGAATGGCATAATCCCTTTTGCAAAGGAAAATACTGCCAGTGTAACAAATACGTCGTGGAATAAGGCTATAATTGTTCCCAAAGAATATCTCCAGTCACGGAAACGGAGGAAGATATAAACAAAGATGATGAGTAACGCAAATATTGTTGCTTTAATCGCACCTTTCTTCAGGTCATCAGAAATGGTAGGCTGAACAGTTTGTGATCCTTTCTTATTTTCTTTTACAAAATCAGCATACGTAGCGCCTGATTTCAGGAATGGTTTTAATCCCTGGTAAAGTGTGCTCTCCACTGCTGAATCAGCGCTTAACGACGGATCTTCTTTTTTATAAGAAGTGGTGATGTTGAGTGTTTTGTTATCGCCAACAGTTTTAATTACCGGGAAATCACCAAATACTTTTTTCAGCTCATCAGCTACTTTACTATTATCTTCTATTGCCTTATCAAATCTTACTGTGTAACTGCGGCCACCTTTAAATTCCACACCTTCATCAAAACCATGAAAGAATGAAGCCACACCCATTATTAAAACAACTCCGGAAATCATATAAGCTACTTTCCGGTATTCGATAAATTTAAAAGCTGCATGTTTAAAAATCCGCTTACTTAAAGAAGTAAAATATTCGAGGTGCTTTTTCTTATTTGTAAAGAGATCAGTTACCAATCTTGAAATAAGGATACCGCAGAACAATGATAATGCGATACCAAGCATTTGCGTAGTTGCAAAACCTAACACAGGGCCTAATCCAAAATAGAAGAGAATAGCGGCAGTTAGAAAACTGGTGATGTGAGCATCTAATACAGGAGGCAAAGAACGGCGGTAACCATCTGCCACAGCCAGTTGATAGCTCTTGCCGTGTGTGAGTTCTTCTTTAATACGTTCAAAGATGATAACGTTTGTATCCACTGCCATACCAATGGTTAATACTAACGCAGCAATACCCGGAGCTGTTAAAGTAGCTCCAAGGGCACTTAGTACGCCGATAGTGAAGAGCAAGTTTAAGATGAGAGCGATATTAGCAACCCAACCTGAAGTGTTATAATAAAGCAACATCAATCCAAAGATTACCAGGAAGGAAATTACAAAAGCCTTAGTACCACCGCTGATTGCTTCTTTACCTAAAGTGGGACCTACTACTTGTTCCTGTACAATTTTAGCAGGAGCCGGTAATTTACCTGTCTTCAGAATATTTGATAAATCCTGTGTTTCTTCCGGGGTGAAACTACCGGTAATACTTGAATTACCACCGGTAATCTTATTTATTACATTGGGAATGGAATATACAGTGTTATCTAATACAATGGCAACTGGTTTACCAACATTTCTTTCAGTTATTGCAGCCCATTTATTGGCGCCCACATTATCCATATCAAAAACGATATCCGGCCGGCCTTTCTCGTCATAACTGGGGCCTGCTTCTGTTATGTGTTCGCCTTCTAATTCAGCATCTCCGGCGGCATTAAATGCTTTGATAGGATAAAGCATTAAGTAATTAAGTGACTTGCCTTGCTTATTTTTATCGGCATTTCCATATAATAATTTAAGATTAGCGGGCAACTGATTTTTTACTATGTCTAATCTTAAATAAGTATTTAACGTAGCAGTATCTTTTAATGCTACCTGGCAGCCATATGGATACCTTGTATCAATTCCGGCGAAATAGCGCAGTAATGGTTTATCGGTTGATTGCTGAACGGAATCTTTTTTAGTACTGTCAGCTTTTACTTTATTACTTGTAGTTGAATCATTTTTGATTCCTAGTGTTTGGATGATGCTTTGTCCTGTTGTATCAGCAGTAGTATTGGCAGTAGCAACAGTGGTACCTTTCAAATATTGCGATAATGCTAAATCAGCTTTCTCCAATGCCGTGTAAATATCGCCGTAGGAATAAACTTCAAAGAATTGCAGGTTTGCAGTTGATTGCAAATATTTACGAACCCTTTCAGGATTATCAACACCCGGTAATTCAACAGTGATGATGTCTTTTGTTTTATCCAGATTAATACTTGGCTGCGCTACACCAAACTTATCAATACGGGTTTGTAATACTTTAAAAGTTTGTGATACCGCATCATTTGCCTGTGTTCTTATCTTTTCTATTACCTGTGCATCATTATCAGTAGCTTTTATTTTTGATTGTGAAGCACCGGCAAACAAAGCTGCCAATGGTTTTTTATCAGCATTTAATTTTTGATACTCTTCGGCAAATAAATTGATGAAATCAGCGTCACTGTTTGCCTGTCTTTGCGTAGCAGCAGCAATGGCTTTATTTAATTTTTCATCTTGCTTGTTATTGGCTAATGACCGTACCAGCCCATCTAACCCCACTTTCATAGTAGCACTCATACCCCCCTGCAAATCCAAACCAAGATTCAGTTCCTGTTCTTTTGCTTTTTGATAGGAGATGGCGCCTGTTACTCCGTAAGTAACAGTTTCGTCACGGGTACTATCCAATAATTGACGGAGACGGAATTTTTTTACAGAGTCTGCAGTTGCTTTATCAGCATTAGGAAAATTGGCTTTTACAAATTTATCAGCCTTTGCTGCCATTTTATTCTCATGATTGTTCACCACCCAGGTAAAGTGCAGTTGGTACAGGGAGATAACGATTAATGCAATCGCAAAAAAACGGACCAAACCTTTCAGTTGCATACGTGTTTGTTTATAGCTTTTTTTAAGAGGTCGCAAAGATAGGGTTTTCAGGCAAATACGCCAGTTTTGAGGTGAAAATCCTTTAGCTGTTAAAATCCTGCTTTTTATTGACCGAAAACGAGTGGCAATGAGGCTTTTTTTATATTTGACCTGATGAAACATTCAAGCCCCGCATTCACCCTGCCAGTATTTTTATTTGTACTTATTTTATCATGCAAACCTGTACAAAAATCAGGGCAATATAAAATGGGTGACACAACTATCATAGCATCTGACGGTACTAAAACAGACCCATTTCTGAAGAATCTCTTATCAAAATACCCTCAATATTTTGATCTGCTATTAAAAAATGCCGATTCACTCAATGTTCAGATCATTTATACCCAAATCAATCGTGATAAAAACAACATTCCGTCACTAACAGATTATTATTTTAACGTAAACTCCAATAAATATTTCTATCCGGCCAGTACCGTTAAAATGCCGGTAGCATTACTTGCACTGGAAAAGTTGAACGATCTTAAAGTGGAAGGACTCAGCCGTCAATCCACCATGATTACTGAATCAGCTTACAGCGGACAAACCAGCGTTTATAATGATCCCACCAGTAAAGATGGAAGACCAACAATTGAGCAATACATCAAAAAGATTTTTTTGGTAAGCGATAATGATGCTTATAACCGCTTATATGAATTTCTTGGGCAAGAGTATATCAATGATAAACTGCATGAGAAAGGATATAAGGATGTACAGTTACTGCACAGGCTTCAACTACCATTAAGTGAAGAGGAAAACCGCCATACCAACCCTGTAAAATTTTATGATACTACCGGTAAATTGATTTATGAAAAACCAGCCCTTTTCAATCAGCAGCAATATGAACTGCGCAATACAAAGCTTGGAAAAGGATATATGAGCGGTGATAAATTAATAAACGAACCATTTGACTTTAGCAAGCGTAACCGTTTTTCATTGGGAGATTTACATAATATTTTGCGCAGCATTATTTTCCCCCAAACTGTTGCTGCAGATAAAAGATTTAATCTTACAGAGGAAGACTACCGTTTTCTCCGGAAATATATGTCGCTTTTTCCCGGTGAAGCTGATTATCCGCAGTATCCGGAATTTGGTGAATGGGATGCTTACTGCAAATTTGTTTTGTACGGCAGTGAAAAAGGTAATTTGCCAAAACATATCCGCATCTTTAATAAAGTTGGAGATGCGTACGGCTTTTTATTGGATATAGCTTATGTAGTGGATTTTGAAAAAAAAGTAGAATTCTTTTTAAGCACCGTTATCTACTGCAATAGTGATGGTATTTTCAACGACGATAAATATGATTATGATGAAGTGGGCTACCCTTTTATGAAACACCTGGGCCAGGTGATTTATGATTATGAATTGCAAAGACCAAAGGTTTACTTACCAGACTTATCTGACTTTCAAATGGACTATATTCAAACCATAAACCATAAACATTAAACTTTAAATTTTCAACTGTAGTGAACACATGTTAGTGCCAAATAGCAGTACCTTTGCGGGCAATTATTCACAACACTTAAGTTCAAAATGGAAACATTAACACAGCCGCTCCAATTATCTTCTTTGTTAGATCGCTTTGCAGAACCCGAAACCCTTAAAATGGCCAAGCTCGGACGTGAGTTAAGAGCCAAAGGAATTGATGTGATTGATCTTAGTTTAGGTGAACCTGATTTTGATACACCGCAACACATTAAAGACGCTGCTAAAAAAGCTATTGATGACAACTGGAGTCATTATACTCCGGTGCCGGGTTATTTAGATCTTCGTGAAGCTGTTTGTACCAAATTAAAACGTGATAATAATCTTGATTATAAACCAGAGAACATCGTTGCTTCAACTGGTGCCAAGCAAAGTTTGGCAAATGTTATTCTTGCATTAGTAGATGAAGGTGATGAAGTGATCATCCCAACTCCTTACTGGGTTACTTATTCTGAACTCGTTAAGATTGCCAGAGGTGTGGTGGTTGAAATTCATTCAGAGTTAGAAAAAGGATTTAAGATTACTCCGCAACAATTAGAAGATGCTATCACCGATAAAACAAAAGTATTTTTATTTTCTTCACCCTGCAACCCTTCCGGTACTGTTTACAGTAAAGAAGAATTACAAGGATTAGCTGAAGTGTTCAGAAAATATCCGCAGATCACCATTCTTTCTGATGAAATATATGAATACATCAACTTTGTTGGCGAGCATGAAAGTATTGCACAATTCAGCGATCTGAAAGACAGGGTAGTACTGATTAACGGGTTGAGTAAAGGTTTTGCAATGACCGGCTGGCGTTTAGGTTATATCGCTGCTAATGTTGATATCGCTAAAGCTTGTGAAAAGCTACAGGGACAATTTACCAGTGCTACTTGCTCCATTACACAAAAAGCGGCTGTAGTTGCATTGACCACCGATTTGAAACCTTCGTTTGAAATGACAGAAGAGTTTACCCGACGCCGTGCTAAAGTGCTTGATCTGATAAAAGATGTTCCCGGTATAAAATGTGCAGAGCCAGAAGGTGCTTTTTATATTTTCCCTGATGTATCTTATTACTATGGTAAATCAGATGGAGAAACAACCATTAAAAACTCTGCTGACTTTGCTATGTATTTATTGAATACTGCACATGTATCATCAGTAATGGGTGATGCATTTGGTGAGCCAAGATGTGTTCGTTTTTCTTTTGCCAACAGCATGCCGAATATTGAAAAAGCATGGGCAAGAATTAAAGAGGCATTGGCTAAGTTGAAATAAAAATTTATAATACTGCTGTAAAACCTAACAGGTCTTTAAGACCTGTTAGGTTTTTTTGTACAGTTTTCTTTATCATTGCCGCATGAATGAAGCAAAATTCATCATGTTTGAAAACAGGCTTGCCAAAGTATATAAACATTTAAGCAAGCAGGCGGGGAGGCAATCTATTTCCTGTTACCGTATTTACGATAAAGACTTGCCAGAGTTCCCTCTTATTATTGATGTGTATGATGATAAAGTTTATTTAGCTGAATACAGAGCCAAACATAATCTTACTGAAGGTGAACATGAGCAGTGGTTGAATGAATCCAATCATATCATCAGCAAAGTACTGAATGTTGCCGATGAAAATATCTATCTCAAAGAAAGAAAACGTAAATCAGAAAGAACCGGTCAGTATCAAAAAACAGGAGAGGAGGCAGCATTTTTTTTAGTAGAAGAAGGTGGGTTAAAATTCAAAATTAACTTGTCTGATTATTTAGATACCGGTTTGTTTTTAGATCACCGCATTACCAGGGAGATGGTGCGTAAAGAATCTGCCGGTAAACAAGTATTAAACCTGTTTGCTTATACCGGTTCATTTTCTGTTTATGCAGCAGCAGGCGGAGCAACTGAAGTAACCACTGTTGATCTTTCCAACACCTATATTCAATGGGCTAAAGATAATTTTGAGCTGAATGGATTTACTGGTGCATCGAAATATCATTTTATAGTAGCAGATGTGTTGCAGTACCTGGACGAGCTAAAGCTGAATTCATTCGACATTATCATAATGGATCCTCCAACATTCAGCAACAGTAAAAAGATGAAAGATTTTTTGGATATCCAGCAGGATCATGCAGAACTTATCAATAAATGTTTGCTGGCATTAAAACCAGGCGGCATCTTATACTTCAGCACTAATTACACAAAATTTGTTTTAGAAACAGGTAAGATACAAGCATCCGGAATAAAAGATATAACCAAAGCAACTACACCTTTCGATTTTGAAGGGAAACTAAAACGTTTTTGTTATAAAATCATGAAGTAGCAGAATTGTCGTCTCCTTTATCTTCTCTCTTTGCTTCTTTTAATATTTGTTTGGCGAAAAAAATGTTTACTCCGGTATTATATACAAAATGTGTAACAATAGGCAACAATAGTCCACCACTTAACTGATATAAAAATTGAAACGCTAAACCAAAAGGAATAATAAATAAAACGGAGGCTGTTCCCTGAGTGGCATGCGAAAAGCCAAACACTACTGCCGATGCTAATGCACCCAACCACCAGTTATTATCAAACGTCTGGTAAAACAACAGGAACAATACTCCACGATAGACAAACTCTTCCATAAATGAGGAAATGAAAGTAGTGCCCAGCCAGTAACCCTGTTCTTTGCCATTCCTTGGCAGTATATATTTAAGATTAGTGTCTTTAAAAGATGCATCTGTTTTCATGCGGATGGAAGATAATGCCCATGCCAGAACAATTAATCCAAGTCCTGCACCAATTGTTTTTATATTCAATGCCGGGATAAATTTTATTTCAAGCTTGGCTGAACGTAAAGCAAAGTAAGCAAGCACAGTAAGTATTCCCTGCATAAACAGTGATTGCAGGTATAATTTAGCCCTGGGAATATCCAGTTCTTCCATTAAATGGATTTGCCCCTGGCTTTTATAACTCAGGAAGGGAATGACAAACAATACTGCGATTAAAAATAATAAGGTCATTGGCTGGTTGCTTCTTTTAAAAACTGTTCATGCAGCTTCAACACCTGTGGTATTACCAACTGCTGTTCATCATTATAAATTATAAAATCACACAATTTCATTTTCATTTCTTCATTTACCTGGTTTTGCATACGCTTTATTACTTCTTCTCTTGTCACATGATCCCTGTCAATGGTTCGTTTAATTCGCAATGGCTGTGGTGCATATACACCAATGATATAATTCAATCCTGCACCGCTGCCACTTTCAAATATTAAAGCAGCTTCCTTAATCGAATACGGTGCCGTTTGTTTTTGCATCCATTCCTTTGCATCCTTTATAGTTGCCGGATGCACCAGGCTGTTTAATAATTCAAGCTTTTGCTTGTTATTAAATACCACTGATGCAAGAAAAGACCGGTTCAATTTCCCATCAGCATAACTATCTGCACCAAAATGGTTAATGACCTGTTCTTTCAGTTCCACATCTTCATTCATCAATTTTTTACCGGCTTCATCAGCATAATAAACAGGTATGCCCAGTGTTTCAAACACTTTAGCTACGGTTGATTTTCCGCTGCCGATACCACCGGTCAATCCAATCTGGAGCATGGTTGAATAAAGAATCACGAAGTACGAGATAAGAAAAACAAATTCCAAATTAATAAATCAGGGAAACAGACTTATCATCTCTGTGCAATATCTGCTTTCTTTTCCCATACAAAAACTTGCTGCTTCGCATTTTTTATTTAATTTTCATTTAATAAACTGCTGTTATGAAAAAAGTATCTCATATTCTTGCCCGTAAAGGGAACAATGTCATCGGTGTTTCCCCCAATTCTCCCGTAATTGATGCGTTAAAAGTAATGGCCGATAAAAATATTGGCTCATTAATAGTAGTAGAGAATGATGAATACATGGGATTGCTGACAGAAAGAGATTATGCCCGGAAAGTAATACTGAAAGGGAAATCTTCAGCTGATACATTAGTGAGTGAGATTATGTCAACAGGATTACCACGCATTACCCCGGATAATTCCATTGATACCTGTATGCACATTATGAGTGAAAGTAATATCCGCTACCTGCCAGTGTTTGATCACGACAAACTGTGCGGAATAATTTCGATTAACGACGTGGTTACAGAAACACTACTGCAACAGCGGGAAACTATCGAGCACCTTCAAAGCTATATCCATTCTTAAAGTTTAGTTGGTATATCAGTTTCAAAAATAGGATCGGTAAGGTTTAATTTCACGCAAAGGTGCAAAGAGAATAAACGCTAAAAATAAAACCTTTGCGTCTTTGCCTGGTTAGCGTCTTTGCGTGGAAAGAATTTATACTGAGCAATACCAAACTTTATGAGCGGTTAGGCAGTGCCTCATTTGTACTTACCTTTGCGGGGCATGAAGCATTTATCCGTTGTTAATAAATATTTCTGGAAGTATCGCTGGCGTTTCTTTTTAGGAATCTTCTTTGTAATAGCCTCCAACTATTTTGCGGTGTTGGCTCCGCAGGTAACGGGATTTGTAATTGATAAAGTACAGCAGCATTTACCGGGATATAAGTCAAAGAATGTGGTTGTGAAAAATGATCCTTTGGTTGATAAATTTATTCATTGGATAAGTTCTCTTAATCTTAGTTTTGAAAACATCATAGCCCTTTGTGGTATCATCTTATTATTGCTGGCACTCATCCGTGGCATCTTTATGTTTTTTATGCGACAGACTATTATTGTAATGAGCCGCCATATTGAATATGATCAGAAGAATGAAGTTTATTTACATTACCAGAAACTCGATACGCAATTTTTTAAAACACATGATACCGGAGACCTGATGAGCCGCATGGCAGAAGATGTGAGCAGGGTGAGAATGTACACCGGCCCGGCCATCATGTATCTGACAAACTTAGTTGCTGTAATTGTGATGTGCTCCTTTTATATGTGGCATAAAAACCCTGAACTTACCATTTGGGCTTTAGCACCTTTACCTCTTCTTGCCATCACAATCTATTTTGTTAATAACATCATCAACAAAAAAAGTGAACGCATACAGGCTTTACTATCTGATCTTACCACTAATGCGCAACAATCCTATTCAGGAATAAGAGTGATCAAATCTTATGTGCAGGAAAAAGCCATGCTTAAGTTTTTTGATAAGAATAGCGAAGAGTATAAAAACAATGCATTGGGTTTGGCAAAATTAGAAGCCGTGTATTTTCCTGCTATGGCGTTAATCATTGGCATCAGCATATTGCTCACCATTTATAAAGGTGGTATGCTGCATATTGCCGGTAAAATTGAGTTTGGTGATATTGCTGCTTTTATAATGTACATCACTATGATGACCTTCCCGGTAAGTGCTATAGGTTGGGTGGCAAGTATGATACAAAGAGCGGCTGCCTCGCAAAAAAGATTGAATGAGTTTTTGCAAACTGTTCCTACAATACAAAATCCACCAATACCGGCGAAGAAAAAAATAGACGGAGAAATCCGTTTTGATCATGTTGATTTTATTTATCCGCATACCGGCATTCATGCATTAAAAGATTTTAATCTTTCCATTCATAAAGGGCAGAAGATTGCGATCATCGGCAGAACCGGTTCAGGTAAGTCAACTGTTGCACAACTGTTGTTGCGAATGTATGATCCGCAAAAAGGAATGATCACTGTTGACAGCACCGACATCAAACAAATGGAGCTGAATAATCTTCGTAACCAAATTAGTTATGTACCGCAGGATGTATTTCTTTTCAGTGATAGTATTGCCAATAATATCAAATTTGGATTAGAGAAAAATGCCGAAGGTGATTATCGCAAAGCTGCCCGCCAGGCTTCAGTAGAAAGAGATATTGATGGTTTTGCTGAAAAATTTGAAACCATGGTAGGAGAACGTGGCGTTACATTAAGTGGCGGACAAAAACAACGGGTCTCCATTGCGAGGGCATTGATTAAAAATCCGCAGGTTATTGTTTTAGATGATTGTTTAAGTGCTGTGGATGCTAAAACAGAGAAAGAAATCATCAACCAGCTTCATGAATATCTCAACGATAAAACGGCCATCATCATCACACACCGTATTTTCAGTCTCTTTGACTTTGACAGTATTGTAGTGATTGAGGATGGACGTATTGTTGAACAGGGAACACATACCGGCCTGCTGCAAAAAGGCGGTTACTATGCAGAGTTATATGCCCGCCAGCAGGAGCAGGAATCTGCAGACGCCTGAAACCATTATCCACAAAGGTTTTTAGGCTAAATCTTAAAATTTTGCCAATTCGTAGCAAACATTATCTTTGTCGCTCATTTAAAAAAAGGAATTATAAACTAAAACTGTACAACTGTGGCGTACGACAACAATGACAAAAAGATGGAAAGCGTTTATAGCAAACGTATCCGTGCGGGAAAAAGAAGAACTTATTTCTTTGATGTAAGAGCAACCCGTGGTAATGATTATTACATCACCATTACTGAAAGCCGTAAGCGTTTTAACGACAACGGTTACGACAGACACAAGATTTTCCTTTACAAAGAAGACTTCAACAAGTTCCTTAAAGGTTTGACTGAAGCTGTTGATTATGTAAAAACAGAATTGATGCCTGATTTTGATTTTGATGCTTTCAACCATGATAATGTGGAAACTGAAGGTGCTGAAGAACAACATCATGAAGCAGAGACACAGGAAAGTGCTGCACCAGCTCCTGCTCCTGCTGCAGAATCAGCTCCCAGTGCCAGCAGCAACAGCAGCAGCACTGAGGAAGTAGATAAATGGTAATATCATTTACAAATATTTCAGACCCCCGGAATTTCCGGGGGTTTTGTTGTTTATGGCTGTGACAGATAAATGTCTTTAAATCTTCCTTTATAAAACCATTGAATCAACGTACCTTTGCGGCTCGAAAAAATCAACTATGATCAGTGTAAGAGATTTAAAATTAGCCTACGGAAAAAGAGTTTTGTTTGAAGAAGTGAACCTCAATTTCACCAAAGGCAATTGTTATGGAGTTATTGGAGCCAATGGCGCCGGCAAAAGTACCTTTCTTAAAATATTAAGCGGACAAATTGAAGCCAATAAAGGGACTGTTGATATCACTCCCGGCGAACGCATGGCGGTGTTAAAACAAAATCAGTTTGAGTTTGATGAACATACTGTTTTAAATACAGTGATGATGGGCCATACAAAAATGTGGCAGGTGATGAAAGAAAGAGAAGCGATTTATGCGCTGGCTGATTTTACTGAAGAAGATGGAATGAAGGCAGGAGAGTTGGAACATGAATTTGGTGAAATGGGTGGCTACACTGCAGAGAGTGATGCAGCAACTTTTTTAAGTGAGTTAGGTATTAAAGATGAATATCATGCTACACTGATGAAAGATATGCCGAGCAATATGAAAGTAAGGGTTTTGCTGGCGCAGGCATTATTTGGCAATCCTGATATTCTTTTGTTAGATGAGCCTACCAATGGTTTGGATATTGAAACCATCAGCTGGTTAGAAAACTTTTTGGCTGATTATGAAAATATCGTGTTGGTAGTAAGCCACGACCGTCACTTTTTAGATGCCGTGTGTACACATGTAGCCGATGTGGACCGTCAGAAAATAAAAATCTTTACTGGTAACTATACTTTCTGGTACGAGTCATCACAATTGATGGCAAGACAATTAGGTGATAAGAATAAAAAGATAGAAGATAAACGTCAGGCATTAATTGATTTCATTGCCCGTTTCAGTGCCAATGCTTCTAAAAGTAAGCAGGCAACTTCAAGAAAGAAAGCCTTAGAGAAATTAACGCTGGAAGAAATTGAACCCTCTTACCGTAAATATCCAGGTATCATCTTTCAACCACTTCGTGAAGTGGGCAATCAAATTTTAAATGTTGAAAAGCTTGGTAAATCAGTTGATGGCCGTGTGTTGTTTAAGGATGCAACATTTACAATTAATAAAGGAGATAAGATTGCTTTTCTCAGTCGTGACCCATTAGCAGTTTCTGCTTTCTTTGATATCATCAATGAAAAACAAACTGCTGATGCCGGTAAGTATGAATGGGGAACAACAGTAACTAAAGCTTATTTGCCAATAGAGAACAGTGAATTCTTCAGCCAGGGATTAAATTTAATTGACTGGTTACGTCAATTTGTTCCTGCTCATGTAACAGATGCTGATGAACCTTTCCTGCGTGGTTTCCTCGGTAAGATGTTATTTAGTGGTGATGATATTATGAAGAAAACAAATGTGCTGAGCGGAGGAGAGAAAGTTCGTTGTATGATCAGTCGTATGATGTTACAAAATCCCAACTGCATCGTTCTTGACCAACCAACTAACCACTTAGATTTGGAAAGTATTCAAAGCTTTAACGAACAGTGTACTAATTACAGTGGTATTGTGTTACTCACCAGTCATGACCATACGTTTATGCAAACTGTTGCTAACCGTATTATTGAGTTAACACCCAATGGCATCATTGATCGGTTAATGACCTTTGATGAATACCTGGAAGATGAAAGAGTAAAAACATTGAAAGAAGAGATGTACAAATAAAATTGAATCCCGGTTGATAGCCGGGATTTTTCTTTCCCAACTTAAAGTGTGCTTATCATATCCACATCTTCTTCCTCTACTTCTTTAATACTTGCCTGCTGGGTAATAATCTTTCTTCCCTGCCGGAATACAAAGAAAGCACTGATAGCACAGGCAGCCATTATTGCTGTCATCGGCAAGGGTGTATTGTTATGCAGAATACTCACCAGTGAGGATGTTCCGGCGCCGATGGCCATTTGTATGCCCCCCATCAACGCAGAGGCACTACCGGCATTATGCCCGAATGAAGCAAGTGAAAGCGCTGAAGCATTGGGAAATATAAATCCCTGGCAGCAGAGAAAAATAAAGATCATAAAAATGATCACAAACAAATCGGGTGAACCCAACCCGGTGATGATGATTAAAATGAGTCCAATGATACTCTGGCAAAACAATGCTGCTTTAATAATTTGTTCACTGCTATACGTTTTTAATAACACACTGTTTACCTGGCTGGCGCCAATCAATCCCATTGCTATTAATGCGAATATCCATCCGTATTGCCGTTCATTTACTTTATAAATTTCCATAAACACATGTGGTGAGCCTCCGATGTATGCATATAAACCGGCAGAAGCAATCGCAGCTGTTAATGCATAGGTATAAAACTGCGGATGCTTTAGTACGGAATAAAAATTATTGATAATAGGCCTGGGCTTTAATGAAAAATTGGGATTAGGTTCTTTACTTTCCGGTAACAGGAAATAGATACAGGCAATAATTACTGTAGCTACTAAAATGAGCATGAAGAAAACAAAACGCCATCCCAGCAAAGCTGTAACATAGCCACCCACCGTTGGTGCAATAATAGGAGAGACCGCCACTACCAGCATCAGCGATGAAAACACTTTGGCATTTTCTTTTACTTCAAACAAATCTCTTACCATTGCCCTTGCTGTTACCATACCTGCACAGGCACCCAATGCTTGTAATAACCGAAAAATAATTAATGCATTTACCGAAGAAGAAATAGCACAACCTGCTGAAGCAGCTAAATAAACAATCATCCCGGTATATAATGGTTTCTTTCTTCCATAGCGTTCAAGCAAAGGGCCATATAAAAATTGTCCCGCTGATATGCCAATAAAAAAGCTGGACAACGACAAAGTAACCTTTGATACATCGGTATGCAAACCAGCAGCAATATCAGGAAAGGCCGGTAAATACATATCAATAGAGAAAGGGCCAATAGCCGTTAGCAATCCTAATATTAAGATGAGATAGAAATTTTTGTCCGGTTTCCTGTTATCCATTATTGTAAAACTACGAAAGTATTCATCTCACCTGCAAGCAGCGGGCCAGTTAGCACTTATCAATGCCACACACCAATTCTATTTATCAACAACGGGAGAAATCCACTGTTACATTTCCTGTTTTTTATATCTGACATAACTGTTTTCATTTCTAAATTTTGTCTTAGAAGCTTTCTAAAATTGATTATTTGAATCTTTTAATGGGCTTAAAGTGGGCTGTGGGGACACAGCCTACGACAGAGTGTAGCGATTCGTGTCTTCACGAATCGCTTACATGGTGAATTAAACTTTATTTTTAGACAGCTTCCTATACCTCTCAATTATTTTTCAGTAATCGGTTATAGTCTTCATCTGTATCAATATCTTCTTTCCCCATTGGAAAATTAACCAGGCTAACACGTTCTTTATCTTTTCGTATAATTGATTTTGCTCCTTTATCGCCTGTTAATTGCATTAGCTCAGGAAAAATAGTATGATGAAAAAAAGCAGGAGTGCCGGTAATACCGCCATAATCACTGGCAATGATTTGTAGATTACTCTGCGTATGTTTATCAATTAATTGCTGAAGAAGTTCTGTTGTTACATATGGCTGATCGCATACCGATATAATTGTTCCTTTAATAGTTGGAAAATTTTTAAGCAAAAAATCAATACCGCAGCAAATTGATCCTGCCATCCCGGTTTGCCAGTTTTCGTTGATAACTGTAATGGCATCTTCACATTCTTTCATAAAAAGTTCTGCCTCTGATCCGAGAATCACTATAACTGCTCCGCTGTTGGTGGCTATGGCGGTTTTCACCATTTTGCTTAAAAGTGTTTCTTCTTTGTATATGAGTGATTGTTTGGGATGGCCCAATCTTGAAGATTTTCCGGCAGCCAGTATGATTATTCCATATTCTTTTTCCATGAAATTTCTCAACCAGGTTTTGTAATTGCTTTTTCAATTGTAAGATGAGAGCGATGATGAATAGGATCATTTTTTTTAGTTAAAGGCTCCGGGTTTCGTGAAGCAAGTACTGATTTTATTTCTGCCATTATGGAAAGTGCAATTTCTTCCGGAGTTTCCGCACCTATATCCAAACCAACCGGGCTATGCAGAACAGATAATTGTTCATCTGAGTATTCAAATCCGTTCTCTTTGAGTTCACTCAGTATTCTATCTTTCTTTTTCTTAGGCCCCAGCATTCCTATATAAGTAACTTTTTTCTGAAGCAGTTGCCGCAGTATTGCCATGTCGTAATTATAATTATGCGTCATCAGTAAAAAGAAAGTCAGCTCATCAATTGAAATTTTTTCAATTGCCTGTTCTGGTTTTGCTACGAGTACCCTGCAGGTACTTGCAAACCTGTCTTTTGCAGCATAATTAGCTCTTCCATCAACTACCGTAGTTTCCCATCCAAGTATTTCTGCCATCTCTACTACTGGCATCACATCATTTCCTGCGCCGATAATTACCAATGAAACAGGTGGATTGATAAATTCAATGAAAGCAGTAAGATCAATTTCTTCCGAAACATAATTTATAAATGATGATTGCCTGCTTATGAGACTTTTTTTTGCATCTGCAATTAACCTGTCATTAATTACCGGACCATTTTCAATTACTGTTTCATCACCATTTATTAGTAAACAAGTCCCGGGCTGCGGGTTCTTTTTATCTTCAAGGTTGAATAAGGTTACTAAAACAGATTTTTGTCTTTTTTTATTTAATGTCTTCAAAAAAACAATAGAGTTATAGGGATCAGCGGAATCAATTGGTTCTATCAATACCTGTATTATACCATTACAGCCAAGCCCAACTCCAAATTTTGCATCATCATCATCCATCGTATCGTAGGTAACCAGCCTCGATTTTTTTTCATGCATTACCAACAAAGCTTTTCGCAGTGCATCACCTTCAAGGCAACCACCGCTAATGGCACCAGTTAATCGTCCATCTTCTTCAATCAGCATTCTTGCACCTGGTCTGCGGTAGGATGATCCTTCAACATGTACAACAGTAGCAAGAGCAGTTTGCCTGCCTTCTGCAACCGCTTTATCATATTGTTCTATGATCTGTTTTATCTCCTTCATTTTATCCGCACACTTCAGGTTAACTGTGGATTGGCTGATTCTCTATCATAAATGGTTGCACATAGTATCTTTTTCCGGTGGCTTTATATAAAGCATTTGCCAACGCACCAATTGCTGGCGGCCCCGATGGTTCACCCATTCCTGTAGGATCAATTTCGTTTTTTACAAAATGGGTCTCTATTTTTTTAGGTGCTTCGGAGTTACGTATCATTCTGTATTTATCAAAATTACTTTGATCAGGAACTCCGTTTGTAAACGTCATACCACTAAACATTGCATGACCAACAGCATCTGTTACCGCACCTTCAGACAGGTTAGTGGCTGCATCAGGATTTACAACAATACCACAATCAACTGCTGTTGTCACTTTTTCAATTACAGGTTTGTTGTTCTTTATTGAAATATCAAATACATGTGCCACATAACTATCATGACAGAAATAAGCAGCCACTCCTCTTGAAATTCCGGGTTGTGTTTTACTCCATTCTGATTTTTCTTTTACCAATTTTAATACGCCAGCATAACGATCGGCATTATAATCATTATTCTTTCCAACCGGATTGCTTTTAGCTTTTTCAAAAAGTTCTAACCGCATTTCAATCGGGTCTTTTCCCATTGCTTCAGCTACTTCATCAAGAAATGATTGTTCAGCTCCTGCAATAAAATTTGAACCGGGTGCCCGAAACGCACCAACACTAATATTTGTTGGAATGGCCCATTCTTCTGCCAAATAATTTTCAACAGCCCCGGCCGGATACCTGTTTGCCATCAAAGCGTTTTCAGGAATACCTCCGGCTTTAACATGAAAGGCAATTAAGTTTTTGTTCTCATCCAATGCAGCACGGTAAGTGGCGTAATAGGCAGGGCGGTAAACACCATTTGTCATATCATCTTCTCTTGTATAAATGAGTTTTACCGGTGCTTTCATTTTTTGTGAAATGAGAGCTGCCTCAACAAGAAAATGTCCATACAACCTTCTGCCAAAACCTCCACCCATCCTTGTCATCTTCACTTCTACTTTATCTAATGGAATTCCTAATCTGTCAGAAACTGATTTTTCCATAAAGGATGGAGTTTGTACCGGCCCAACCAATGTAGCCTGGCCGTCTTTTACATTGGCAAAAAAATTCATTGGCTCCATTGCATTATGTGCCAGGAATGGACAGGAATAACTTCTTTCAATAATAACACTGGCTTTTTTAAAGGCCGCTTCCGGATCGCCATCTTTTCTAACAGTCTTTACCTGCTTCGGCGATATACTTGCCATTTGTTGTTTATGTGTTGTAGTGTTTTCAAAACCGGCAGGAGTGATAACTTCAGTTACAGTGCCAAATACGTTTACTTTCTCACTCGAAGCTTTTATAGGTTCTGTTTCTGGTTTGAATGTTTTTTTTGCCTGCATAACCTGCCAGGTAGATTTTCCCACAACGGCCAACAGCTTGGTGAAAGCTGCTACATCACACCATTGTTTGTTTTTACTATCTGGATAAACGTCAATAAAAAAAGCATCTGCAATACCAGGCATAGATTTAATTGCACTTACATCTGATTCTTTTAATTGCAATCCAAAGGCTGGTGGATGTACGATCATGGCTATCAACATTCCTTCTTCTTTATAATCCAAACCAAACAACGGTTTACCAGTAGCGATTTTCTGTCCATCAACATTTTTTCTGCTGGTGCCAATGATTTTAAAATCTTTAGGTTTTTTCAACGCTACTTTTTCAGGTACAGTAAGTTTCGAAGCGGCAGAAGCAAACTCACCGTAGTCAGCAGATTTTCCACTTGCTTTATGAATAAGTTTACCATCTATTGTTTCTATTTCTGATACAGGAACTTTCCATTCATTTGCTGCAGCTTGCTTTAGCATTTCACGGGCGGTAGCACCAGCTGTACGCATTGTTTGCCACGAAGCACTAATGGAATTACTTCCTCCCGCCAGCTGCATTGGTTTATACAAATCTGTATTTAATGGCGCCTGTTCTACAATTACTTTTTTCCAGTTTACATCCAGCTCTTCTGCTACCATCATCGGCATACTGGTCTTTACATTTTGTCCTATTTCAGGGTTTGGTGACATTAATGTAATTAATCCATTATCACCAATCTTTAAATATCCATTGAATTGAAACCATTCTTTTGGTAATTCCGCTGCCTCACTTACTGACGGCTTACATCCGGTTAATAAATTAAAACTAAGCAACATGCCTCCACCTGTTAAGGCAGATACTTTTATAAATTTTCTTCTGTTTAAAGAATTATTGGTGGACATAGTTTAAATTTTATTATGATTTAGCAGCAGATTTTACAGCGGCTCTAATTCTTAAATAAGTACCACAGCGGCAAATATTGCCATCCATTGCAGCAGCAATATCTTCATCCGAAGGATTTGGATTCTTTTTTAAAAATGCTGCTGCTGTCATTATCTGACCAGCCTGGCAATAACCGCATTGCGCTACATCATGTTCAACCCATGCCTTCTGTACCGGGTGATCTCCTTTTTCAGAAAGTCCTTCAATGGTAGTTATTTCATGGTTGCCCACTTGCGAAACAGGCAATACACAAGAACGTGTTGCTACATCATCAAGATGAACAGTACAGGCGCCGCATTGTGCAAGACCACAACCGAACTTAGTACCTACCATATCTAAATGTTCCCTTAATACCCATAACAACGGTGTAGAAGGATCTGCATCCGTTTCATGCATTTTACCATTAATTTTCAGGTTATAAGTTGCCATGTTTTAAAATTTAACTGTTAAACGGAGACTTATTGAGGTCAATTAAAGTTACTGAATTGCTATAAAAGGAAAATAAATAATTCAAAGAACAAGTATATTATCAATAAAGATTTTTGTTTTGCATCCATTTAAGACAATCATTGCTTATGGTTTGTTATCCCGGTTTCCGGGATTATCACATAAGTTCCTATAATACTGCCAATCTCCCGTATCACTTTTCTCACAATCAGAAAAATTTTAATTCTAAAAAGCTTTCTTAGTTATGAGATCATTATTAAATGGCTGATTATACACTCTCTTGCCGGTGTTTTTATATAGCGCATTGGCTACTGCAGCAAATACCGGTGGAAAAGGTGGTTCGCCCAAACCGGTTGGATCAATATCGTTTTGTACAAAGTGAACTTCAATTTTCTTTGGAGCTTCTTTCATGCGGATGATGCGGTAGCGATTAAAATTATTCTGCTCAGTAACACCGTCTTTATGCGTTAGTCCTCCATAAAGTGCATTCCCAATTCCATCAACAACAGCACCCTGTACCATATTGGTTGCTGCATCAGGATTTACAACTATACCACAATCCATTGCACTAAAAACTCTTTCCACATAAGGTTGTCCATCTTTCTTCACCATGTCAACAACATGTGCTGCATACGAATTATGACAGAAATAAGCAGCTACACCACGACTGTATTTTTTATTTGCAGGATCACCCCAACCTGATTTTTCTTTTATTAACTGTAATACCCCTGCATAACGGTCTGCATCATATTCATTGTTTTTGCCAACGGGATTTTCTTTGGCTCTTTTCAACAGTTCTAATCTGAAATCAATAGGATCTTTTCCCATTGTTTCTGCCAGTTCATCTAAAAAAGATTGTTCAGCGGCTGCATTAAAATTTGATCGTGGAGCCCTGAATGCGCCAATGGTTATATTAGATGGTATCTCCCAGCTTTCGGCAAGATAGTTATCCACGGCACCGGCAGGAAACCTGTTTTGATGAATGGGACTTTCAGGAATACCACCACCTTTTACATGAAAGGCGATTAAATTTTTATTGGCATCTAATGCTGCACGATAAGTAGCTGTGTACATGGGACGATAAATTCCATAAGTCATATCGTCTTCACGACTATAAACAAGTTTAACAGGAGCTTTTATTTTTTTAGAGATAAGCGCCGCTTCAACAACATAATGACCATATGCCCGCAGACCAAAACCTCCACCCATCCGGGCCATTCGTATTTCGATTTTATCAGCCGGCAAGTTTAAAATTTTTGAAACGGTAGGTTCTATCCAACCAGGTGCCTGGTGAGGTCCGATTAATAGTGCACTGTCATCTTTAACATGAGCGAAAAAATTCATTGGCTCCATACAGTTGTGAGCCAAAAACGGAGCTGTGTAAGTACGTTCTATAATCTTTGCCGCATTTTTAAATGCCGTTTCGGGGTCACCATCTTTTCTCAGCAAAGTGGCCGGTTCCTTTGCTTTATCCTGCATCTTCTTATACTGTGTTACCGAACTTTCAAGTGCACCGGGAATTACAACATCCTGTTTTCTTCCGAAATTATTTTTCTTTTCTGTTAAATCACCGATTGGCTCCCATTGAACAATTAATTTCTTTCTGGCATTCATCACTTCCCAGGTAGTATTGCCCACCACAACCAGCAGATCATTAAATGACCTTGTATCAAAACCTGCCTGTTCAAAACCATCTTCATATAATTTCAACGTAAACACATCTTTGATGCCGGGCATTTTCAAGGTTTGAGCAGCATCAAATGATTTTACTTTCATACCAAATGCCGGTGGATGATGGATCATGGCTATGAGCATTCCTTCTTCTGTATAATCCATACCAAACAATGGCTTACCGGTAACAATTTTAGTTCCTTCAACATTCTTCTGTGAATGCCGTACTACATTAAAATTCTTTACATCTTTTGGCTTAATACCTTTTGGTATTGATAAACCAGCAGCTTTTGATGCAAACTCACCGTATGTACCAGATTTGCCGCTCTTTTCATGATAAACCGTACCTGCTTTTGTTGTCACTTCTTCCAATGGCACACTCCAGGTTTGTGATGCAGCATCCATCAACATATGTCTTGCCGAGGCACCCGCTTCACGAAGTGGTCGCCAATACATCCTTACAGAATTACTTCCGCCGGTAAATTGCGGTCCTAACTTTACATTGTCATGCGGTCCCATTTCAACCACAATTTTTTTCCAGTCAACATCCAGTTCTTCAGCAATAATCATGGGGAGTGAGGTCATTACATTTTGGCCAAACTCAGGGTTAGGGTTAAATATTTTTATGATGTTATCTGCAGTTATCTTGATATAGCCGGTTAATTCGTAAAACTGACCGCCAACATCAGGAATACCTGGTTTACCGGCAAATGCGAATTCTGACAACCAGCTAAAACTTATCATCAAGCCACCACCGGTAAGTGCGGTTGATTTAAGAAACGAACGACGGCTATAATTTGTTTTTGTCTTTTCCATGTTTCAATGTTTTGAACTTTACAAATTGGGGTTCCTGACAAATGCTATTTTTGTTTTGCTGCCACTTTGATCGCATCTTTTATACGTAAATAAGTTCCGCAGCGACAAATATTGCCCGTCATTGCAGCATCAATATCTGCATCTGTTGGATTGGGTTTTGATTTCAGCAATGCTGCAGCACTCATTATCTGTCCCGTTTGGCAATATCCACACTGGGCCACATCCAATTCAAGCCAGGCTTTTTGCACAGGATGATCTCCATTGGCTGAAAGACCTTCAATAGTAGTGATCTCTTTGTTTGTAACAGCTGCAACTGGCAGTTGACAAGAACGAACTGCATTACCATTTAAATGAATAGTGCAAGCTCCGCACATGGCAACACCACATCCATATTTAGTACCGGGCATATTTAAATGCTCTCTTAAAACCCAAAGAACAGGGGTGGCCGGATCCACATCTACCTGTTTGGTTTGTCCATTGACTTTTAAATTATAGATAGCCATAAAAGCGAATTTTTCTGGATTGATTATGTATAAAAACTATTTTCTTGCTGCTTTTACCATTGCCGGTGTTATCAGTCCCGGTATCTTATTTCCCCAATTATTCCTTGAGTAATTTAATACATCAGCAATTTGAATATCCGTTAAATATTCCTGCGCTGGCATGGCAACATTATATTTTTTACGATTTACCACTACTTCACCTGATTGTCCTTTCAATATTATATTAATTAATGTTTTTGGAGGTTTGCGCAGATAATCCGCTTTCGCCAGTGGTGGATTTACATCAGGCATTCCTTTTCCATCTTCCATATGGCAACTCTGACAATTCAAAGCATATACTTCCTTTCCTCTTTTAATACTTTGGCTCAATTTAGGATCGGGCATAAAACTACTTAATGAAAAAATTCCGATGGTTATTAAAGAGATTGTAATCACTCTATTCATAAATCTGTACTGATTTTAATTTCTTGTTACTAATGTTTTCAAAAGGGGAGGAGTGCCGGTCTTTTAGCAACTTAAAGGTAGAAACAATAATTTCATATACCTTTAACTTTTCACAACAATTGATTACGAAATTCAAACAATTTTTAAATTATTATTTCTTCCGTTTCAAAACCTATCACTCTATTCTATGATTTTTATTTTGCGCAGCCATTGCTTCACTTCTGTTTCTGCTTCTTTTGCTTTTTCATCTTTTATAGCAAGATATATTCCATCTCTTTCCACTCCGCCTTTTATTTCAAAACCTTCTAATATGGTGCTGTTTGGACAAAGCTCTTTTACCGTATAGAAACTATTTCCTACACCATACCCTGCATTGGTATTAAAAGGAATTACAGTTTTCCCACTTAAATCGTATTGATGTAAAAAACTTTTCATTGGCGGTGGCATTTTCATGTCCCATGTTGGAAAACCGAGAAAAACAATACCGTAATTTTCTATGCTGTCTATTTTAGTTTTTAGCGGGGGCAAAAACCCTGTTTCATTTTCAGATACTACCTGCTGCACTGTTTGTTTATAATTCTCAAGGTATGGTTTTTCTAATTCCAGGGCTACTAACGTTCCACCTGTATTTTTCTGAATGATTTCTGCTATGGCCTTTGTGTTATTTGTTCTTGACAGGTAAACGATCAATATTTTTTTTGACAATACAGGTTCTGCATGTGAACAACCCGTTGTCAAATGCAATACAATTATTATAAAATATGCTATTCTAATTTTCATTATGGTATTATACAACTGAAATTTATACCAGTCTTTAAGTAAATATTATTGCTTGTTAGTATTCATTTTAACCGGTCTGAGCAGCCGTGAGAAAGTAAGTGATCCCATTTTCCATTTTCCTTTTTCTTTTACATAAACTTCTGTCACCATAAAAGGATTTGTAACTGTATTGCCACCCACCACTGCTTCTAAATCTATATCATTTAAAAGTATTGCAGTGTTACCAAACATATTGACCACAACTGAATAGATTGCTGCTTTTTTATACCAGATACCACCGCTTTTGATTGTATTCAGTTCTTGTTGCCTGCCCCAACTCCCACCCATATGAACAAACATAGATTTATCGGCAAACAAGTTTCCTAAAGAATCAATATTCTTTTCAGCCATCCAATCCCATTTTCTTTTTGAAAGACTGATGATTTCCTGTTCTTCATTTTTATCATTTACTGATGCTGCGTCTTGTTTTTGTTGCAGTGCTTTATACTCTTCATCCGTAACTCTCTTTAACCAAATTGTTTTTCCTTTTTGAGTGGGTGTAGCACCAATATATCCAAAATCACTTTCCTGTGTTGCACCATGCCAATGTTCTACTCCGGGAAGACATTTGATCACATCTCCTTTGTGAACTATTTGTACAGGCTTTCCTTTTTCCTGGTAATAGCCAGTTCCCTCAGTGATAAGCAGGTATTGTCCGGCAGGATGAATATGCCAATCAAGTTTTGCACCCGGAGCAAAACTGGCATGTGCCAGGCTGAGATTAAATATTGTATCAGGCGTATTTAGTTCTTTAAGCCAAACAATTCCGGTATGATTGTCAGTAGTAGATATTTCTCCTTTTGGAAAAACAGTATTATCCTGCGCCTGCGCAGACAGTGTAACTAATAATGCAATCGTGTACAATAGTCGTTTCATATTTTTTATTTATTGATTATTTGGTTAACTAAATATCCAGGTGTCTTTCTCCCAGCCATTTTACCATTGCTGGGTCACTATGGTCGAAGAATAAGCTTGCATTTGTGTCCAATGTTTTAATAGCTTCCATATCTTCTGCACTTAAATCAAAATCGAAGATGTTGAAATTTTCTTCCATTCTTTCTTTACGAACTGATTTTGGAATGGCCACTACACCTCTTTGTGTAAGCCATCGAAGAATAACCTGTGCAATTGATTTGTTGTATTTGCTTGCTATTGACTGTAACAATTCATTTTGAAAAATGTTGTTCTTTCCTTCGGCAAAAGGGCCCCAGGATTCTATCTGAACATTATTTGCCTGTAAAAATTGTTGTGTCTCTATTTGCTGATGGAAAGGATGTGTTTCAATTTGATTAATTGCCGGAATAATTTCGTTATGCACTATTAAATCTATTAACCTGTCCGGGTGAAAATTGCTTACACCTATGGCTCTTACTTTTCCTTCTTTATACAATTCTTGCATAGCTCTCCATTCGCCATATACATCACCATAAGGCTGATGCATCAAATACAGATCGATATAATCAAGCTGTAATTGTTTCAGTGAATTTTCAAAAGCCTTTT
Source organism: Sphingobacteriales bacterium (assembly GCA_016200915.1). Classification (GTDB taxonomy): domain Bacteria; phylum Bacteroidota; class Bacteroidia; order Chitinophagales; family Chitinophagaceae; genus AWTP1-9. Next base: position 39,812 of record JACQDV010000025.1, read on the forward strand.
TTGTTCCTGCGTAACCATCAGACTGTATCCATACTTTAGTAGTGATAAATAAATCTTCTCTTGGCACACCGCTTCTTTTTATGGCATTTCCTACTGCTGCTTCATTGCCGTATGATTGTGCTGTATCAATCAAACGATAGCCGGTTGCGATTGCATCCATTACACTTCTTTCACACACCGCCAAATCTGTTACCTGGAAAACACCAAACCCGAGGATGGGCATCTCTACACCATTATTTAATTTTACTGTTTTCATTGTTACTCTTAATTTGTTAGCACAAAGCTCTTACTATTTATCCGGTTCATGGTTATACCAATTGCTGATTTATCTACCAATATTGCCGATAATATGGAAAAGGTTTTATTGCTTCTTAATTTAAATACCAATTTTCTGCAGACGGTACCGATGTTTAAATGCCTTTTCAATTACATTAAATCTCATCTTTCGGGGATCCGGCTTGCTTACAGGTTTGCCATCTAAGTCAATATCCATGATATTTTCTTTTTGAGTATCATAAAGGGGCCATACCGGTAAGCCTTTACCGTTAGGGTTACCTGTTTTAGCAAAATTTGTCCAATACGAGTTCATGATCCTTGCTAACTCTTTTTCTTCAGGTGTTGCTTCGCCAGGATTTCCCCATCTGGCATTAAGTGTATTAAAAACAAAAGAGACTTCTGACCCATGACCAGCACCATAAGGCGAAAATTTTCTGTTTGTGGTAGGAACATAACCAAATTGATATACATAAACAGGGACACGTTTGGTAATAAAAGCTCTTGCTGTCATCCTTGCCGGTTCACCCCATACCCAGTCTGTATTAAACTTTGTGATTACTTCAGCAAATTCTTTATTATTGTCAGAATCGAAAGCAGCTTTGGCTTCGCTTTCATTCTCGCCAAAAGATGCGAACAATGCTTCTTTGGAACCAGCTTTACTAACAAAAGCTCCGCCTATCTCGGCACTACAGTTTCCAATCATCAATGGAACCTGAGCTTGCCTTCCGGCTTTATATGCGCTTTCTGCTGTTTCAACTACTAATTTTCCATCAAGGATTGGACCTGAATAGATACGATTACCTGCACTGTCATTCTCCTGGCCTCCATCTACAATTTCTTGTGCAGTAAGTGCACGAAGTTTTGTCAAAGCAGATGCATCTGTGCCTTCAATTTTATGTTTGCGGGCAAAGTTTATTCCAATCGTTTCTGCTGAAACGGGATAAAGGGAATCTGCATTTTCTTTATTTATAGGTCTGCCAGTAAGAACACCATCACGACCACCACTGGATTCTCCAATAGCCTTTTGAAAAAGACCTCTTGCAGCCGGTATCGTTAATAGAGAATGAATGGATACCCCACCTGCAGAAAAACCAAAAATTGTTACGTTATTCGGATCTCCACCAAAAGAAGCAATGTTTTTTCTTATCCATTTAAGTGCAGCAATCTGATCCATGTATGCATAGCTGCCTTTAAATTCTTCGGGATGTTCCTTGCTCAATGCAGGGAATGCAAAATGACCAAGACGACCAAGTCTGTAATTGATTGTTGCAAGTATTACACCTTGTTTGGCAAATGCATCTCCTGCTGATCCGGGATCAGAGCCACTACCACCAGTGAAACCGCCTCCATGTATCCAAACCATTACCGGCAATTTTGATTTCTTAGTTGCTGTAGCTGGCGCCCATACATTTAGAAAAAGACAATCTTCGGATTGTTTTGCTGTCGAACCAGGCCAAGCCCTCTGTGGGCAATCGGGACAAGTCGTGGTTGCATCCCGAACATCATTCCAGGGCTTTACAGGTTGTGGTGGTCGCCAACGGTATTCTCCTACAGGTGCAGCAGCATAAGGAATTCCTTTAAAACTGGTTACACCATCTTTTGTTGTTCCACGCATTATTCCATCAGCAATTCTAACAAGTGGTGCATCATCAATTGCTGTTGAATCTTTACTTGTCTGTTGTGCATATAAAAACGAATATGATATAAGGAAAGCAAACGCAATTGATAATTTTTTCATTTCTAAATGTTTTTAAATTCTTTATTTAATCGTTCGTCGTTTATTTGGAAAGTAAAGGTCATTCCATTTTATAGGCTGTTAGGTATATGGATTGCTGATTTATCTACCATTATTGCTGATTAACAAAAGCCCTCAGATAGGTGGTGGATATTTTTAATAATTTTGAGTAATAGTAAACAATCGTATTATGGATACCATGCGTCGCTTTGAAACCATTAGTGAATACAATGCTTTCAACAATAATGAAACCCTTCATCCATTAGTAAATGTAGTTGACCTGTCAAAAGCAGATCCACGAAAAGGTTCAAAGATGTATTTTGGTTTTTATACCATCTTTTTAAAAGATGTAAAATGTGGTGATATAGTGTATGGCCGGCATACTTATGATTACCAGGAAGGAACGCTGGTTTTTCTTGCTCCTGGTCAGGTGGCGGGCATCAACAGCAATGGAGAAGTTTATCAACCTAAAGGCTATGCGCTGGTATTTCATCCGGATTTGATACATGGAACTCAGTTAGGAAGGCATATATCTGATTACGGTTTTTTCAGCTATCAATCAAACGAAGCACTTCATTTGTCTGAACGTGAAAGAAATATTGTGCTGGATTGTTTTTCAAAAATTAAATATGAACTGGAGCATTCCATTGACAGGTACAGCAGAAAATTAATCGTGTCCAATATTCAATTGTTTCTTGATTATTGCATCCGCTTTTACGACAGGCAATTTATCACCCGTGAAGTAGTACACAAAGGCGTTTTAGAAAGATTTGAATCATTATTGAATCAATATTTTGAATCAGACAAACCACAAACCATTGGATTACCATCCGTAGCTTACTGTGCCGGTGAACTCCACTTATCAGCAAGCTATTTCGGGGATTTAATAAAAAAAGAAACGGGTAAATCTGCCCAGGATTATATACAAACCAAACTGATTGATGTGGCAAAAGAAAAAGTATTCGATCACAGCAAATCAGTTAGTGATATTGCTTATGAACTGGGGTTTAAATATCCTCAACATTTTACCCGTTTGTTTAAACAAAAGGTGGGACAAACTCCCAATGAGTACAGGATGCTGAATTAAATTAGCAGTTTTGAATTAGTACATAGTCTATTTATTTCTGCACACTATAACCCGGTTGATTTTTCCATTGCCTCGGTGTAACGATTACCAGTTATTATAATTTGCGCTGATGCTTCTTCTATCGCCTGCAGTTCAGCTGCTGATAAATAAATGTTGATAGCACCATTGTTTTCTGTTAAGCGGTGAAGTTTAGTGGTACCGGGTATAGGAACAATCCATGATTTTTGTGCCAGTACCCAGGCAATGGCTATTTGGGCCGTGGTAGCATTTTTTTCATTGGCAAATTGCTGTAACAAATCAAGCAATTTTTTATTAGCACTACGGGCTTCCTCAGTAAATCTTGGAAGGATATTGCGAATATCACCTTCTGCAAATTTTGTTGTTTCATCAATTTTACCGGCAAGGAAACCTTTGCCTAATGGACTGAAAGCGACAAACCCAATTCCTAATTCTTCAATGGTGGGGATGATTTCTTTTTCATGCTGTCTTGTCCACAATGAATATTCACTTTGCAAAGCGGTTACCGGTTGCACGGCATGGGCTTTACGTATTGTAGAGGCTCCAGCTTCAGACAAACCAAAGTATTTTACTTTTCCTTCTTTAATCAAATCCTTTACTGTACCGGCCACGTCTTCAATGGGAACAGTTGGATCCACACGGTGCTGATATAACAAGTCAATTACATCCACCTGTAATCTTTTTAGTGAACCTTCCACTGCCTTTCTTATATTTTCCGGTTTACTGGTAACGCCGTTCATCTTACCATTTTCAATATTGAACCCAAATTTGGTAGCAATAATCACTTCTTTACGGAATGGTTTTAATGCTTCGCCTACCAGTTCTTCATTCGCAAAAGGCCCGTACACTTCGGCAGTATCAAAAAAAGTTACTCCCTGTTCAACCGCTGCATGCATTAATTTGATCATTTCATTTTTATCCGCAGCAGGGCCTAAACCAAAACTCATTCCCATGCAGCCAAGCCCAATGGCTGATACTTCCAAACCCTGTGTTCCTAATTTTCTTACTGGCATTTTCGTATTCATAATAGATTGTTTTAAAATTGATACACCAAAGGTAAGCCGGTGAAGAGGGCAGCAGCTAACGAAAAAGAAATAAGATGTTACAAAAATCAAACCTCTTTCATTTTACGGGCATCCTGCTTAATATTGTATCATGTTAAAAGGAAAATTAATTGACAATGAAACCCGTTGTGAGCATTACCATTCACCGCTGGATATTATTGCCATAAAATTCAAATGCTGCAATGATTATTATCCGTGTTATGAATGTCACCAGGAGTTAACGGATCATTTTGCACAGGTATGGACAAAAGTGGAGAGAGATACCAAAGCTATTTTATGTGGTGTATGCAAAACAGAATTGACCATACAAGAATATTTTGATTCAGCTAATACCTGTCCTAACTGTCACAGTTCTTTTAATCCCAACTGCAGCCGGCATTATCATTTGTATTTTGAAATGTAACCGAGATAAACCTCACAGGTCTTTAGCGGAATAAAAACCTAAATACACTTTGAGACCTGTGAGGTTTTGGCATTGTCACTAAATACTCCTGAACTTTAAAGGAGCCAGTGATGTATGTTTCTTAAAGAAATTATTGAAGTGAGTTGTTTCAGCAAAACCCAATGCATAGGCAATCTCAGATACATTCCACGGGCTGTGCTTTAATAATATCTTAGCTTCCTGCAATACCCGTTCAGCAATGATTTGTGAAGTGGTTTTATCAGTAGTTTCTTTTATTGCCCTGTTGAGATGATTGACATGTACATTCAGTTGTTCTGCAAAATCTGAAGCAGAACGAAGACTAACCTGCTGATGGTTTTCATCAATAGGAAATTGCCGCTCTAATAATTCCAGAAATAAAGTAGCAATCCGTTGTGATGCATTTATTGATCTTATATCGCTGATGGTAGTGGTTGTCTGCATCTTCAACGCAAAATGAATCAGCTCCATTACCATTGTACGCAACACATCATATTTGTGTGCATAGTCGGAACTTAATTCATCAAACATCCGCTGAAAAATGGGAGAGACCTTTTGTAGCTGTTCATTACTCAATTCAAATACACGGTTACCACCCGGCTGATAAACGGCATACTGGTTTAGATTACCAAACTGGTGAAAAAAATGCTGGTCAAATATGCAAAAAACTCCGCCAGTGATTTTATCCAAATGCTCCCATTTATAAGGTATTTGTGGATTAGAAAAAGTTAATGCCTGTTTTTGTACTTCATATACTTTATCGGCAAAATATACTTTACCACTGCCAAGTGTTACAGTAATCTTATAAAAATCACGTCGGCTGTAAGGAACCGGTTTAGCATGAGCACCCACATAAGGATCGAGCCGGAAAACATTAAAATGACCAATCTCATTTTTAAGATTATCCGGCACCCAGTTAAACTTGCGCTGGTAGAACTGTTCTATGGTTTCTACTTTGCTCATCTCCCACAAACTTACTAATTCCTTATGTTTATTGGTGCCTGACATAATTTTTATTAAAAGAATAAATAAGGCTGACGTTCCAAACAAAATCTTTGCTGCCTAATATATTTCCGCTGAGGGTTTTGTTGATGATGGAGGAAACAGAAAATGGAAAATTATTTTTGCTTATAGTGAAGGCAGAAGTAAAATAAAATCCATCTCTTTTATCCTGCTTTAAGTAATAAAACTGTGGATTGAATCTCAACTTCAGCTTACCCGGAAGACCTATATTGGAAATATTGCTGTTCACAGTAATAAAATGTCCATACTTGGGTGTATTAATATCAAAACCTATTGCAAACAAATAGTACAATCCAATACTTACATTTTTTGAAAGCAGATAATTCGGTGCCAACTCACCGGCAAGGAAACGTCTTGCCACTGTTACATCAGTTGAATCACCATTTACCGGTAACCGGTATGTACGGAAATTAACTGCCGGGTGTGCCCCAACCGTTAGTCTGAATTTACCAGATTGCACTGCTTTATACCTCCACCAGAAAATAAAGCTCCATGGCTTTCCTTCCAGTGCAAAACGCATATCAGGTTCAAAGCTGAGTCGTCCTTTACCCACTGACAATAAGAAAATAGCAGCCGGTTTTCCCAATGAAAAAGTGGGTACCAGTGAAATGCCGTTGTTGGTTACATTAACCGAACCGGAGAAATGACTTATACTGTCTTTGGTTTGTGCAAAACCAGTAAACGACCATAGTAAAACAAGCAGCAGGAGTGAAAATCTTTTCATCAGTTTAGTGTTATAGTTACTGATGCAAAGCAACATTAATTTTTGTTGTTGCTGAAACGAATATCAAAGCAATCCTTACAAATTTCAAACAATGATGATGCTTACAACTGTACATTGGGGTAAATCATTGGTGAGGCGGCCAACGATGGCGAAGTTTTCAGCAATTATTTGACATTTATCAAACTGGTGGTTTATCAATATATTTAAATTGTGAAATTATACCGTTCACTCTTATTGCTTAATCAAACTAATTACACTGCTATATGAGCATTGACAGCACTTCTATTTCAGCTTATGCTGATTCCAAAAAACATTACCAGATATTGGATGCCTTACGTGGCGTAGCTGCGGTAACAGTAGTGATATTTCACTTACTCGAAACTTTCACCGGTGGTGATCACACCAAACAGATCATCAATCATGGTTATATGGCTGTTGATTTCTTTTTCCTGCTTTCCGGTTTTGTAATTGGTTATGCCTATGATGATCGCTGGAATAAGATGAGTTTGGGAGGATTCTTTAAACGCCGGTTGATTCGTTTGCATCCAATGATTGTTATGGCCATGTTGATTGGTGCAATAACATTTTATTTCCAGGATTGCCAGTACTTTAATAATATAGCCGGTGTACCGGTGTGGAAATTATTACTGGTGATGCTGATTGGTTTTACATTATTACCAGTACCATCTTCATTAGATATTCGTGGGTGGACAGAGATGCACCCGTTAGTTGGCCCGGCATGGACACTTTTCTTTGAATACATTGCTAATATACTGTACGCTTTAATTCTTCGCCGATTGCCCAATGCTATATTAGCGATATTAGTTTTTATAGCCGGAGCAGCATTGATACATTTAGCAGTAACAAGTCCGCAGGGAGATATTATTGGTGGCTGGGCTATTGATCCTACGCAATTGAGAATAGGATTTACCCGATTACTCTATCCCTTCCTTGCAGGCTTATTATTAAGCCGTATAGTAAAACCGGGCAAAATCAATAATGCTTTTTTATTGAGCAGCATATTGTTATTGATTGTATTGGCTATACCAAGAGTTGGGGGACATGAACGGCTTTGGATGAATGGACTATATGATTCACTTTCTATTGTTCTTATATTTCCAATCGTAGTTTACATTGGCGCCAGTGGTGAAATAAAAGATGGCATCTCATCTAAGATAAGTAAGTTCCTTGGTGATATTTCTTATCCCATCTATATCATTCACTATCCGTTTATATATATGTATGTGGCTTTTGTAGCCAAACATCCGCAATATTCAGATGGTACTGCACCTAATGGAATGTTGATTTTGGTATTGGTTGCCTTACTGGTATTATTTGGAGCCATCATACTGGCTTATCTTATTGTGAAGTTTTATGATGTGCCGGTGAGAAAATGGCTGACTAAAAAGTTTATGAGCAGCGGTGCTAAATAATAGCTGTACAAGTTCGCAATGAGTTTCAATTTTTATCTTATAGCTAATTCATTACTTAGAATGGGAAAATAGAAGTTTTAAAGACAGGAACTTTCGCATATTTTTGAGTTAGCTATAGATTCATGACAGAAACCGTCCAAATAAAATATAATAAGGGTTTTGCCTACATATCAGGGATCGGAATTAGTTTATTACTCATTACAATTAATTTAATGCCCGTTGACGATAACCGTGGAGTCATTTTTGGTGATATCGTATTTGGCTTATTCCTGCTATATTTTTTTTATAAATATTTTAGGCCAATGTTTAATGGGCAAATAGCATTAGAATTAAATGATACCGGCATTTATGATTTTATTCGCAATCAAAATGTTACATGGGACAATGTAATTGAGATAAGAAAAGTAAGTTTTGGGAAAGGTTCTTTTGGACTTGGAATTGTAATTGCTGACAAAAAACAATTTATAGAGGAGAGAAGTTTTAGCCGAAGACTTCTTTGTTATTTCAATAATTTCTTTTACTCCACTCCATTTATTATTCCATTACAATTTTTGGCTGGTAGCGACAACGAAATTGTAGAAACAGTACAAACCTACTTTATGCATAGAAACTTAGAAGACAGTAAAGGCTTTGGCAACAAAGAGAAACCGGATAATTTATAATGTCATTAATATTTTACCTTTTCCCCAACCAGAGCAACCCATCAATCATCAGTTTATTTTGCATTTCACTGGAAAACTGGGAGGAGAGTTCTTTATTAGTGCCATGCTCATAGTCAATATCATTATGTCCCATGTTAATGTAGAGCATACGGTATTTTTTATTCGTCCATACAACAGGGTAATAACCACTATGCCATATTTCATACAGCTTTGGCCCGGTGCCCAATGGAAAACTGGTAGAATCAATGGACAATAAAATGTTGATGTCTTTATTTAAACGCAGATCTTTTTCCCAGCTATACCATTCATTAGCAGCTGAGCGGAAGGTGAGGGGCAAATGTTTGGTTGCAGCATGTGTACTGTCTTCCACCCGAAGTATGGCGGATGTTGGCCGCCAGGTATTGCCTTTATACTGACCGGCACCGATAAATTCATTATGATACCAATCCCAGTTTTGCGGATAATCAGAAGGCGTTAAAGCAAACCCTGCAAAATGAAAACCCATCCAGCCGCCACCGTTGTCCATATATTTTTTAAAAGCGGTTCTTTGTTCCGGTGCTTCAGGTCTTGTATCTAAAAAAAGAATCACTTTATATTTTGAAAGCACCGTGTCATTTAACCGGCTCCAATCGTTAGTGGAATCAAAGATGAAGTTGTATTGCTTTGATGCATTATAAAACCATTTGTTGGCTTCATGCACAAAGCTGATGTGTGCAGCATCCTGTTTGGCGGTGAAGAAGGCGAGGACTTTAAAGGGGTTGTTTTTTTGCTGGGCTGAGGCAGTGCTTAGTACTGCAAGTAAAATAATGGTGGTGATTGATTTCATGTGGTATGAAATTACGATAATGTTTAGTACAGCAGTTCCATCATCAATACCAGCACTTTCAGCAGATTACTACATTACCGCTATGCACAAAGCAATGCTTCGTTCCTCGCAATGACGCTTTAGTGTGCACCGTCATTGCGAGACTTGCGTAGCTTGTCGTGGCAATCTGCTCTTGCAAAATTAAGTATGCTGCTATTCATACTGCAGATTGCTTCGTTCCTCGCAATGACGCTCTACTTCACTATTTCCTCGCTGCCAAAAAGCTTAAGCGGCGAACATTGTCAATATTACTGTAATCGTATTGATATAATCCATCATTACAAACGATCATCATCTTTTTATCAAAAGTAATTACATCATAAGGCTGGTTGCTGCCTATCTTTTTCAACAATACCAGAGCAGACGGGTTGCTGGCATTATATATTTTCACTGCTGTTTCATCACACACAAAGAGCAGGTTACCATCTTTGCTTAGCCCTGTTGGTTTTGTTAGTTGATAAGTCTTAACCAGTTTGCTATTTGCAAGGTCATTAATATCTATCACATGCAGTTCATTGGCATCACCACCACAGCCATCACCGGCATGTAAGGTTACATACGCATAGTTATCATCAGCAATCACGGGGTCGCAGGCACGGCTATGTGCAAACTGTCCTGCCGCTACCGGATGTTGCGGATCAGTAACGTCATACATAAACATGCCCACAGCAGAACCAAGAAATAATTTACCCTTGAACGGGAATACCGTTTGCAAATCGAACCCGGCAAAAAAGCTGGTATCAACCTTAGGCGCAGCAGGATTGCTGATATCAACAATACCGAGCGAATGCATTTCGGTAATAGCATATAAATGATCCTCCATTAATACCATACTGGCCATAGAACCACTTGTACCGGTTGATTTAACTCCGGCTGCATTAGCAGTAAGCATTTCAAATGCACAAAAGTCGCACATGGGCGGATAGCGATTGTTCACTTCCACAACCGTATCTCTTTCTATCCAGTCAGCAACAATTTTATCCCCGGCTTGCGTATTAAACCCATTCACATACATACGTCCCGTAAAAAAGTTTTCTACTTTACTTACAATAGTTGCATTGCGGGGATTAGTAATATCTAGTGCCAGCAGGTCGCTGTACATATCCGCATATAAAATATTCCCCTTCACGGCTACATCCAGGTTACCGGGAATAGCAAGAAAAGCGATCTGCACCGGCAGAGAAGGGTTACTGTTGTCAATGATGTGAATACCCTTGTTAAGATCATTCAGGAAAATATAATTGTCTTTGATATAGATTTTACCGGCTTTGGTTACTGCCTGGCTCTGGCTGCCGTTGATACTAGCCAACGCTGTTGCTTTAGAGCTGTAAACAGGTGTGTACAGTTTGATGGTTTTGGTAGTAATATTGCTGTTTTTCTTACAAGCGATAGCGAAAATGGTAATGAACAAAACAGTTAAGAGGTGTGGTGTTATGAAGGATGTATTTTGTTTCATAAGCCTTTAGTTTTATAGGTTGACAGTGGGTTTATAACTACCGTTGCACCGGTTGGCAATTATTTTTCACCGGCATTGATGAAGCTGCAACTACAAACCACAAACCAATTCTTTCTGCGGCTTTTTTGCACACCGGTGATTTTAGCAAGGAATTTGATATAGTTAAGGAAAAACCCATGAAAAAATCCATCCTGCTTTCATTACTGGTAATGTCAACAGTAACAGGTTTTGCCCAGTTAAAAACTACTCCTGTATGCGGGGTATTTGAAGTAAATGTGTTAAAAGGATCGGTGAATGATGTGATGCCTAATTTTACTGCTGCAGAAATTAAAAAGAAACTTCCCTGCTTTACCAGTGAAGAACCGGAAGGTAAAGACAGTAAGTGTAATGGCGCCGTATTTTATAAAGACAGGGATGTAAGCTTCTATACTTTTAGAGATTATATTGTAATTGGTCCTGCCTTTAAAGGAAGAACCAATATGCCGGTGATTGGCACTAAACGCAACAGTCTTTTTAATAAGTTGGGGAATCCACAGTTAAAAGACCCTAAATGGGATGCTTATCAAACTCAATATGGCTGTTTGATATTGTATTATGATGCACAGAACAAAGTGAACCGGATCATCATGTCAACCAAAGGAACAGATGAAATTGATTTGTGTCAATGATATGAGTGGTTTGTGGTTTATGGTTTGTAGTTGAAGAAAGTTCTAAATAATTTGATATTAAAATGAAAACTTATTTTAAATGGTTATCATTTTTAAATTCACCTTCCACATAATTATAAAATTGAGTTATTGCGCAATTGTCACATTTTCACATTTGCTAATTGTCAAATTAATTTTTATTGATCATCACCGATGTCATAGTTAAAGAACCTGCCACGGCTTTATCATTGAATAAAGAAACATTATCAGTTTCTTCTTTTAATGCCAGTGTATATAACAATGGTAAGTAATGTTCCGGTGTGGGAATAGATAATTGAAATGGTTTTCCCTGTGCATTATAATTGATTAATGAGGAGTGATCACCATTTAAAATAAAACGTTTCATTTTTTCACTTGCTTCCAATGCCCAGTCGTAACCATAATTATCAGCTTTTAATTTATCCCATGCCACCATGCCTAAATTATGTACCATATTACCACTGCCAACAATCAATACACCTTTATTACGAAGCGTTGCTAATTCTTTTGCGAGTTCATAATGATATTGTGGTGTTTGGTAATAATCTAAGCTCATTTGTATCACGGGCACATCTGCTTTTGGATATAAATGTTTGATTACACTCCACGCCCCATGATCCAATCCCCATTTATCATCCAACCCAACTTCAGTTTTCTTCACTATTTCTTTTGTTTCTTTTGCTAAATCAGGACTGCCTGGTGCAGGATATTCCACTTTAAATAATGCTTCCGGAAATCCACCAAAATCATGAATGGTGCGGGGATGCTCCATGGCTGTTACAAAAGTTCCTTTGGTTTCCCAGTGAGCGGATACACAAAGGATGGCATTAGGCTTTGGTATCTCTTTGCTGATGTTACGGAAACCGGTTACAAATTCATTTTCTTCAATGGCATTCATCGGGCTGCCATGACCTAAAAACAATACCGGCATTCTATCCGTATTGCTTAAAGGCGAGGTCATCTTATTGAGTTCATTAAGTTTCATAGCTGCTCCTGCAAAAGGCACCGCTGCTAACGGTGCCATTGTTTTTATAAATTGTTTTCTGTTCATATTACTTACCTAATCCTAATTGATTCATGTAAGTTTGGTTATCCCAATATAAAGATTCTTCAATCATCACACCATCTTTCCATATACCAATGGTAGCCATCGGAATTTTAAATGCCTTACCGGTTGGCTGAATGAATTTACCATTTCCAATCGGCATAGGGTTGGTAAAAGTTCCTTCCATAACACCGGTAACAGCTGTAAAGTTACCTGATCCAAAACGAATAGGGTGTTCTTTAATACGTGTATCGGGTGCATACACAAACATGGTTTTTAAATCTTCAATGTGTTTTTCAATTCCGGTGGTAAAATGTCCGTCGGGCCAGTTTACTTTAATGTCTTTGGCATGGCTCTCGTGTAATCTTGTCCATTCCTGGTTGGTGAATACAGTAAAGTCAAGCGTATCAAAAGTAACCAGGTTCTTTTCAATGGTTTCGTTGTTAGCAGTAAGTGTTTTGATCTGGTTACGCAGTGAATCAATTTCTGATTGACTGGTTGCTGTGCTGCCACTGTTACAACTGCTGATAGTAAATAGTATAGCAGATAATATAATTGCTCCTGAGATTTTGAAAGAGGCTGTTCGCTTTTTCATTGTGTTGTATTTAATTTTCATATTTGATTTGATAACACAAAGGTCCGCCAGGAATCAAAGCGGATGGTAACAGTTTTAGGAAAAGCTGTTGTAATTTTCGGAAAAAGGGGAGAAGTATCAGGCTTTTTGCATCAGTTTACGCATCTCTTCCCTGAACTCTTTGGGTGTTTGTCCTGACTTCTTTTTAAAGACATTGGTGAAATAGGCTTTTTCTTTATAGCCAAGATCAAATCCTATTTCGGAGATGGTTTTATCGGTGGTAGTTAAAAGATTTTTTGCTTCCAGCAGTTTACGTGTTTCAATAATTTCAGATACACTTTGATGAACAATGTTCTGGCAGATGATATTGAGGTTACGGCTGCTCATAAATAATTTCTCTGCATAAAATTCAACTCCTTCGGGTCGGTGGAAATTGTTTTCCAGTAATTGTAAAAAGTTTTTGAATGAAGCACTTTGAGATTTAATCGAAGCATCTTCTTCGGGATGCTGCTTTTTTCTTTCAGATTCAATCATTATGAACAAAGTACTCAGCAGTTGTTTTATTACTGCATAATCGGGCGCCGCTTGTTGCATTTCCCCACTGATCATCTCACATAATGCTGCCAGTCTTTTAAAGCATAGATCATTGTTTAAAACAAGATTCGCATTATCATGATACCACGAATACAGTTGGAAAGTAGTTTCAGCAATAAACTCACTTTTAAAACGGATGACCCACAAAAAACATTTGCCTTGATTTACCAATGGTTTTACCCGATGTATTTTTCCTTTGGTAACAAAGCTTATAAAGGGAGCATCAAATACCGTTGTTTTAAAATCAATAAAATGTTCTAACTGACCTTCTGTACCGATGATCAGTTCTTCATAATCATGACCATGTGGATCGTTGAGTATGGTTTCAATTCGTTTTGCTTCAGTTGCATCAACGGAGAATATTTTGAATGTTTCTGTCATTAATGATTATCCTTTTAAAAACTTAGGTGCCTCTCTTTTCTTAGTTGCCTGTTCATACGCATAAGCAAACTTTATTATTTCACCTTCCTGGTAAGCACCTGCGATAAACGATAATCCAACAGGCAATTCATGTACTGTACCCATCGGTACGGTGATATGCGGATAACCGGCCATTGCAGCAGGCGGACAGAAATAAAAACCCGTATCATAATCACCATTGATCAAATCAATAAGATTAGCATAACCAATACTGGTGCCGATAATACCATCTAATTTATCTTTTGCCATCATATCGTTAATGATCTTTCTGCAGCTGGTTGTTTTAGCAACCGCATCTTTATATTCTTTAGTATCGAGACCAGTTCTTACTTCACACATTTCTAATATTTCCTGTTTAAACCATGGCATAGCTTCGGCTTCATTCTTTTTATTAAAGTCAATGACATCCATTAGTGTTTTAACAGGCGCATTGGCTTTGGCTAAATATTTATTTACGCCATCTTTAAATTCATATTGCAGTACGGTAAATTCTGCTTCTCCATTTTTTTCAACAGCTTTCATCAGTTCCACTTCAACAGTTTCTGCTCCTGATTTTTTTATTTGTTCAATGGCTTCTTTGTACAAAGCCACTACGTCAGGATGACCGGTTAAGAATTTTTTCTCTACACCAATTCGTTTTCCTTTCAATCCATTTGCATCTAAGAAAGTGGTATAATCTTTTTGTGCTTTGTCTTTGCTTTCATTCGTTACTGCATCATCAGCGTCCACGCCGGTTAATGCACTGAGTAATATTGCAGCATCTTTCACTGTTCTTGCCATTGGCCCTGCTGTATCCTGTGTGGCTGAAATAGGGATGATACCGCTTCGGCTCAAAAGACCTACCGTTGGTTTTATACCAACAACACCACAAAACGAAGAAGGCGCTATCACCGATCCATCCGTTTCAGTACCTATTGCAATCGCACATAAATTAGCTGATACGGCAGCACCGGAACCCGAACTGGAGCCACAGGCATTGCGGGTTAACATGATGGGATTTTTTGTTTGTCCGCCACGGCTGCTCCAGCCACTGGTGCTCCTTGTAGAACGGAAGTTGGCCCACTCACTTAAATTAGTTTTGCCTAATAACACTGCACCCGCTTCTCTTAATTTACCAATGATGAATGCATCTTTTGCCGCTTTATTACCAACCAAAGCCAACGCACCGGCTGTTGTCATCATTTTATCTCCGGTATTAATATTGTCTTTTATTAAAACAGGTATGCCATGTAAAGGTCCACGAAGTTTTCCTTCTTTTCGCTCCTTATCCATTGCCTCTGCTATTGATACAGCATCAGGATTTACTTCAATCACTGCATTAATCGCCGGGCCTGATTTATCAATAGCATCAATTCGTTTTAAATACATTTCAGTAATGGACTTAGAAGTGTAATCTCCACTTTTCATCTTTTCCTGTAGCTGATCAATAGTGATTTCGTTCAACGCAAAATCATCTTTAAAAACATCATCACCAATGGCGGCGACTGTTTGCTTTTCTTTTTGATCGGCCGAATTGCAGGCGGCCGTAGTTAATGCAGCAACTGATAATCCTGTAAGTGAAGTGTTGCGTATAAAATTTCTCCTGTTCATAGCAGTTAATTTACGAAGTATGAATTTAGTTATTTCTGAAATGGAATAAGGCTCCTGTTTAATCAAATCATTTTCCTATATTCATTTTTAATATCACCCAAACAACTGCATGGCAAAACCACAATTAGCAAAAACAATTGGTCTGTACTCTGCCACCATGCTGGTAATAGGCAGTGTAATTGGCAGCAATATTTTTATGAAGCCGGCTACAATGGCGGCACAGCTTTGTTCTCCTTATCTCATTATCATTGTTTGGATAATGGCTGGTATTGTAAGTCTTTTTGGAGCAATGGCATTTGCTGAATTGGGTACCATGTTTCCTGAAACAGGAGGACAGTATGTGTATCTCCGTTATGCTTATGGTGATTTAATTGCCTATTTAAACGGATGGGGTGCTGTAGCAGTTGTTAATACTGCTGCGATTGCTGCTGCAGGATATGTATGTGCTTCTTATGCTGGTTATTTTATTCATCTGCCACCAATAAGCGCTGCTGCTGAGCATTCCATTGTGTGGCATGTTCCGCTGATTGGAGATATTATGCCTTTGCAAAACTTCAGTGTAAAGATGCTGGCCATCCTGCTTATTTTAATTTTTACTGTTATCAATTATTTAAGTGTTAAGTATGGTAATGCATTGCAGTTTGTTTCTACCATTTTAAAAACAGCTGCTATTGCTTTACTTATTATTGGAATTTTATTTTCAGGTAAAGGTCATGTGTCCAACTTTTTTACGAATGCTCCCACATTTAATTTAGGTGGCTGGAAATTATTAGGTGCTTTTATGGCTGCTACCACCGGTGCGTTTGCTGCCTATGATGGATGGAATAATTTGAATATGGTGGCAGGTGAAATAAAAAACCCCACCAAAAACATCAACAGAAGTTTAATTATTGGACTATGGGCATGTATATTAATTTATACATTGGTTACGCTTTCTTATATATATGTATTGCCGGTTGAAAAAATGGCGCAATCGCCACTTGTTGCCAGTGATGCCACCGCTGTAATTATGGGTACAATTGGCGGAACGATCATAGCTGTGTTAATTATGCTTTCATCAATCAGTAATGTAAGTGTAAACCTGCTGGCCAATTCAAGAATGATATTTGCCATGAGTGAATCGAAACTATTTTTTGATTTTGCAGGCAAAGTTCATCCCCGTTTTAAAACACCGGGTAATTCCGTATTAATACTTGGTGTGTGGAGTTGTGTATTGGTATTAAGCGGATCATTTGATGTACTGGCAGATATGTTTGTTTTTATGAGCTGGGTGTTTTACGGATTGGTGATACTGGGATTATTTATATTAAGAAAAAAAATGCCAGATGCTGAACGACCATATAAAGCATGGGGTTATCCTGTTGTCCCATTATTCTTTCTTGCGTTTACAGCGGTTTATATTGTGAGTAATTTAATTACTGATATTAATAATTACATGGAAGGGAAATCACATATCATTAACTCCGTATTCGGTATTATTCTTACAGTTATTGGCATTCCATTATATTATTATTTTAAGATACGGAACAAAAAAGCAGCAGCATCAGCTGAAGATCAATAAGAATAAGAATCAGAACATTAACAGGTTGTTGTATCACAATAAGCTGCTTTGGCTAAACGTTTGTAAGTTTAGAAAAGACCAGCATAGCTTGTCACTTTAACCCTGGGAAGCTATCTTTGCGGCGGTTTAAAAATTACCAACTAAATGGAAGACGGTGCGGAACTATTTATTAATAGCTATCATACTACTTACGGCCACCAGTTGCGCTACATTAAAACCTGCTGATAAAGCGGCAGCAAAACCGGCGTCTTCCTCCCGTAAAATATCTTCTAATTCAGCTGCTTCTGTTAATCTTCAATTCATTAATGGAATAGAAATGAACCAGGAGAAGAAAACAACCGTTCACAATAAATCAGCGAATAATATTGTTCCGGCAGAATATAAAACGGTTTCTGCAAATGCTGCATTTGATATAGAAAGAGCATTGCCTATTCATTTTATATATGCTGCTAAACTTGGCGTTGATGTGGAATCAATCACCAATTTTAAATTGTTTCAAACAATTGATGACTGGTGGGGTACTCCTTATCGCATGGGTGGCAGCACTAAAAACGGAATTGATTGCTCGGCATTTGTAAATACGCTGATGCTGGCAGTTTATGCAGTTAATCTTCCCCGTACATCAAGAGAGCAATATGAAACAGTTGCAAAGATTGATGATGCTGATTTAAGTGAAGGAGATTTGGTATTCTTTAATACAAGAGGAGGAATCTCACACGTAGGTGTTTATCTCGCCAATAATAAATTTGTTCATGCCTCCACCTCCGGAGGTGTTATGATCAGTGATTTGAATGAAGCTTACTGGAAAGCACGTTACAAGGGAGCGGGGAGGGTGAAGTAGAGGTTAGGATTATTGATTACGGAGAAATTTTTGCCGCAGATTCGCAGATTGAAGGACGGATAAGAAGATTATTTAAACTTCAGATCATATGACCACATTTAATGAAAAAGATTTCCCATTACAAGATGAAACAGGAATGCTGATTGGTGTTGGAATGGAGATTCACCGGTTGTTGGGTAAAGGATTCCTTGAAATAGTTTATAAAGATGCTTTTTAATACGAAATGAAGCAACGACAGGTTACCTATGAAAGAGAGAAAGAATACACTGTCCAATACAAAGAAATTATACTGCCTCATAAATTTTATGCAGACTTCGTAGTTTTTGATCAGATAATATTAGAACTAAAAGCAAAAGAAGGAATCGCCAATGAAGATATGGCCCAGGCAATGAACTATCTGGCTGTATCTAAATGTAAAGTTGCTTTAATTCTAAACTTTGGAACTGGATCATTACAAATAAAACGGGTTGTTCTTTCCAAATAATCTGCGTCACAATCTGCGAATCTGCGGCTAATTGCTACTTCACCTTTTTATACTCTACATAAA
Organism: Sphingobacteriales bacterium; assembly: GCA_016200915.1. GTDB lineage: Bacteria > Bacteroidota > Bacteroidia > Chitinophagales > Chitinophagaceae > AWTP1-9. The sequence continues at coordinate 58,434 of JACQDV010000025.1, forward strand.
AATTCTTATCAAACAAATCTGTCGTTAATTCTTCGGCTGATTTAAAGTTTGTTCTGAATTTTTGCCAGTTCTCTGTGGCAATAAAATAACCTTTCTTTCCATCTTTATCAGCAGGAAGTTTGATAGGCATATTAAATCCTTTTATACAATTTGTCCAGCGGTAGTTGAGCAGAATGCTGCCTTTTTCAACAGTAGTATAGTATTCCAGTACAGGAATTCTTATGTCTCTTAAATACTGATCAAACACTTTGGATAAACCGGTACCACTTCTCACCGCAATGTATTCTTCAATTTCTTTGGAGGTAACTGTTTTGTGATAATACTTTTCATTCAGTCCGTGCAGGATATTCCTGAACAATGTATCGTTATCAATTATTTGCCTGACCGTATGCATCAGGTTAGCTCCTTTGGGATACATATCTCCGCTACCTTGTTTATTGACACCATATTCTCCGATAATGGTTTTAATATTTCTTATTCCATTTCGTTGTCCCTGTACATAAGCATCACCGGCAGCTTTACCAAAATAATATTCTGTGTACAAAGTTTCACTATAATCAGTAATACCTTCATGCACCCACATATCAGCAATGTCTTTAGTAGTGATATTATTAGCAAACCATTCATGTCCGCTTTCATGCACAATAATATAATCCCATTTTAATCCCCATCCGGTATTGGAAAGATCACGACCCAAATAGCCATACATAAATTTATTACCATAAGCAATGGCACTTTGGTGCTCCATTCCCAAATGAGGACTCTCCACCAGTTTATAACCATCTTCATAAAAAGGGTAGGGGCCAAACCAATATTCAAGTGCCTTCATCATACTATCTGTTCCACCGGGAATATGCGCTTTTGCTTTTGCTTCATCACATTTTAAAAACCAATAGTTAATATTTAGTTTACCTTTTAATCCATTATACTCTTCGCTCCAGTTAACATATTTACCAATGTATGGAATGATATTATAATTATTGATGGGCTGAGATACATTCCACATATAAGTTGCAGTGCCATCATTATTATCAAGCCTGGTGGAAAGTGTACCATTGCCAACAGCATTCAATGAATCAGGAACAGTAATGTTGAGTACCGCACCAAAATCAGGTTTATCACTCTGGTGATCTTTGCAGGGATACCAAACACTGGCGCCTAATCCCTGGCAGGCAACAGAAACCCACGGACTACCCGTACAATCAGTCTTCCAAATCCATCCGCCATCCCATGGTGGATTCACTGCTTCTCTTGGCTTGCCACTGAAATAAATAACAACAGACTGGTTCGTGTTTATTTTTAACCTGGTTGGAAAATCAATCCAATACACATTTCCTTCTCTTGTAAAATTTAATTGCTGGTCTTTGTATTCAACTTTATCAATCTGCATTGGTTCCTGCAGATCAATCTGCATTTTTTTCCCGGGTTGCAGCACTTTAAAATCAATTCCATTTTTGCCGCTGATAGTTTTATTAGCAATATCAGGTTTTACATCAATAGTGTAATGGGTAACATCCCACCATGTTCTTTCAGGGCCAAGACTTCCACGTAAACTATCCTGCCGGGTAAATGCCTGTTTTTTATTGAATGACTGTGCAAATGAGAAATAAGAAATCAGAAATAATAAATTAGAAAGGAGGAGGTATCTTTTCATTTGGTAAATTTAGTTTTTTAAACCAGCGATGAAATTAAAAAATCCCTTGCTTACTGTTAAATATTTTTGCATTGTGCTCTTGTTTTTTTTATCAGCGGCCTGTAATAATGCTGAAAAGAAAAATAACTTATCAGTTTTTCGTTATAATGAATCCGCAGGAATAAGTTCATTAGATCCTGCTTTTGCAAAAAACCAGGCTATTATGTGGCCGGTGCATCAATTGTACAACACCTTAGTGGAAGTGGATAGTAATCTTAATATCGTTCCTTCATTAGCTAAAAGCTGGGATATATCAGATGATAATTTGATTTTTACTTTTCATTTAAGAACAGATGTGGTCTTTCATGATAATGATGCTTTTCCAAGTGGAAAGGGGAGGCAATTGAATGCTGAAGATGTAGTATATAGTTTACAACGAATAACAGATAAAACAGTCGCCAGTCCTGGTGCATGGATATTTAATAAAAGAGTGGACAGTGCTGATGGTTTTAAAGCTACTGATGACAGTACCTTTCAATTAAAGCTCACCAAACCATTTCATCCCATACTTGGATTGTTGAGTATGCAATATTGTTCAATGGTGCCTAAAGAAGTAGTGGAAAAGTATGGAAAAGAATTTCGCCGTCATCCCTGTGGCACAGGTCCTTTCCGGTTAAAAGAATGGGCGGAAGGACAAGCATTGATCTTAACAAAGAATGAAAATTATTTTGAGCAGGATGAATATGGCAGACGTCTGCCATATTTGGATGCCATTAAAATTTCTTTTCTGGATAGTAAAGCAACTGAGTTCTTAGAATTTCAGCAGGGACGATTAGACTTTATTGATGATATAGATGCATCGTTTAAAGATGAGATATTAACGAAGAAAGGAGCGTTGCGCAAAGACTGGATTGGCAGGATTGAATTGCAGAAACATCCTTATCTCAATATTGGTTATTTGGGAATGCTGGTTGATTCAACAAAAGAAATAGCTAAATCATCACCGCTACTTAATAAAAAAATCAGGCAGGCAATCAATTATGGATTCGACAGAAGAAGGATGATTATGTACCTGCGTAACTCAATAGGAATACCAGCCGAGAGTGGTTTTCTTCCTGCTGGATTACCTTCCTTTGATTCAACAATAGTAAAAGGCTATTCATACGATCCTGAAAAAGCAAAACAATTACTCAAAGAAGCTGGTTATCCTAACGGAAATGGATTGCCTGCTATTAAACTGCTTACTATTCCTCAATATGCAGATATGGGGACTTATATAGCCCGTGAATTACAAGAGATAGGTTTGAACATACAGGTAGAAGCAGTACAAAAAAGTTTTTTATTAGATGCTACTGCTAAAAGTGAGGCTAACTTCTTCCGTGCCAGCTGGATTGCTGATTACCCGGATGCAGAGAATTATTTAAGTGTGTTTTACAGCAAGAACCCTTCACCACCTAATTATACCCGCTATAAAAATCCGGCTTTTGATCAATTGTATGAAAAGGCATTACTGGAGAAAAATGATTCCGCCCGTTTTCAATTATACCGGCAGGCAGATCAAATAGCCATTAATGACGCTCCGGTAGTTCCTTTGTGGTATGATATGATTATCCATTTAGTGCATAATAATATAAATGGGTTTACGCCAAATGGATTGAACCTGCTTGAGCTTAGAAGAGTACAAAAAAAGTAATTATACCAATTGTTTGCAGGTAAACTTCCTGTTATACGATTACGAAATCGAACTTTTTAGTGCTTTCGTCGAAAAGAAATTGAAAAGCTTGCATCAAAAAAAAATCATATCTATGTTTGTGTCCCCTCCAATATTTATGTAACACCAGGCATATCCAGAGAAACTCTTTATTAGTATTCTTATCTCCAATACTTATGTAACACTTAACGTATCCCAGGGAAAACCATTCGTATCAAATACCTGTAACAACAAAAAGTACCCAAATGAGAACGAATGGAGCTTCGCTTTGCTTAAAAGCATATTCAACAATTGTGTGTGTGTTATTAATAAACACGGCAATTTTTTCACAAAATTATTCTTTTACCAACCCAACATTGGAGTCAGGCACTGACCTTTCAACTGGTGCTGTTTACCTGTTTAAAAACGTTGCGACTAATGTTGATGCAAGAATTCAAGTTACTGGCATGAGTGGCGGTATTACTTTAACTGCTATCGATGACAGTTCAACGGGGTTTAAAAGAGCGTTCCAGCCTTTTATAAATGTACCGCCAAGTTCAGATGGTTATGTAGATTTTACAATAACATTTTATATAGCAGGGACCAACATTCAAGCCGTTCAGGCAATTATTCCAATGACTCCGATTGATGTTGATGGTAATAGTTATTCAAATGGTAAACTCTATGAACAGGATCAGGTAGAGTTACAATCAGGTGGAACGTATGAATATTCATCCACCACAACTAATCTTTCCGTTACATCCGCATCAGGCTGGGTAACGGGAAAAAATACCACAGCAGTTTCGTATCCCGGTATTGATACAACTCAAAAGGACGTTATGTTTACTGTTACCAACAGAGCCATAAGTACTCTTAAGTATCGTAGTGGTGCAAGAAACACATCCACAACCTCAGGTGAAGTAAGATATAGAAGTATTTATTTCCAATCGTTTAGTTATCCTGCACCAGTAACTTTAGCATTAGGCCCTGTATCAGAGTTTACCGGGGTAGCTAATGATAATAAAGTAAATTTAAATTTCAGTCTTTCAGAACCCACTAAGTTTTCTTCAGCTGTTATTGAAAGAGCCGTTAACAGTAAAGATTTTAAATCAATCACCGAGATTAAAACTGCTGAATTTAAAAAAGCTTACAGCTATGCTGATGCACAGGAAACAGGAACTTCTTACTATCGTTTAAAATTAGTTAGAGCTGACCGAAGCTTTGTGTACAGCAACATCCTGTCATTTAAATCAAATGTAACCAGCAGTTTTGCTGCTTTCCCAACAATGATACAGGATAAAGTAACATTACAATTTCAAAATACCAGTAATGCTGACAGAACTGTACAAATATTTGACTACAGCGGTAAAATGGTACATACTGAAAAAATTAAAACTCAAAAAGGAACGCAAAACATCACTATATATGGACTTGATAATTTATCAACCGGTAATTATATTGTTGTAACTAAAGCTGGTGACGAAGTATTAAGTCAAAAAATTGCTAAACTGTAACACCTGTTTAAGCTAACCTTCACCTCAACCACTACAAACTGGAGCATCATTAATGCTTCAGTTTGTTTTTAAACACCTTCTGAAATTTTTCTACTTTAGGGCGAATTACAAAATAGCAGTAAGGTTGTGATCCGTTATCATTATAATAATTTTGATGATAATCTTCAGCTTTATAAAATGGAGCGGCCGGAACGATCTCCGTTACAATAGGATTTTCCCAGGCGCCGCTTTTATCTAACTCGGCTTTATACTTTTCTGCTTTCTCTTTTTGTTCCCGGTTATGATAAAAGATAGCACTGCGGTATTGAGTGCCCACATCATTACCCTGCTTGTTTAAGGTAGTAGGATCATGCACTTGCCAGAAAACCTGCAGTAAATCATCATAAGTTATTTTAGTTGGATCATATACGATCTCCAAACATTCTGCATGACCTGTTTCACCGGTACACACTTCTTTATATGTTGGATTTTCAACATGACCACCGCTGTAACCGGAAGTTGCTTTTAATACACCTTCTAATTGCTGAAACACCGCCTCGGTACACCAGAAACATCCGGTACCAAAAGTGGCGGTATCTGTTTTTACATTTGCTGAAAGAGAAGTAGAATTGTCGCTCATATTCTTTTTGGGATTTTCTTTTTGTGCACAGGAATAGATGGTTGCCATGCTGCACAGTAATATAATGGATGAAATCTTCATTGCTTTTGCATTTAAAGTCATTTGTTTTCAAATTTCGTGCAAGTTAAGCTGATAACAAAAAGCTGTTTTGTAGCCTGCCTGACATTGCCCCGTGTTTATCGTAACCTTAACTTATTGTTTGTATAATTGCATTAACAACTACATTTACGAAAAGTTGAAACTATACGATTTATGCGATTTCTTTATTGTTTGTTAATACTCTTTATCACCGGTTGTAAATCTTCTGTTATGGATGCTGAAAATATAAGCACCCATACTATTTAGTCTGAACCGGGATATAAAGGATTAAAATATTATTATGAAACAAAGATTATTGAGACCGGAAAATTTACTCTTTGTGCTGCCGGTAATTTCGGTCGGTTTATCGGAAATGAGCATGATTTTGTTCGCTTTTGATTCTCCCAAAGAAATTTCAAACCAACTTTTAGGGCCGGCATTAATGGTTTTAACAGCTGATATAATTAGTTGGACATTGTTTATGACAATTCCATATTTACTTTATACTATTCTGAGAAAGAAAAATCTTTATCAACGAAAAGTTGCATGGATTCATATTAGTCTATCTTTTTTCACCTTTTTATTCAACCTTGTTCAATTTGATTTTGCTACATCAGTAGTGCCGGGATGGCATACAACTATTTATCCCAGTAGTGTTTTGGGAATTTCCAGTTTAAGTAATATTCTTTTTCTGTTAGTGCAAGTTGGGTTTGTAATTTATTTTACAAAGAGGGTACTCAACACTACAAGTGAAGCTAAAATAAAATAAACTTTGCCTGTTTACTTTTAATGAATAATTAAATGCTGCACTTCTTTATTTTTGCACCTCAATAAATCCCCTTTAGGGGTATGGGGCTATGAAGTTATTTCCGGAATCAGCATTAGTACAATTAGAATTCGACAAAATAAAGAATCTGCTGGGTGAGCACTGTTTAACAGAATATGCAAAAAACAAAGCAGCCAATCTTCGCATCCATACCGTAAAACAATACATTGAACTGGAACTGCAGCAAAGTCATGAATACCAGAACCTGTTAAGAGCAGGAATGCATTTCCCCAATGATTTTGTACTCAATCTTCAAAAAGAATTAAAGCTGTTATCTATTTCCGGTGCTGTGCTGAGTGAAGAACAACTAATGCAGGTACGCAAACTGGCAGAAAGTATGAAGAACATCTTCCACTGGTTTGATAATGATCGCCGCATTGCTTATCCCGCCCTTACAAAAGCTATTGACGACACTTATTATGAAAAAACAATTCTTGAGCTGATTGATGAAGTATTGGATGAATATGGTGATGTAAGAGATAGTGCTTCTGAAGAACTGGCAGAGATAAGAATGCAGCTATTCCGTAAGCGAAATGAACTGCGCAAATTATTTGACCGCATTTTATCCAAACTTAATAAAGCCGGTTATGTGGCAGATATTGAAGAAGCTTTTTTAAATGGCAGAAGGGTAGTGGCTGTTTTTGCAGAACATAAACGCCAGATAAAAGGTATCCTTCATGGAGAAAGCGATACCCGTAAAACTTCTTTCATTGAACCGGAAGAAACCATTGAGCTTAATAACGATATTCATTCATTGGAGAATGAAGAGAAGAAAGAAGTTTATCGCATATTAAGGGAGTTAACAGCCAGGTTATCTGTTTATGCTGCTTTGCTACTCACTTATCACAATATTTTAGGAGAATATGATTTTATAAGAGCAAAAGCGAAACTGGGCAATGATTATAATGGCAATCATCCAATGATCAATGACAAAGCCTATGTGCATTTAACAGAAGCTTATCATCCATTATTGTTTTTATATAATCAGAAAAATCATAAGTCAACCATTCCCACTCATATTTCATTAGATGAGAAAAACAGGATACTGGTGATCTCTGGTCCAAATGCCGGCGGTAAAACGGTTACGTTAAAAACTGTTGGCTTATTACAGATGATGTTGCAGAGTGGTTTGCTGGTTCCTGTTAACCCTGCTTCACAGTTTGGAATCTTTAAACAACTGATGATTCATATTGGCGATACACAAAGTCTCGAATATGATCTCAGCACTTACAGCAGTCACCTGCTCAATATGAAGTATTTTCTGGAAAATGCCAGTGGAAAAACATTATTCTTTATTGATGAGTTAGGCAGTGGTACCGACCCAAATTTGGGTGGTGCTTTTGCTGAATCCATATTAGAAGTGCTGGCAAAAAAACATGCCATGGGTATTGTTACCACGCATTACCTTAATTTAAAAGTAATGGCCAACAAAACGCCGGGATTAATGAATGGCTCTATGGCCTTTGATGAAAAAAATTTACAACCGTTATATAAACTCATAATTGGTAAACCGGGAAGTTCTTATACTTTTTCTATTGCTGAGAGAATTGGTCTGGATAAACGGTTAATTCAAAGAGCAAGGCAATTAGTAGACGAAGATCATTTCCGATTAGATAAACTACTCAACAATGCTGAACAGGATGTACAGCAATTGGATAAAGAGAAAAGAGAATTACAACAACTGCTGAAAGAAAATGAAAAGCTGAAAAAAGATATGCAGCAGCTGATTGATAAAGAACGGCATCACCAGCAAGTAGAATTATTAACACATCAAAATAAAGTTACTACAGAAAGAATAGCTTACCTCAAAGAAATGGAACGTAAGCTGAAACAGATTGTGAACGACTGGCGAAGATTAGAAAATAAAGAGGATAAGAAAGAATTAATTAAACATCTGCAATCACTTTTATTCAAACAAAAAGAAAAACAGGTTACAGAAAAACAACAAAAGAAATTCGATTCAAAATATATTGAAATAGCCGGCGAAGTAAAAGAGGGAGATAAAGTAAAAATGCTTAAGAACAAACAGGTAGGAATTGTAAAAGAGCTGCGGGGTAAGAAAGCAATTGTTCAGTTGGGAGCTATTCCTATTACCGTTGATCTTAAAGATTTAGTTATAGTGAAAGACAGGATTGTGGAAGGAGAAACACCTCTCTAAGCTACTTACCGGAATATTACCGTTCCCATCTGCTTAGTCAGCTCCATTTCCATATCTTTTAAAGCCTTGTGGGTTTGCAGCATCATTAATTGTTCATCGTTTGAATGTGGCTTTTCCATATCTTTTTGATTGGTATCAATCAGCCGTTTTATTTTACGGAGCTTTAAATAGTTGAGAGAGGAGAATACTTCTTCTTTATACAATTCTTCACGGGTAAATATTTTACCATCATAATGATCTTTCCAGTTAGGGCTTAATTCATAACTCATATCCATCAGTGAAACTACCAAAGTGCTTAATTGCTGATCATCATGATACAAAAAGTTTTTAGCAGTAGGTTCCAACCCTGCTTCATACCATGCTTTGTAAGTTTCAATAACACGCAATAGCGATTTGTTATCAAACATTTCCTGGTCAACATTCTCCTCAAAAATATAATCTGCTATTCGTTTATTATCATCCCATTGTTGTAATCCAAATTCAATTAATGAACGAACCATTGCTCTTTCCTGCAATTCATCCTTAAACAAAAGAGTGAATGATTCATCCTCAGCTTTTGTAATCGTTTGCCCGGTAGTTTGTTCCTGGTACAAACCTTCGTCCACCGGCAACTTAGCTTCCTGTTTGCTAATGCGTTCACGGATGAACTTATTCACTAAAGCATTCAATCCGGTTTCCTCAATCTTTAATAGCTCAGCACATTGCTTTATATAATCCTGTTGCTTAGTAAAATCTTCCGCTTTATTAATTTTTGAAATCGTTTCAGCAATTTGATTCACCACAGTTGATTTCTTTACACTATCGTTGCCGGCATCTTTCAAAGCTACTTCTAACTGAAAGATCACCACATCTTTCTTATTGTTCTTTACAAACTCAGTAAATGCGGCAGCACCAACTTTGTTTACATAACTGTCAGGATCTTCATTATCAGGAATCAATACTAATTTTACATTCAATCCTTCTTCCAATGCCAGGTCTAACCCACGCATGGCAGCTTTTACACCGGCAGCGTCACCATCATAAACGATTGTAAGATTGTTCGTATATTTTTTAATCAACCGTAACTGATCCGGAGTTAATGAAGTACCACCGCTTGCCACTACATTTTCTATTCCTGCCTGGTGCAGAGAAACAACATCAGTATAACCTTCCACCAGTAAACATTCATCGTTCTTATCAATCGCCTGCCTGGCTAAATAAGAGCCATATAAAATTTTACTCTTAATATAAATTTCATTCTCAGGTGTATTAATATATTTCGGTGCCCGGTCGTTGCTCTTAATAATCCTTGCACCAAAACCAATGATTTTACCCGTAGTATTTTGAATTGGGAAGATGACACGGCCACGATAATTATCAATTAATCGTTCATCTCTTTGCACCACCAATCCACTCTTCACCAGTAACTCTGCATTGAATTGATTTTTGATTGCCTGTTGTGCAAATGCATCTCTTTCTTCTGAACAATAACCTAAGTGAAATTTTTTAATTGTTTCTTCTCTAAAGCCTCTGTCTTTCAAATAACTTAAACCAACAGCCTGACCTTCATCATTATTAAAAAGATTATCACTAAAATATTTTTGTGCAAAACTGTTAATGATATATAAACTGTCGGCAACCTGTTGCTGTTGTTTATATTCCGGTGAAGTTTCTGTTTCCTCAATCTCTACATTATATTTATTGGCCAGCCATCTTAAAGCTTCAACATATGAATATTTTTCATGCTCCATTAAAAAGCTAATGGTATTACCACTGCGGCCGCAACCAAAACATTTGTAAATCTCCTTACTGGGCGATACCGTAAATGAAGGAGTTTTCTCCCCATGAAAAGGGCAGAGGCCAAGATAATTGGCACCCCGTTTCTTCAGCTTAATAAAGCCGCCCACTATTTCCACAATATCAATGCGGCTCAGTATCTGCTGTATAGTATTTTGAGAGATCATGGGGGCATCGAAATTACAAAGAAATGGCTAAGCATAGCTTATTAATAACGCAGGAATTATGTGTAAAATAAAATATTTTGCTAATCTTATCGTTTAAAACTCATCTTAACCCATGTTAAACCAAGTAACTGTGAAAAACCTACTGCTTTTCTTCTGTACATTATTGTTTATACCTGCATTTGCACAGCAATCTTCCATTGATTTTATTGGCGGCATTTCCAATTATCATGGCGATCTTCAGCCAAGGCCATACACGTTTAAGTTGAGTAAACTGGCTTATGGAGCTGGTATAAGTCATCAGCTGGGTTCGCAATTAAGTGTAAGGGCCAGTTTTATTTTTGCTAAAGTAGAAGGTGATGATAAATTTCAAAAAGATCAAAATTTAAAGTCAAGGAATCTTCGCTTTTTTTCGCAGATAAAAGAGTTTAATATTAATCTTCAGTATAACCTGATGGATATTTATACCCGGAAATTCACACCGTATGTATTTGCAGGAATTGGGGTTTTTCATTTTGATCCATATATCTTCGATAATTTAGATAACAAAGTGTATTTGCGTCCGCTTTCTACTGAAGGGCAGGGGATACCACAATATTTAAACCGGAAAAATTATAAGCTAACCCAACTGAATGTTCCGTTCGGTGCAGGTATCAGGTACTCATTAAATGAGCAGTTTGATGTAGGATTTGAAATTGGCTACCGTAAATTATTTACTGATTATTTAGATGATGTAAGTAAAACCTATGCTGATTATTTTACTTTAAAAGGGGCAAGAGGTCAGCAGGCAATTAATATTGCTTTCCGTGCTGATGAATTGCAGCCACAAAGTTATCCCAGCGGCGGTACACAAAGAGGTGATCCAAGATACAATGACTGGTATTATTTAACCACTTTTACTTTGAGTTATAAATTCGGGGCTGAACCCTTTTCAAACGGAACGGGGAACGGTGGCGGTGTTGGTAAAAAATTCAAAAGGGGAACTGCTTGTCCCAGCGCAAAATTTTAGACTTTTTTGGTATTTTTTCTTATCCACAAAGCCCTTCTTTTTGTGTAAAAAATAAAGCGATTTCAGGCCATTTATTTTCATGTTATCCACCTCCTTTTCGGTAACTTTGACGGCTTTCAAAATTACATATGGATCAACACGAAAATCAGTTAGAAGACGGTAACAAGTACGGAGAAAAAATCATCCAGGTAAACATCGAAGAACAAATGAAAACGGCTTATATCGACTATTCAATGTCGGTAATAGTAGGTCGTGCTTTACCTGATGTAAGAGACGGATTAAAACCAGTTCACCGCCGCATTTTGTTTGCGATGAATGAACTGGGATTGAATCATAACAAACCTTTTAAAAAATCAGCCCGTATAGTAGGTGAGGTGCTCGGTAAATATCACCCGCATGGAGATACTGCAGTTTACGACTCAATGGTACGTATGGCCCAGGAATGGAGCTTGCGTTATACATTAATTGATGGACAGGGAAACTTTGGTAACCAGGATGGCGATGGCCCGGCAGCTATGCGTTATACTGAAGCAAGATTGGAAAAACTTGCTGAGTATATGCTGGAAGATATTGATAAAGACACTGTGGATTTTCAATTTAACTTTGATGATTCAGAAAGGGAACCTACCATTTTACCTACCCGTGTTCCTCAGTTATTAATTAATGGTTCAAGTGGTATTGCCGTAGGTATGGCAACCAATATGATGCCGCATAACCTTTCTGAGGTAATCGATGGATGCATAGCATATATTGATAAAAAAGAGATATCAATTGAAGAACTTATCAAACATGTAAAAGCTCCCGATTTTCCAACCGGTGGTATTATTTATGGTTACGAAGGTGTAAGAGCCGCCATGCACTTAGGAAGAGGAAGGGTAGTGCTGCGTGGTAAAATACATGTTGATACCAAGGCCAGTGGTCGTGAACAAGTTATTATTACCGAAGTTCCCTACCAGGTAAACCGTGATAATTTATGCGATCGTATCGGTCAGTTGGTAAATGATAAAGTGATTGAAGGTATCGCTCACGTCAACAACGAATCGAATAAGAAAGAAGGAACAAGGATTGTGGTTGATCTGAAACGTGATGCAGTTGCCAACGTTATCATCAACCAGCTATATAAGTACACCGAACTGCAAACTTCTTATGGTATCAATAATGTAGCATTGGTGAAAGGAAGGCCAAAAACACTGAACATAAAAGATATGATCAGTGAGTTTGTTGAATTCCGTCATGAAGTAGTGGTAAGAAGAACACAGTTTGAATTAAGAGAAGCACAAAAGAGAGCTCATATATTAGAAGGTTATTTGATTGCCCTGGATCATTTGGATGAAATCATTTCATTGATCCGCAATTCATCTACCCCTGAGATTGCCAAAGATGGATTGATAAGCCAGTTTGGAATGACGGAGATACAGGCCAAAGCGGTACTGGAATTACGTCTGCAACGCTTGACCGGCATGGAGAGAGAAAAGATTCGTGAAGAACATGCTGAGTTAATGAAACTGATTGCTCACCTGCAGGAAATATTGGGTAACGAAACCATGCGTTTCGATATCATCAAAAAAGAATTAACTGAAGTAAAAGATAAATTTGGTGATGCAAGAAAAACAGAGATCACTTATTTAGAAGATGAAATAAGAGTTGAGGATCTGATAGAAAAGGAGAATGTAGTGGTGACTGTTTCTCACATGGGTTATATCAAGCGTACTTCAGCAACTGAATATCGTCAGCAAAAAAGAGGTGGCCGTGGCGCCATTGGCAGCCGCACAAGGGATGAAGATTGGATTGAGCATTTATTCGTAGCTTCAACCCATCACACCTTATTATTCTTTACAGAAAAAGGAAGATGTTACTGGCTTAAGGTGTATGAAATCCCCGAAGGTGATAAACAAAGTAAAGGCCGTGCCATTCAAAACCTCATTCAACTTCCACCCGATGATAAGATCCGTGCTGTGATTGATGTGAAGAATTTGGACGACGAACAATTTGTCAACTCTCATCATATTGTTTTGTGTACCAAAAAAGGGGTTATCAAAAAAACAATTTTAGAAGATTTTAGCAGACGACGTGCAACCGGTGTGAATGCCATAACCATCATAGAGGGCGACGAGTTATTAGAAGCAAAACTAACCGATGGAAACAGTGAGATCATGATGGCAGTAAAATCGGGCAGAGCCATACGTTTCCCTGAAGAAAAAGTTAGACCAACTGGCCGAGGCGCCATTGGTGTAGCCGGTATTGAAGTAGATGATGCTAATGATGAAGTGGTTGGCCTGATTTGTGTAAACAAAGAGGACACTACAAGAACAGTATTGGTGGTTTCTGAAAAAGGTTTTGGTAAGCGAACCGCTGTTGACGAATACCGTATCACTAACCGTGGCGGCAAAGGAGTTAAAACAATAAATGTTACTGATAAAACTGGTTCATTAGTTGGAATATTAGATGTGACGGATAAAGAAGACCTGATGATAACCTGTAAATCTGGTGTGATAATCCGGATGAAGACTGGTGATATCAGTGAACAGGGAAGAGCAACACAGGGAGTGAAGCTGATTCGCTTAGATGATGGTGATGAAATTGCTGCTATTACCAAGATTGAAGAAACAAATGGGGAGAATGGTGAGAATGGAGAAAATGGTTACACAGAACAACAAAATACTGATGAAAATATTCAGAAGAATGATTCAAATCCGACCGGTCAAAATTCTGAAAATCAACAATAATACCTACTAAATTAAAATTAAAATGAAAAGATTATTCTTGCTGGTAATTGCTTCCATTGCTGCATTTGGAGTTCAGGCACAGGATGTAAAAGCAATTAAAAAACTCGTAGATGCAAAGGATTTAGTGAAAGCCAAAGATGCAGTTGATCAGTTTTTGGCGACAGACAAAGGATCAAAAGATTTAGAAGCACTGTTTCTGAAAGCTAAAATATACACAACACTGGCCTCCGATGAAGCAACCAAATCGCTGGTACCGGATGGAAGAATGCAGGCTTTCGATGCTATTAAAAAAGCATTCGAAACTAACAACAGCATAGCAACGTTTATGCTGGCACAGGAAAAATATAAACCTGTGTTTAATTTATATGAAGGATATTATGGTGAAGGCGCTAATTTCTTTAATGCCGAAAAATATGAAGATGCATTTAACAGCTATAAAAAGGCGAATGTAATCGGGCAATATATAAATCAAAATGGATGGGCTTTATCTGCACTGGATACAGGGCTTGTATTTATGATTGGGGCTTCAGCAAACAATGCAAAAAAATTAGATGATGCAGCAGTTTATTATGCAAAGTTAGCTGATGCTCATGTAGTCAATAAAGATTATCTGCCGGCTTATAAATTCCTCATCTATTATTACAGTGAAAAAAAGGACGATGCATCATTTACTAAATATCTGGAAACAGGTAAAAAGGCATATCCTAATGAAAAATATTTTGATGAAGCCGAAATTGAATACCTCGAAAAGAAAGGAGATAAAGCAGGGGCATTGAAAAAGTATGAAGAGATCATTGCAAAAGATCCTAACGATTATGATAATACATTTTATTATGGTGTGGCTATCTTCAATATGCTGTACAAAGGAGATGAAAAAATAGATAACAAGGACGAACTAACTGCTAAACTGGAAAAAGCTTTCATCAAATGTACTCAATTGAAACCAGAAGAGTCTGAAGCATATCTTGAGTTAGGTAAATCACATTACAATCAGGCGGTTGATTTTAAAGACAAAGCTGACCAGATAAAACCACCTGCAGGCAAAGCTCTGACTCCCGATCAGCAAAAAACAAAAAATGAGATCAAGGCAAACGCAGAAAAGAAAATAAATGATGCTATACCTTACTTAGAAAAAGCGTTCAATATTATGGATGCGATTCCTGATAAAAAAACAGGGCAAAAAGCCAAGCAAAGATCAGTGGCTATTTTGCTGAGAGATGCTTACAACTTCATCAATAAAGCTGATAAAGCTAAAGTTTATGAAGCTGCACTTGACAGGCTGAAATAAATAAAGCAAGTATAATAATATTCAAAAGAGGTAACCAACTGGTAGCCTCTTTTTGTTTTACACTATTATTATTTTAAGAAGTAAATCAACGCTTGCAAAACAGCGATTCCTGACTTATTTTTATGCTAACCCAATGCTATGAAAAACATAATTATTACCCTAACTGCCTGCGTTTTTACCCAACTGCTGTATGCTCAGCTTGATATTGATACCGTGGGCAAATTAATTGAGCAAAAAGAAAAAATCATTTCAGCCTCCACAATCATTCAAATTGAAAACCTTGGTACAAAAATAAATTCAAGGCTGCCTGAGCTGCGTCCAACCATTTCAGCAGATGGTAATTTGTTATTCTTTATTTGTGAAGGACATCCTTCGAATACGAATATCAATCAAACCAGCAAATGCCAGGATATATGGTATTCTGTAAGGGATACTTTAACCGGTAAATGGTATAAGGCTCAACATATGGATTACCCGTTCAACACTGCTATCAATAATGCCGTTTTCTGGATATCACCAGACAAAAACACGTTGCTTATACGAAATGCATTTGTTGATGGTGACTACTATGGAAATGGAATGAGCTTTAGTCAGCTGCAGGAAGATGGATGGAGCAAACCACAAATGCTGAGAATAAAAAACTATGATAAATATGATAAAGGTCTTTTTTCGGGCGCCACTATGGCCAGCGATGGAAGAACTTTGTTGTTTTACGGAAGTGAAACTCGCAACAGTCCGTTTAATTCTATTTATGTAAGTTTCTTACAGCCAGACAGCTCATGGTCTGAATTTAAAAGTCTCGGTAAGAAAATAAATATAAAAGAGTACGATCAGCTTACACCATATCTTGCTTCGGATGGAGTATCACTTTATTTTAGCAGCAATCGCCCCGGTGGAAAAGGAGAGTATGATATATGGATGAGCAAACGACTGGACAACAGTTGGCAAAAATGGAGTGAGCCTGAGAGTCTTGATACGCCTATCAATTCAACCGATAACGATATGTTTTTTACAATGGATGCCGGTGGTGAGTTTGCTTATATGACGAGCAATTACAACTCGTATGGCAACTCAGATATTGTGAGAATAAAATTATTAGAAAAACAAAAGCCAGACCCGGTAGTGTTGGTGGATGGTAATGTATATAATGCTAAAACTAAAAAGCCGTTAAGTGCTACCTTAATTTATGAAACATTGCCTGATGGAGTTATGGCCGGTACTGGAAATTCAAACACAACCGATGGTTCTTTTCAAATAGTATTGCCTTATGATAAAAACTATTTGATTAGGGCTAATGCTGATAAATATTTTGCACAAACTGAAAACCTTAATCTCGATTCACTCATAAAATCAGGTTTCAGAAGGATTCATAAAGATCTTTATTTGATGCCAATTGAGATTGGACAAACAGTACGATTAAATAATGTGTTCTTTGATTTTGATAAATGGGATCTCCGGCCAGAATCATTTATCGAACTAAATCTTGTTGTAAAAATGCTGAATGAAAATCCAAAACTTGAAATTGAATTAGGAGCTCATACGGATAGCAGAGGTTCGGATGAATACAATATTAAATTAAGTGATCACAGGGCTAAGTCCTGTGTGGACTATATTATATCCAAAGGAATAGACCCGGTAAGAGTTACCTGGAAAGGTTATGGAGAAACAGTACCTGTTGCTACCAATGATACAGATGAAGGACGCCAGCTTAACAGGCGGGTAGAGTTTAAGATAATGAATAACTAAAGCTGCAACACAAAATTGTAATTACTCAGCTTTATTAATGAATATAAAAATGGGCAATCATTCTGATTGTCTATTTTTAATTAAATTGAGCTCACTAAATATTTATAATCAATGATTTTATCACTTGGAAGAACTGAGTTTGGGAACCCGGCGAATGCAGGAAATGCTTTAACAAGGGAAGAAGCTAATACCATCTTTTATGATTGGGTGAAGAATGAAAGGCTGCAACTGCATATGAAGCAGGTAGCTTATTTAATGAAATGCTGGGCTTTGGAAAAAGAAGGATTAAGTGAAGCAGGTGCCTGGCATTGGGAAATGGCCGGACTGTTACACGATGCCGATTGGGACCAATGGCCAGATCAGCATTGCAAAAAAATAATTGAAGAATTGGAGAACCGTAATGTTGATCCGGAAATCATCCGGGCTATTGCCAGCCATGGACCATTGCATTTTGGGGTAGAGCCGGTAACTAAAATGGATAAGATGCTGTATGCATTTGACGAACTATCCGGATTGGTTCATGCATATTCTTTAATGCGACCAGAACGATATGAAGGCATGGAATTAAAAGGTGTGAAGAAACGATTAAAAGAAAAAAGCTTTGCCGCCAATGTTAGTCGTGAAGATATTGCTGATGCCTGCAACAGGGCAGGGATTGAACTGGATGAACTGATACAATTCATTATTACTAGGCAACTGCAGGCTGAGTAGGGTTGGATAGAATTTACGAAATTAAATTTTTTGCATTTGCTTTTGAAATGTTTTGTAGTCAATACCTAAAGTCTGTAAATTGGTATGTATATGACATCCTGGAATTTCTTTTTTCGCACCCCTGAAAACAACTGGCCTAAGCAATGAATCATCTGGATAATCCCATACCTCATGGCTTCCTTCAGTTCTTTTATATTCTAAACCAAGAGAACGTAACCATTTTTTCCATTTAGCAGTTGGTATTGGTTTATATCCCATGATAAGTTTAAGCTACTGGGATAGCAATCCTTTCGTTATAAATTCGTGGACTTTTTTTAAGTAATCGTCTATTTTGTTGTAAAGAACGATGGGGTTGGTTGTACATTGGCTTAGGCTTTTGTTGAAGTTGCCAGCCTAATTTTAATAAATATTTTTCCAAAGTGCCCTTTCTCTCTGTTTCAGAAAGGAAAATGCCAATAGCTTCTTCAAAAGCATTTTTAGCATCATGTTCGTCATCTCCATAAGAAGAAACTTCAAGAGCTGGGCAATATGCTACCCAAATTCCATCTTCCTGAAATAAAGCAACTTGTACGTTTAAACTGATAGAATTGCTTTCTTTTTGGAGTGTATTTTTAGCCATATAGGTTTGTAGATAGTAAGTAAGTTAATGCAATTTTAATAAAAAATTTGTTATTATAATTCTGCAATTATAATAACGGTAAAATAATAAGATTGTTGGGTAACTAGTAAAAGTTGCCGTCAGATGAGTTAAGCTTATTTAAAATGCCTTTAATAATCCAAACAGAAGTGTAGGTTTTGATTTTAATTAGTACATTTTAGTTAACATAATATTAATTATAAGAATTATTATTAGCCCAGAACCGGTAATAATTAACCACAGTCCGAATCTCACCATAACTATAATCATCACCCAATGCTTCTTTAATTGGTTTTATTCCCAACTCAGCTCCTAATTCTTCATACTTGTTTTTTATAATCTCAATCTTTGATTTTGGAATCAGCGATTCGATCTTCAGTTCACCGGAATTTACAAAACCAGCTAAATGATTTTCAACCGTACCAATCGTCAGCTTTCTTTCAGCAGCAATTTCCTGAACAGATTTACCAGACAAAAATAATTCCAGCGTAACACGGTCAGTTGAACCTTTAACCATCGCCGGCTTTTCTGGAGATTCTTTCCGAAGCCGTTTAGGTTTGCGTAAATGAATTCGTCCGGACAGTTGCCGGGATTTACAATAATCTCCAATCTCTTTTAAAAAGGCTTTTCCATACTTTGCCAGCTTTACGGAGCCAAATCCTGAAACCTGGAGCAATTCATTTTCATTCTGCGGCAGATAACTGGCCAGTTCCAGTAAACTGGCATCACTTAAAATAACATAAGCCGGTACCGATTCTTCAAGGGCTAACTGTAACCTCAACTGTTTTAGTTGTTGAAATAATTCTTCTTCATGCGGTACTGCTTCTTCAGCCAATGTTTTCTCGGCTTCTTTTTTGTAAGTAATGGATTTCACCAGCATCACTTTTTCTTCACCTTTTAAAACCCGCCAGCTTTTATCATTTAATTTCAGCACCGGGTAAAGTCCATCCGCCTGCGATAAATATCCCAGCGATACCATATCTCTTATATACCGCACCCATTGTTCTTTACCAATATCTTTTCCCGAACCATAGGTTTTAATTTGCTTATGTATCTCTTTAATTTTTTCTGAAGCGGAACCACGCAATATATCCACCACATAGTTGATACCGAAACTTTCATTCAGCCTGGCCACCGCACTCAATGCTTTTTGTGCCAGTTCTGTTGCATCAAATTTTTCATAATTACTCAGACAGGTATCACAACTGCCACAATAGTCCGGGTGTTGCTCACCAAAATAATTGAGTAAATATTTTCTGCGACATATACTGCTTTCGCAAAAGTTGGCCATTTGATTCAGCTTCTTCAGCAGTATTTCTGTTTGTGCAGGATTGTTTTCTACCTGGGCAAAATGTTTCAGCTTCATCACATCGCCGGCACTGTAAAATAATATGGCTTCACTTTTTAAACCATCTCTTCCTGCCCGGCCGGTTTCCTGGTAATAACCTTCAATGTTTTTGGGTAAATCAACATGTATAACAAAACGAACATTGCTCTTATTAATCCCCATACCAAATGCAATAGTTGCCACAATAATCTTAACCTCATCTCTTAAAAATTTATTCTGTGTTTCTTCTCTTATATTTCTTTCTAATCCTGCATGATATGCGGCTGCTGAAAATCCTTCTTCCACTAATTGTGCTGCCAATGCTTCTGTACTTGCCCGGCTCAGGCAATAAATAATTCCTGAATCCTCTTTATGCTGACGCAAATACTGTGTCAGTTCAAAATGATAATTGTATTTGGGTTTGATGAAATAAAAAATATTCTCCCGGTTAAAACTGTTTTCAAAAACTTTGGGTTGATGCAGTTGCAGTTTCTCCAGTATATCTTTTTCTGTCAGCTTATCAGCGGTTGCTGTTAATGCAATGACGGGTATATTGGGAAAATGTTTTTTCAACTCACCCAACTGCAAATACTCCGGCCGGAAATCATGTCCCCACTGGCTGATGCAATGTGCTTCATCAATGGCAAATAAAGAAACCGAAAAACGTTTAAGAGTGTTGATGAACATTGACCCCTCTCCCAGCAAACGTTCCGGCGCCACATATAATAATTTGAGCTGATTCGATTGCAGTTTGCTGATGATGAAATTCTGTTCGGTATTGCTTTGTGTTGAATTGAGAAAGGCAGCTTCTATTCCATTTAATCTTAGTGCATCCACCTGGTCTTTCATCAAAGCAATTAATGGAGATACTACAATCGTAACTCCATCAAACAACATTGCCGGAACCTGGTAGCAAACACTTTTTCCGCCGCCGGTTGGCATCAGTACCAATCCATCATTTCCTGCCAATACATTTTGTATAATCTCTTCCTGGTTATGACGGAAAGAATCATATCCAAAATATTGTTTTAGTATAGTCTTAGCTTTATCTATTGAGTGCATGAAATCCCTTCTTAATTAGTTTGCAAATAAAGACAAAATATTCCCTCCCCATTACTGGAAAGGGAATATTTAAAAAGTAAACGCTAACTTTTACCTCCAAACGCTATCACATCGTTTACCTGTACTTCGGTAACATACTTTTTTACCCCGTCTTTATCAGTATAGTTCCGATTTACTAATTTGCCCTCGATCAATACTTCAGTTCCTTTGGAAAGATATTTTTCGGCAAACTCAGCCTGTTTGCCCCAAAGCACCACATTGTGCCATTGTGTGTCTTTTACTTTTTCACCTTTTGCATTAGTATAAGACTCGTTAGTAGCAATATTCAGTCGTGCCATCTTTTTATCACCATCAAAACTTTTCACTTCTGGTGCTGCGCCTAAATGTCCAATCAATTGTACTTTGTTACGTAATGTGTTCATGATTTTTTGTTTTAATCTTTTGAAATAGTGCCGGTTTGTTGCTCAGCATTTACGGTACAAAGATGAATTGCTTTTAAAGCCGTAGCCGGTATTTAAGCACTTATAAACGTATTTACCCGTTTGTAAACGTTTGCAAACGGATAATTATCCCTAACTTTATTGAAACCAAACCGCCCTTGTCATGAGTAAACCCACCGACAAAACCTGTCTCGAATGCGGTAAAACCTTTAAAGGCCGTGTTGATAAAAAATTCTGCGACGACTGGTGCCGCAACGCTTACAACAATAAACTTAACAGCGATAACACCACGTATGTAAGAAATGTAAATAACATTTTGCGAAAGAACCGGCGCATAATTCAAGAGCTTATTCCAGCCGGTGCGGAAACAGCCAAAGCAAGCAAAAGCAAATTGCATCAAAAAGGTTTCAGCTTCATCTACTTTACCAATACCTACACTAACAAAAAAGGAGCAACTTATTTCTTCTGTTACGAATATGGTTACCTGCCTATTGAAGGCGATTACTTTTTCCTTGTTAAAAGAAAAGAATGATTGGGTAATTAAGGGAAAAAGCGGCAAGCATTTTTTCACCTATCTTTATTTTTTTACTAAACGACATGCTTGAATATGCTTAACAACATTCACCGCCGCACATTTATTAGGAACACCGCTATTGCCGGTGCCGGGCTGGCACTGATGCCCAATGACCTCAAAGCATTTGCTGCCGAAAAAAAATCTAAAGTAAGGATTGGAATGATCGCTGTCGGTATGCGTGGCCAATCACATTTGGAAGAATGGTTGCAAAGAGATGATGTAGAAATCGTTGCCATGGCAGATCCGCAGGAAAGAATGATGAATGATGCCCTTACCCTTGTAAAAAAATACGGAAAGAAAGAACCGGTTATTTATAAAAATGGTGACTATGATTATCGCAATCTTTTAAAGAGAGATGATATTGATGCCGTAATGATTTCCTCACCATGGGAATGGCATATATCACAGGGGCTGGATGCCATTAAAGCCGGAAAGATTGTGGGTATGGAAGTATGCGGAGCTATTAAATTGCAGGATTGCTGGGATATTGTAAATGCATCGGAGAAATATAAGATACCGGTGATGATGATGGAGAATGTTTGTTATCGCCGTGATGTGATGGCTGTATTAAATATGGTTCGCCAGGGAATGTTTGGTGAACTGATACATGCACAGGGTGGATACGAACATGATCTGCGTGGTGTGTTATTTAATGATGGGGTAACTCCTTATAACAGCGGTGTTGAATTTGGCGCCAAAGGTTTTAGTGAAGCACATTGGAGAACCAATCATTATGTAAATAGAAATGCTGAGCTCTACCCTACTCATGGTTTAGGTCCTGTTGCAATGATGATGGATATTAACCGGGGTAATCGTTTAACAAGACTTTCTTCTTTTGCATCCAAATCAAGAGGCTTGCATAAATATATTGTTGAGCATCCTAAAGGCGGTGCTAATCATCCTAATGCAAAAGTAAAATTTAAACAGGGTGATATTGTTACCACGCATCTTCAATGTGCCAATGGTGAAACTATTTTGCTTACACATGATACATCTTTACAACGTCCATATAACTTAGGATTCAGAGTGCAGGGTACAGAAGGATTATGGCAGGATTATTCCAGTGGTGGATTGGATAAAGGATTTATCTACATGGAAAAAAGAATGGATCACAATGATAAGTGGGACAATCCTGAAAAATGGTTAAAAGAATATGATCATCCGCTGTGGAAGAAATACGAGATCAATGCGCAAGGTGCGGGGCATGGTGGTATGGATTGGTTTGTTGATAATGCATTTATAGAATGCATCAAACGTGGTGTTGAATTTCCAATGGATGTATATGATTTAGCGGCGTGGTATTCTATTACTCCTTTGAGTGAAAAATCAATTGCAGAAGGTGGTTCATTGCAAACTATTCCTGATTTTACAAAAGGGAAATGGCAAAACAGGAAACCGATTTTTGCTTTGAATGATGAGTATTAGTCAATGGTGAATGGTCAATGGTGAATAGGAAATGGATGTCGGAATGAAATTATAATTGAACAGATAGTTAATGTTCCGTAGGAACATATCGTGGGTAGAAAAAAAATAAATAGTTACCCGTTGTGCGATTAGAAAAATGTGAATATGTGAAAAAAGAGGTTATGCATAAAAGCCAATACAGTACAGTATTTGCTTAGAAAAAGTGCTTAAATTTTTTCAATGCACAACCTCAAAACAAATTTCGACAAGATTTA
>JACQDV010000026.1 GCA_016200915.1 Sphingobacteriales bacterium
CTTTGTATCAAACTGTTTGGCAAACTCCAAAATGTTAGTACCCTTGAACATAACTTAACTGGTTTAAAAAGCTAAGCTATTGATTTTGCTAATATTATTAGCTTTCTTTTTGGAGTATTTAAATGCCTACTTCGATAAAATAATAAAGGGGATACTCTGGTTGCTGGTGTAACTGTTATAAGCCCATTGATAAATGCTGTCGGTTGGGTTTAGTACGGCTGTGGCATTTACTTTACTTTCCTGTAAAATATTATGCAGCATTAATAAATCAGCATAGTTCTTTGTGGTGTCATCATCATTATTTAATCCATCGTGTTTAGTAATTTCAAATGGCCCCATGGAATACTCCGTTAAAAACCCGGTGGGGATTTGATTTTTATCCATACGAAACATACTGTCCCTCCACCGTTCCCGGCTGATGTTTACTGAATCGGTAAAACTTAACTGCGCCTGCAGGCCAAAGGATAGCAGGAAAAGCGCTGATGCGAAAAAGGCTTTCATGATTTTTTTGATTTATTGGTTTAGGAATAATTAATTGCAAACACAGGTATAAAACTTGCAATCGAAGCGGCCATCAGTTATTATCACACTATCCGTCCCATTGTATAATGTGCAGTCGAGTGTTCCTGAAATAATCTGATTGGTAAAATCCACTCTAGTAATAATAAAAGAACCCTTTGGATTGTATGATTTATTGTATGTAGTTATACCGGTTGCATAATCATTAAAGCTTATATTCACTGAATCAAACTTGTTTCCAATTGTCGAAATGGTTGTATTAGGGATAGAAGTTATTATTAAACTAGACAGGTTGCCATTAATTTTTCGGGCGGGATGAAAGTTTAAATAATAAGCTGGAACACTATTTAAATGATAATTTAGTTGTATGGCTCCACAAGGGTTTTGTCCAAATCCACAAGGGAAATAGGGAACCCAAACTTTTCCGTTTAGTTTAAAACCCATTGTGTTTTTACCTTCCTGGGTGGCTGCTGGTAAAGTTTCAGGAGGAGTATTTTTTTTGCATTTGCTAAAGCAAAAAATGGTTATTACAAAGAGACCCAATAGTATGTTTTTCATTTACGTTCGGTTTAATTAAGTAATCAATTCATTGTAATTTACTCATATCCGGTAAACAAACAATACCCTAAAGTGGTAATTTTTTGACCTCACTAAACAACAGGGAATACAAGTGTTGGAGTTAAAAAAAGGAAGTATCTATTCACTATATCAAAGCTTCATATAAAATCTCAACCGGGTGTTTGGCTTTTTTCCCTGTACCATCTTTAACCTGGTGACGGCAACTGGTGCCCGGTGCTGCAATGATTGTTTCTTCGGATGCATTGCGAACAGCAGGGAACAATACTAACTCTCCTATCTTCATAGAAATATCATAATGCTCTTTCTCATATCCAAACGATCCGGCCATACCGCAGCAGCCGGAAGGAATGGTTTCTACTTTATAATTTACCGGAAAAGAAAGTACTTTAACAGACGCCGCTGCTGATGCCAATGCTTTTTGCTGACAATGACCATGCAGTTTAATTTGTTTAGATGCAGAAGTGAATTGCTGCTGCTTGATATTTCCTTTATCAATTTCCCTGGCGATAAACTCATCAATCATCAATACATTTTTAGATAAGGCTTTTGCTTTTTCTAATAAAGCGTCGTCAGCCAGATCAATATACTCATCCCTGAAAGTGAGAATGGCGGATGGCTCAATACCAATCAATGGAGTTTCTGCTGAAATAATGGAATGAAGCAGTTCGATATTTTTATTGGCAATCTTCTTTGCTTCACGAATCAATCCTTTACTCAACCACGAACGGCCGCTTTCGATATGTTCAGGAATGATCACTTCATAGCCTAACTTCTCTAATAGCTGAATGGCTTTAATTCCAATCTCAGTATCGTTATAGTTCGTAAACTCATCGCAGAATAAATATAGTTGACCGTTGACAGTTGACAGTTGACAGTTGGGAGTTGGTGTCTTAGTATCATCTGTCATCTGTCCTCTGTCATCTGTCATCTTTTTTCTTCTCTCATACCATGCTCTCAAAGTAGTTTTATACATTGTTGGCATAGAACGTTTGGATGCAAACCCAGAAATACTTTTAATAAGTCCGCCAATTACAGAATTAGTTACAGCAAAGTTGTAGAGTGAAGGAACAATAGCACCCAATTTAGCCGACTTACTGAAATTAGCAATAAGCTTTGAACGGAAAGGAATTCCATTAGCATCATAATAATGTTGCATGAACTCGGCTTTCAGTTTTGCCATATCTACATTGGATGGACATTCTGATTTACATCCTTTACAACTCAGGCACAAATCCATCACTTCATAAATCTCTTTATGATCAAAACGATTTATTTTATCTGAATTAGTTAAGAACTCACGGAGAATATTGGCCCTTGCTCTTGTGGTATCTTTTTCATTTTTTGTTGCCATGTATGATGGACACATGGTACCGCCACTCAAATGTGTTTTACGGCAATCACCGCTTCCATTACATTGTTCGGCATGTTGCAGTATATCCTGTTTATGAAAACGGAAGATCGTTTTAAACTCAGGTGTATGCTGACCGGGAACATAGCGCAGCATCGTATTCATGGAAGGAGTATCAACAATTTTATTAGGATTGAAAATATTTTCAGGATCCCATGCCTTCTTCACTTCTTTCAATAATTTGTAGTTCTTCTCTCCTACCATCTGCTTTATAAATTCACCTCTTAATCTTCCATCACCATGCTCTCCGCTTAATGAACCATTATATTTTTTTACTAATGTTGCTATCTCTTCAGCAATTTTTCTGAATAATTGATTGCCCTCTTCTGTTTTTAAATTGATGATTGGACGCAAATGAATTTCTCCTGAACCTGCATGTGCATAATGCACTGAATAAAGATTGTATTTCTTCAATATCACATTAAAGTCTCGGATATAAGCAGGCAGATCATTTACATCAACCGCAGTATCTTCAATCACCGGTACAGCCTTTTCATCGCCGGGCAAATTACCCAGCAATCCCAATCCTGCTTTACGTAATGCCCAAATCTTTTTAGTGTCATCGCCAAACAACACCGGAAAATGATAACCCAAACCAGCAGCCCTCATTTCTGTTTCTACCTGTTTGGTTATTTCCAGCACTTCTTCTCTTGTATTCTTTGAATATTCAACCACTAATATCGCTCCGGGATCACCCTGTACAAAAAAACGGTTCTTACGTTGTTCAATATTATCCTTAGTGCATTCCAGAATATAATGATCGATCAGTTCACTGGCAGTAGGATGATATTTTAAGGCAATAAGATTTGCTCTTAACGATTCATCAATCGTATTAAAATGCACACAAAGCAATCCTGCTTCTTTAGGTGGAAGCGGAACTACCTTCAACTTTATCTCGGTAATAAAAGCTAATGTTCCTTCTGAACCGGCAATCAGTTTACAAAAATTAAAATCTTCTTTTCCGGCAGTGAACGGAGCAGATTCTAACAACACATCCAAAGCATAACCGGTATTTCTTCTTTCAATAGAAGGCTTTGGAAATTCTTTTTTGATCTCAAGCTGGTTATCATAACTGCTGAGTATGCTGCGAACCGATTTATATATATTTGCCTCTAAACTATCCCCTTCACACTTTTGATGAAACACATCTATATTAATTGCTTTAAATGTAGTTTCTGATCCATCACTCAGCAAAGCATTTACTTCCAGCAAATGTTCTCTCGTACTTCGATAGACAACAGAATTTGATCCGCAACTGTTATTGCCCACCATTCCGCCAATCATAGCCCGGTTAGCAGTAGAAGTTTCAGGGCCAAAGAATAAACCATGTGGTTTTAAAAACATATTCAACTCATCTCTTATCACACCCGGCTGTACTTTCACCCATTTCTCTTCTTTATTTAATTCAAGAATTTTGGTGAAGTATTTAGATACATCCACAATTATTCCATTGCCAACCACCTGTCCGGCTAATGAAGTACCGGCTGTTCTTGGTATCAATGATGTTTTATGCTGGCGGGCAAAGGCAATCAGTTTCTTAAGATCATTTATTGATTTTGGAATGACAACTGCAAGTGGCATTTCCCTGTAAGCGGATGCATCAGTTGCATATAAGGTCCGCATCGTTGTATCAGGATATAGTTCCCCTTCCAGTTGCAGTTGCTTTAATTGCTCGGTCATTTCTATGAACTTACTTTTAGGATTGCAAATTTATCTTCTTTTAATGGCATAGCCTCAATTATCAGGATCAATAAAACTATCAGGCGATAGCATCGGTTTTGAAATATTTATAGCCTTATCAAAAAAAAAAAACAGGGCTGCAAACGTTTGTGTAGGTATCTATTTTTCCTGAGTATATATATCTTTTTTAAATTAGTGATCAAGTAGTTTATTAACAATACCCTAACTGTTCTTAACTCTTTTTTTTCATTTTACTGCAGAAATTTGTGCTATCAAATTAAATAGTCAATTTTCTCATAAGCAGTTAGTTTTGGTAAGCGGCCCCGATTTCTATCGGGGCTTTTCTTTTTACATTTGCTGAATGGAGAATATTATCATCCGGCAACTGGAACAAACCGACAATAAAGCAATTGCACAGATCATTCGTAATTCACTGGCAGAATTTGGTGCAAACAAACAAGGTACTGTTTATTACGATCCTACTACCGATGATCTGTATTCATTATTTACAATTTCCAATGCTGTTTATTATGTGGCAGAATTAAATGGTGAGCTGGTGGGTGGCGCCGGTATTTTTCCAACAGATGCTTTACCGGATGGCTACTGTGAATTAGTAAAAATGTATTTGAAAAAAGAAGCAAGAGGAAGCGGCTTAGGCAGGCACCTGATTGATAAATCACTTCAATGGGCCAAAGAAAATGGTTATACACATTGTTACTTGGAAACAATGCCTGAATTAAGGAAAGCAGTTAGTGTGTATGAGAAATTTGGTTTTAGCTATTTAAACGGGCCACTTGGCAACAGCGGACATTTTGGTTGCGATGTGTGGATGATAAAAGAATTATAAGAAGAGATAATAATCCTTTAACAGAGAAATAAATTTTGGCGAATAAGCATCATCTGCTTCCCTGATAATAATTAATGATTCTTTCTTATCACATTGTTTCCGGCTGAATAACAGAATAGACCGAAAGTATTTGTGTTTAAAAGATTGTTTAACCCTTACAAGTTCAGCTAAATAATAATTCTTTTTCTCCACAACAGATATAAACTCCTCCGTTCTGTGATAAGGCAGCAGCACCGCAAAACTTCCTTCTGCTGTTAAGTTTTGATCTGTCGTATTAATTAGTTCTTCCAATGTTAACCCGGCATCATGCTTCGCTACATTTATATGCTGATGAACAGACTTCAGATTACCTTCGTAAAAAGGAGGATTGGAAATTATAAAATCATATTTCTTATCAAAAGAAAAATTCTTCACATCACCATTAAACAAGTTCAGTCTTTCTTTCCATGGCGATGCCGCAATATTTTCCTGCGCCTGCTCAAAAGAAGGTTTATCAATTTCTATTCCGTCAATTAATGCAGATGATATTTGTGCCAGCATCAGCATTAGTAAACCCGTACCAGTTCCAATATCTAATATGGTTTGTGGTTTGTTGTTTATGGTTTGCAGTTGACTGGCAATCCATGCTCCGAATAAACAACTATCCGTGCTTACTTTTAAAGCAGCTTTCTCCTGTTGAACAGTAAATTGTTTGAACTTAAAATAATTTTTCGCCATAGATGACAAAGATTTAACCAGATTTATTTAACCAACCCTAAAAACTCCAAACCAGGAACTCAGAACTTAAAACTCACCACTCTGCTCTTGCACCTGGCACCACACTCAAATCAGCAAAATCATTATTGAGATATTTGTAATAACCTGTTATGGCTATCATGGCTGCATTATCAGTGCAATACTGAAACGCAGGAATAAAAGTTTCCCAGCCCTGCTTCTCCCCTATTTGCTGCAAAGATATTCTCAATTCGCTATTAGCACTAACACCACCTGCGAGGCAAATATTTTTTATACCGGTATCCTTTGCTGCCTTCTTTAGTTTACTAAGCAATATAGCAACTATACTATGCTGAAGACTGGCACAGATATCATACATATTTTCTTTAATGAAATTTTGCTGCTCTTCATCAGTTGCAGTAAATTCTTCTTTGTACACTAAACTCTTCCCTGCATTTTTTAAGAAGTATAAGAACGATGTTTTAAATCCGCTGAAACTAAAATCCAATCCTGTAATTTTTGGTTCGGCAAATTTGAAACGATTGGGATCACCCAATTGCGCATATTTATCTATCAATGGTCCGCCGGGATAAGGCAAGCCAAGTAACTTGGCTGTTTTATCAAATGCTTCACCGGCAGCATCATCCAATGTTTCTCCAATTACTTTCATTTTAACGGGTGATTCAACCAATACAATTTGTGTATGCCCACCACTAACCGTTAAACATAAGAACGGGAAGCCTGGTTTTTCTTCTGCAATCAAATTGGCTAATACATGCGCCTGCATATGATGCACAGCTATCAGTGGTTTGTTTAAAGCCAATGCAAGCGATTTGGCAAATTGTGCTCCTACCAGTAATGAACCTATTAAGCCGGGTGATTGAGTAAAAGCAATAGCGCTGATAGATGACAGTTGACAGTTGGCAGATGACAGTGCTACATCCACTACCGGAACTATATTTTGCATGTGTGCCCTTGAAGCCAACTCCGGCACCACACCTCCATATTTTTCATGAACGGATTGATTGGCGATGTAGTTGGATACAATTACCCCATCTGTGCATACCGATGCAGATGTATCATCGCAGGAAGATTCTATGGCTAAAATGGAAATGCTCAATTTTCAATTTTCAATAAATAATCGGAATGCAAATTAACTGAACATCGAACATTAAACATTGAGAATTGAATATTTATTTTGATCTGATTGCTACTACAGGATCGAGTCTCGAAGCATTAATAGCCGGAATAATTCCCGCTAATATTCCAAAGAAAATACACAAGCCAATGGCAAATAAAAACAATGGGATTGATATAAACACTTTAAACCCTAATGCTCCCGACAATAAAAGTGTGAGCAGGAATACCAGTACTAAACCTATCAACCCACCAACGATACAAAGAAAAGCTGATTCCAATAAAATTTCCAGCAAGATGGTTCTGCGTTTGGCACCTATCGCTTTCTTTAAACCAATCATGGATGTTCTTTCTTTCACGGTTACAAACATAATATTAGCCACTCCAAATATGCCTACCACAAATGACAATACTGTAATTGCTATCCCACCATTGGAAAGTCCGTTAGAAATATTATTGATGAATTGGGAGGAAGAAGAAATATCATTCAATGCAAATGTATCATCATCTTTTGGGCCTAATCTCCTGGCTGCCCTCATCAACCCTTTCATTTCTATTTTCAGATCTTCAACCTGAATTCCTTCTTTTCCTTTTACTATAATGATCTTATCCTGGAAAATATTTTTGGGATCAATTAACCGGGCCGTTTGCAGGTAAGGGACCAATACAGATTCATCAAAATTCCAGCCACTACCTAAAAATCCTTTCCCTTGTTTGGCAATCACACCCACCACCGTCATCTTCATTCCTTTTACTCTTATTTCTTTCCCAATCGCATTTTCAGGTCTTGTAAAAAGATTTTCCGCTATAGTATTACCTATTACGCAATTGGCTGTGCCGGCATCAAACTCGCTTTGCGTTAAATATCGTCCCTGTGCAATATTAAAGGTGTTGATCTCATTAAACTCTGCTGTAATTCCGTTTATCTGCACATTATCGAGTGCATTATTTTCATATTCCACCGTTTGCTGAGAAGGAAAAGCATAGGCCACATATTCGGCGCTTTGAATCTTCTTCTTCATAAATTCCATCTCCTCAATCTTCGGCTGGGGTCTTTGCCAGAATTTCCACCAGGGATAATCACTTCCTCCACCCCACTCCCATTTTTGCACATACACGGTATTGCTTCCCAAAGATGATAAACTTTCATTGGCGCTGCTTTGCATACTTCTCACCGTAGCCAGCACACCTACAATACAAAAGATACCGATGATGATACCCAGCAAGGATAAAAATGTGCGGAGTTTATTATTGCGCAATTCCTCCCACATGAGGCGGAAACTGGTGGCAATAATTTCAAGGCTTCTTCTCATAATTCAAATTTAGTTATCGTTTCTCAGTTGCCCAAACAAAGAAGGATGAATGGCTTTTCTTAAATCGGCTGGCGAAACTTACCTTTGCGAACTTTAAACCGGAAGACAGAAGTAAGAAGTCAGAGGTATGAAGCCGGAAAAAATTCTTCTGACTTCTGACATCCGACTTCCGACGTCATACATCAGACATCAAAATGAAATATACAAACGAAATAAAAAAGCGCAGAACATTTGCCATCATCAGTCACCCGGATGCCGGTAAAACAACACTCACAGAAAAGTTGTTGTTGTTTGGTGGCGCCATACAGGTGGCCGGTGCGGTTAAGAGTAACAAGATAAAGAAGCATGCAACCTCCGACTTTATGGAGATTGAAAGACAAAGAGGTATTAGTGTGGCTACTTCGGTAATGACTTTTGAATATGATGGAACATTAATCAACCTGCTGGATACTCCCGGTCACAAAGATTTTGCTGAAGATACTTACCGAACCTTAACGGCTGTTGACAGTGTAATCCTTGTAGTGGATAGTGTAAATGGTGTGGAAGACCAAACAAGAAGACTGATGGAAGTGTGCCGCATGAGAGATACACCAGTAATCGTGTTCATCAACAAAATGGATCGTGATGGTAAGAACCGTTTTGATCTGTTAGAAGAGATAGAAAAAGAATTAAAGATTTCATTACACCCGATGACATGGCCTATTAACAGTGGTAAAGAATTTAAGGGTGTATATGATTTGCATAACAAAAGCCTGGTATTATTTACTGCCAACACGAAAGCTGCTGATGAAGATGTAGTGCAGATTACAGATTTAAGCAGTGATATTTTAGATAAAAAAATTGGCGAAACAGATGCCGCTACTTTAAGAGAAGATGTGGAATTAGTGGATACAGTACATGGCGAGTTAAATGTGAATGATTATTTGAAAGGAAAAGTTGCTCCCGTTTTCTTTGGCAGTGCCGTAAATAATTTTGGCGTAAAAGAATTGCTGGAAACATTCGTACGCATTGCACCGTTACCGCAAAGCCGTGAAACTTCTACCCGTCATTTGGATGTGAATGAAGATAAGCTGAGCGGATTCGTTTTTAAAATACATGCCAACCTTGACCCGAAACACCGTGACCGGATTGCTTTTATGCGTATCTGCTCCGGCAAGTTTGAGAGAAATAAATATTATCATCATGTTCGATTAGACAGGGACATTCGTTTCAGCAATCCATATTCCTTTATGGCAAGACAGAAAGATGTGATTGAAGAAGCTTATCCCGGCGATGTGGTGGGTTTATTTGATACTGGTAACTTTAAAATTGGTGATACATTAACCGAAGGTGAAGACTTTTACTTCACTGGTATTCCATCCTTCTCTCCTGAAATATTTAAAGAAGTAGTGAATAAAGACCCGATGAAAACCAAACAATTAGAGAAAGGTTTATTACAGTTGACAGATGAAGGAGTAGCACAGTTGTTCACCCAGTTTGGTGGCACAAAGAAGATTATTGGCTGTGTGGGTGAACTGCAGTTTGAAGTAATTCAATATCGTTTGCTGCATGAATACGGAGCATCCGTTCAGTTTAATACCTTGCCATTTTATAAAGCCTGCTGGTTAACCAGTAAAGATGAAAAGAAATTACACGATTTCATGCGTTTCAAATTAAGTAATACTGCGGATGACAAAGATGGACATCCTGTTTACCTGGCGCAAAGCGAATGGTTTTTAAATACAGAAAGAAATAATAACCCCGATATTGAATTTCATTTTACCAGTGAGATTCATAAAGAAACTGCTTAAAAAGCTTTTATTATCTTTATGCTTTAATCAGGTTTATGATAAAGCAGATAGATATATCCAATTTTAGATCAATTAAGGAGCAAAGTATCCCTTTAAAAAAGTTGAATATACTTTACGGTCCTAATGGATCAGGGAAATCTTCTGTTTGCTATGCTCCTTATGTTTTTAGAAATTTTTTTATTAACCCCAATCAGCGTCTTGATAGCTTATTCAATTTTGGGTTTATAAATCTAGGAACTTTTGAAAATGTTGTCCACAAGCAAGAGTCTGATGACGGTGGCATAACCATGTATATTCATTTGGATATTTCCGAGTATCATCAAAGTAAACTCATAAAAAAACCATCAGTTAATTTTTTTTATGAGTTGTACATTTCAGATGAATTTCCAGCGGAAATATCTTTTAACTGGTCTGATGTAAGCAAATCAATAGAATTCGACTTACCGCTCAATAATGTGTCATGGACAGATGTAGATTTAGGATTAGCCAAATTGTTATGGAATGGTTTAACATTTGAGCCCAAAGACAACACTCTTGATGCCAGAATATTTTGCGAAGCGTTTAACAGAGCCTATGAAAAAATAAAAAACATTGAACTGATATCAGTCAAAAGAGGGTTTTTTAATCCAATCTTTTCAACAGAACAAGCAAGTGAAGAGTCACTTTTCGCTATGCAAATTAGAGATGAGGGCGATAAATTCGAATCATTGATTGACCACTATTTCAAACAAATTTTCGACAAAACATTCCGTTTTGTTGCTATACCCGGCAGTACTTCTTTTTATTTAAGAACTCAAAATAAGAAAGGGTTTACCATTGATTTGGTTAATGAAGGTTTTGGTGTAAACCAAACTATCTATATGCTGATTAAACTTTTAAAAAGAAGTACCTCGCTTGCTTTTATTGAAGAGCCGGAAATTCATCTTCATCCATCAGCGCAAAATAAATTAGTAGATGTTTTTACCGAAATCATTCAAAAAGAAAATA
This sequence comes from Sphingobacteriales bacterium, assembly GCA_016200915.1. Taxonomy (GTDB): domain Bacteria; phylum Bacteroidota; class Bacteroidia; order Chitinophagales; family Chitinophagaceae; genus AWTP1-9. Next base: position 10,975 of record JACQDV010000026.1, read on the forward strand.
AGCAAATCTTTCTTACCACCCATAGTGAAAATATTGTTTCATCAGTCCTCAATAAAATAGCAAAAGGAGAATTAAGTACAAATGATGTGCAATTTTATTTGGCAAAAGTGGAAAATAATGAGACCAAAATCATCCCGCAAAATGTAAATGAAAAAGGGCAGATTGAAGGTGGCCTTATGTCCTTTATGGAAACGGAATTACAAAACCTTAAGTCATTACTCGGCATTTAATGGATACCAAAAAGCAGTTTACAATTGACGAATGGTTCTACGACTGGCTGGCAGATGAAAATAAATATAAAGCGGCTGTCAAGCTTTTCCTGCGCATACATGAAATCTGTGATAAAATCATTTTAAAACCAGGCACAAGACTGGCTCATAAATTTTATCAGTTGGATGAAGCTTCTGGTAAATGGGCTCCCGACCAAAGAAATGTAGTCAGACTTATAAAAAATCTTTTCCTGAGTAATTCCGAAAAAATCTGGTGGGTTTACGACGAACCCGTTATTGCTGAAGAAGTTGAAGCCAGGCTTCCAGTAAAAGATGTTTATTTGGTTAAAATTTGTCTGCAAACAACTGATAAAATTTTAATAACTACAGACACTACTCTTTATCAAAACCTGCTTGAGACAAAGGAAGACTTAGGCATAACACCCATAATGCTTGAGGATTTTTTGAAAGAATACCTTCAATGACGACCATCCAAATCAAACCAATTACAAAAGCTGATGCAGCTTTATTAAGCGAAGTAGCAGTTAAAGCTTATTGCGATCATTATCTACATCTTTGGTATGATGGCGGGAAATGGTATTTAAACCGATGCTTTACTGAAGAAGTGCTGAGCAGTGAATTAGCTGACACCAACAATCTCTTCTTTATTACTTATTTAAATAATGAAGCAGTTGGCTTTCTCAAAATAAAAATAGATTCATTATTAGATTCCGAACCGGATAAGAATGCAATTGAACTGGAGCGCATCTATCTTACCAAAACAGCTTCCGGAAAAGGAATCGGGAAAAAGTTAGTTGAATTAAGTTTCTCCATCGCTAAAGAATATAATAAACAACTCATCTGGCTCAAAGCGATGGATACGAGTACTGGACCTATTGCCTTCTATCAACAAATGGGCTTTGAATTATGTGGCACTTATCACCTCGATTTCGAACAGATGAAAGAAGAGTTGCGTGGAATGGTGATTATGAAAAAAGAATTATAAATTGTCAATCTTCGCTTTCATCTTCTCCACCAACTTAAAAGTAGCCGGGCAATATTCTACATTCTGCTTATACACATGCACCCATTCTTTAAAATGTCTTTTGGTATGATGAGGGAACCCGGCACAATCAGCAGGACGAACTTCATAAATATTGCACATGTTTGTTTTAAGGTCTAAAAACTGGCAGGGAGTTTTTTTATTCATCCAGTCGCCGGTGCTGCGTTCTTTGTAGAGCCATTTATTTTTAAACTCATCAACCGTCATTCCCAAATGGGCAGAGATGCGTTTAATATCTGCTAATGTATAAGTAGGCGTCATCGTTCTGCAGCAATTAGCACAGGCCAGGCAATCAGTTTCTTTCCATACCTCTTTATCTATCGGGGCAACTATTTTGTCTAATCCTTTTGTAGTTTTCTTTTCGATACGGGTAAGAAAACGGCGATAAGAATTACGGTATTTTTTAACCTGTTTGTTGAATGCTTTTACAAATGCCGACGACATATCAATTAATGGGTTTCTAAAATGAGGTGCGAAAATAATGGTTAATGATTACATATTCGCCATTGGTTTGTAAATTGAACTTTATTTATGTGGGAAGCTTATAAAAAAGGATATAAAGCCTATTTGCAGTTGGAAAAATCTCTTTCTGAAAACTCAGTAGAGGCTTACATAAGGGATGTGGGCAAGCTTACGGATTATCTTCAATCATCTAATCAATTAAAAGCACCGGATGAATTAAGTTTAAAAGAGCTTCAGCATTTTGTAAAATGGATTGCTGAGTTGGGAATGACAGCTTCCTCACAGGCAAGAATCATTTCCGGCTTACGGGGATTTTATAAATATTGTTTACTTGAAAATATAACTGCCAAAGACCCCACTTCCCTGCTGGAAGTTCCCAAACTGAAAAGAGCATTACCGGATGTATTGAGTTATGAAGAGATTGAAAACATCATATCTCAAATTGACTTAAGCAAACCAGAAGGCGGCCGTAACAAAGCGATTTTAGAAACGATGTATAGCTGTGGTCTACGGGTAAGTGAAGTGGTGAACCTGAGAATATCCTGTTTGTATTTAGATGTTGGTTTTATAAGAGTGATTGGTAAAGGTGATAAAGAAAGATTGGTTCCTATTGGTAGTGATGCAGTAAAACACATTACTATTTACAAAGATAATATCCGCAATCACCAGGAAATAAAACCCGGCAATGAAGACATTTTATTTCTTAATCGCCGGGGAACGTTGCTTTCTCGGGTAATGATTTTTTTACTGATAAAAGAACTCACTTTAAAAGCAGGTATTAAAAAAAATATTTCACCACATACCTTTCGTCATTCTTTTGCCACTCATTTGGTAGAAGGCGGTGCCGACCTCCGTGCCGTACAGGAAATGCTGGGGCATGAAAGCATTACTACTACCGAAATATATACTCATCTCGACCGGGAATATTTACGCCGCACACTGGAAAAATATCATCCTGGGTTTAAATAAGTTTATTGTTTATTGTTTATTGTTTATTGTTTGTGGTTTGTGGTTGAATACAATAGAAGCGATTAAATCATTTATTTAACTAAGTTTATTCAGCATTTGGCGTTTTGCATTCAGCGTTCAGCCTATTCCAAAACAATCTTTCCATTATAAAACAACTTACCATCTTTATTCATTATTCGCAAAAGATAGGCTCCTGCTGATACTTCTTTATTCAGGTCAAGATGGAATACATAGTTTTTATCTGGTACAGTAAAAGTTGTTTGCTGAACTGCTCTTCCATCAATATTGGTCAGAATAGCAGTGTACTCACCCTTATCTACTTCATTAAACTGTAATGAACAGGTGTTACCATTAGCAACAGGGTTGGGATAGATTTTTACTTTATCATTTAAAACCGTGTATTTTTCTTTTACGACAGACATTTCTTTTTTAACCACCTGCTGATTTGTTTTTTTTACCGCTGGGTTAACCAATGATATTCCGCCACTCATAGCCAGTTCCAATTGTATTTCTATTTGCTGCCCTTCTTTTTCAATAATTTTCTTCACTTTGAGTTCCTGGCTTACATATCCAACAGCACCAATTTTTATGGTCCCATTTAATTTATCCTTAGCTATTTTAAGTGTAAATCTTCCTTCCACATCAGTTCTGCAAAACACACTATCATCAATTCTTATATCAACCCATGAAATTGCATCACCAGACCCTTTTTGAATCACCTTACCTGTTATAATTTTTATACCTTTTTCTTGTGGTATAATTCCAATTCCTTTCACAACCATCCCTAACACCAGGCGTTTATGAGTATAATCAACCACCGAATCTTTTCCCTGCAAATTCTGCGGCAACGTTTTTTGCGCAAATGCTTTGTGAGCAAAAAAGAATCCGGGCAATAATAATTTCCAGAGATGTTTGAACAATCCATTTTCTCTTGGAGCAGTTATGAGCTCCCGGTTTATCTGGCTTGCTTTAAAGTGACCACATACTTTATCGGTTGTCTTATTTAAATAAGATTGCATCTGTTCATCATTCATCGCAGTAAAATCCTTTACTTCTTTTGAACAAACGTCGCAGTATCTTCCCTGCTCAACAGGTGTCATATTATTCCAGTTTTCGTGGCATGGCTCGGGGATAGTGATCATTACAGGGTTCATAAATTATTTTTAAAGTTGATTTATGACTTATGGATGTAGCCATCAAACGAATTACATAAAGCAGCACACAAAATTTTTTGCCTTATATTGCCGCCTACTTAATAACGGCCACTGCTATTGTCATTTATCAGGAACATATCAGACTCTCCATTGAGCGATAAAGAGCTTGTAACATTATACAAGCAGGATGGCAATATGCAGGTGCTGGCCCAGCTATACCAGCGGTATATGGACCTTGTTTATGGTGTGTGTCTCAAATACTTTAAAGAACAGGAAGCCAGCCGGGATGCCGTAATGGCTATTTTTGAAGAACTGGTACCCAAGCTTAAAAAACACGAAGTGGATAATTTTAAAGGATGGCTGCATACGGTAACTAAAAACTACTGCCTCATGCAGTTGCGAACACCCCGTAACCTGAAAACAAAAGAATTAAACGCCGATGTTATGCAATCGGGAGAAATGCTGCATCTGGATGATGGAATCATGGAAAAAGAAGCCACTTTTAACCGCCTCCAGCATTGTTTAAACACTTTATCAGCCGAGCAAAAACAAAGTGTTGAGCTGTTCTATCTCCAAAACAAATGCTATAATGAAATTGCCGATATTACCGGGTACGACTGGAATAAAGTGCGGAGCTTTATACAAAATGGCCGGAGAAATTTGAAACTTTGCATGGAGAAAGATGGTGAGGAGAGGTAGGGAATTGGTGAATGGTGAATAGTGAATAGTGAGTGGTGAACAGGATGATTGAGAATAATTAATTTTAAAATATTGAAATCAGAAATTTTGAAATTGTTGAATGTCCGCCGATAACAAACATATCAATTACAACGCCAATGATATTCAGCGTTACCTGCAGGGAAAAATGACTCCGCAGGAAATGCATGCATTGGAAAGAGCTGCATTAGACGATGAGTTCCTGGCAGATGCTATTGAAGGATATGACCTGGTGCAAGATGATCATAAAATTGTATTGGAAGGATTAAAAGATTCCTTAGCACAAAAAACATCCGGCAAAGTGGTGGAAATGAAAAAGGGCGGATGGAAACAATGGTATCGTATTGCAGCAGCATTGTTCATTTTGTTAGGATCGGCTGCTATCATTTACAAATATATTTTCACTAATAAGCCGGGAGAAATACAAAGTGTAGTTGCCAAACAGGAAACTAAAAAAGAAGCAACCCAATCTGCCGACTCTATTATTCAGCCTAACAAAAGTAGCAGCGAAATAGCAACAACAGAAACAAAACCACCGGTAACCTTTAAAGAAAAAGAAGCTACAACTAAAACTTTCGATAGCAATGTTGTTGCTATAAATAAAGTTCCTGCAAAAGAAAAAGCCGATGATAAAGCTTTAGCAAAAGATGAAGAAGTTGTTGTTCCTAAGAAAGCTGAAGAAGCAAAAACGGTGATTCTTGATAAAGAAACACAGGTTAGTGCTAATTACAAGTTTTCCCAGGATAAAAAAGCAAAAGCATCAACCAATTTGCAAGGAGTTGTTGCAGCACCCGCTACTGCAAGAATTGATACAAGATTTAAAACCCAGAACAAAAACAACCAGGGACTCGCTGAAAACTTAAATCAAAATATTTTTAAAGGCCGGGTTGTCAATGCCAATAATGAACCTCTTCCGTTTACCAAAATTTCTATTTTAAACGACAGTTTTAAAATCGGCACTTATGCTGATGCCAAAGGCTATTTCAATTTCATTTCACTTGATACCATTTTACCGGTGGAAGCAAAATCAATTGGGTACAGCAATCAAACCGGAGTATTAAAAAGTGGGTTGCTGGCTAATAATAAACTGGTTCTCTCGGAAAATAGTCAGCCTGAAGCAGACATTGTCATTAAATCCAATCGTGTGGACAGGGTTAAATCGCTTCGGGATTTGCTAAAAGATACATCCAAACTGGCTGAGCCGGAAGATGGCTGGGGCAATTATGCAACCTATATGGCTAATAACCTGGAGCTTCCTAATGGCATTAAAATAAACTCACAGCACGGAACAGTGGAACTCAGTTTTACGATTGATAAAAACGGGGTTCCTCAAAATATCAATATTGATAAATCTTACGGCAAACAAGTAGATGCAGAAGCAATCAGGCTTGTAAAGGATGGGCCGAAATGGAAATCAAAAAACCGTAATAAAAAAGGAAAAGTGGTAGTAGTGTTTTAACAACACCCAATCATCCATCTTTTCGTAGTGCATCAGTTTGAATTTTTCACGCAAAGAAATATAAGGAGCAAAGACGCCAGGATTTTTTTGCGGCTTATTTTCTTTGCGGCCTGGCGTGAAATCAGACAATACACCTGTCAAATTTTGAAACTGATACACTATTATCTTTCCACCCTGCCGCTCTATATTAACATCTCCTCCTATCTTTGCGGTTCACAAAAATTGCTATCATGAAAAGGTTATTCTTATTTTCAGTGCTTGCTGCTATCTTATTTATTAATTCAAATGCTCAGCAACTCAAAACGCCTGCTGCCTCTCCCACACAAAACCTCAAACAGGATTTTGGTATCGGCAATATTGAGTTGTCATATTCCCGTCCTTCAATTAAAGGAAGAAAATATTTTGATGAAAATTCCGAACTGGCTCCTGTTGGAAAAGTATGGCGTACCGGTGCAAATGGTGCTACCACTTTAACTTTTAGTGATGATGTAAAGATTGGCGGTGTGGATGTAAAAGCCGGTAAATATGGTTTACTTGCTATACCTGGCAAAGATGAATGGACATTAATTATTACATCTCAAACAGATGTTACCAATCCAAACAATTACAAACAGGAAAATGATGTGGTAAGAGCAAAAGCAAAACCTGTTGCATTAGGTATGTCAATTGAAAACTTTACCATTCAATTTGGCAACATCACTTCTACCAGTTGTGATCTGCAGTTGATGTGGGGAACTACTGCGGTAAGCACCACCATCAGCACAGAAGTTGACAGTAAGATTATGGCGCAAATTGATAAACTCCTTAAAAGTGATGACCGTCCTTATTTCAATGCTGCTTCTTACTATGCAAACAATAACAAAGATCTGAACCAGGCATTAGTATGGTTTGATAAAGCGATAGAGCAAACTCCAACTGGTTACTGGATATATTATGAAAAAGCAAACTGCTTAGTGAAAATGGGTAAAAAAGCCGAAGCAAAAGTAGCGGCCCAAAAATCGCTGGAGCTTGCCAAAGCATCAAAAGATGATGCGTATATTGGAAGAAACGAAAAACTGTTAAGCACTTTATAATACACCAACATTATTTTAAAAGCTCCGTAAAATGTACTAACATCACGGAGCTTTTATTTTAATCATCCCCGCTGCCATGAAAGCAAAAAAGATATTACGATATTCAGCATTTATTTTAGCCGCCATCATCCTGATCGTTGCCTTAAAAGTTTTTGGACCGGTAACTTCTGCACCCGCAGATAAATATTTCTATATTAAAACCGGCAGCAAATACAATGAAGTAAGTTCAACTTTAAAAGAGCAACATATTATCTCTTCTACTTTAATATTTGACTGGCTGAGTAGCTGGCTCAACTATAAAAATGCTGTAAAGCCCGGTCGTTATGAAATTCCCGATGGAATGAGTGCATTTAATTTGGTGAGAATGCTGCGCAATGGAAAACAATCACCGGTAAGATTGATCATTAATAAGATCAGAACAAAGGAAGATATAGCCGGTTTTATAGGGAAAAGATTTGAATGCGACTCTGCATCTATCATTAATTTCTTTAACAGCAATGATTCTCTGAAGAAATATAACCTCGACAGTAACACGGTAGTTTCTGCTATTATTCCAAATACCTACATCTATAACTGGAATACTAATTTCTCCAAACTATTTACGAGGCTGTATGATGAGCATAACAAATTCTGGAATGACAAAAGAAAAGCTGATGCTGATTCATTACATCTTACTCCGGTGCAGGTTTACACACTTGCTTCCATTGTAGAAGAAGAAACAGTTCAGGAATCTGACAAGCCACTCATAGCAAGTGTTTATTTAAACCGTATGAGCAAAGGAATGAAACTCGGGGCTGATCCCACTGTAAAATTTGCATTGAAAAATTTTGCTTTAAAACGTATTTACGAAAAATATTTATTGTTCGATTCTCCTTACAACACTTATAAATATGCAGGCCTGCCCCCGGGGCCAATTTGCACTCCATCAGTAAAAACAATTGATGCCTGTTTACAACCTGCTCAAACTAAATATTTGTATTTTGTTGCCAGTGCCGACAAGCCAGGTTATCATGATTTTGCTGAGACATATGAAGAGCATTTAAAGTTGGCTAAAAGATACCAGCAGAAATTAGATTCACTCAATATTCATTAATGACCAAATTAGAAAGAATAATCGTCACATTTCCTGTAACTGCTTTTTTTATAAGGCTGAGTAAGCGAATCCATTTGCCAGGATTTGAAGGTGTACCGTTGTATGATGTGATAAAATTCTTTTTCCGGCAGGTAAGACAAGTAGGATTAAATGAAAGAGCGGCAGCTATCTCATACAACTTCATTATGGCCATTCCTCCTACCTGCTTATTTCTTTTTACATTAATTCCTCATCTGCCGTTTATTCCTAAAAAAAGTATCAAGGAACAATTACATTCTTTAATAGTTGATGTTATTCCGGCTAAAGTCTATAATCAAAATATTATCAAGTTTGTAGATGGTTTCATTGATCAGTCGAGAATTGGTTTGCTGTCGTTTGGTATTGTGCTTTCTTTATTCTTCGCCTCCAATGCTATGATGGGATTGATGCGTTCCTTCAACAAAAACTATATTGGTTTTGAAAAAAGAAAAGGGCTGCAAACAAGATGGACAGCAATCAAACTCACTTCATTAATATTAAGTTTGGTACTTGCCTGTTTGCTTTTATTGATTGCACAGGGTGCCGTTTTAAAATTATTAGGAATTCAAAGTCTTGAAGTGAGGACTTTTATCAAGAACATTCGCTGGGTTTTTATTATCGGGCTTATTTTTTATATCTACGGTTCTATTTACAAATATGCTCCTGCTACTCAAAAAAGATGGAAGTTGCTTTCACCTGGTTCTATATTAGGTACAATAATGAGTGTACTGGCAACATTAGGCTTCGCATATTTTGTTAATAATTATGGTAGATACAATGCACTGTATGGTTCCATTGGAACCGTAATTGTATTAATGATACTGGTTTTTATTAATTCCATGTCATTGTTAATCGGTTTTGAACTAAATGTTAGCATTAAATCGATAAAAGCGATTGCTGATGAAAGGCCAAAAAGCTGAGTAAGCGGTTTGTTTTTCCCTTTATTTCCATCGTAACTTTAAGGAACTAAATCATCAGGCTATGAAACATATTTTCCTTGCTGTTGTTCTGTTGCTGGCTACAACACTTATTTCTTTTAAAGCATCAAATACTTCTTTAAAAATCGGAAGCCCACTCCCAAGTCCTGAACTTAAAATGAAAGATGTTTCCGGAAAAGAAGTATCGTTTAAAGAAGCGATGAAACAAAATGGCTTACTGGTAATGTTTAGTTGTAACACCTGTCCTTTTGTAATTAAACATCAGCAAAAGACAAAAGAAGTTGCAGCATTTGCTTTAAAAAATAATATTGGTGTGATACTGCTCAACTCCAACGAAGGGCAGCGGGATGATAATGATTCATTTGATGAAATGAAGTCATATGCAAAAGACCAGGGCTATAGCTGGTATTATGTTGTTGATAAAGATTCTAAAATGGCTGATACATTTGGTGCTTCAATGACACCTGAAAGTTTTCTCTTTAATAAAGATGGAAAATTAGTTTATCACGGTGCTATTAATGATCGTCCCCGTGATCCTAATAACGGACAAACAGAATATTTAAAAAATGCGATGAACGAAATGCTTAGCGGTAAAGAAGTATCTGTTACTACTTATCCTCAATTGGGCTGTGGCATTAAAAGAAAAAACTAATATTAAATATTCACTTCGTGAGATTTTCCAGTTCGGCTGTTAATTCTTTCTCTGTTAATTGCTGTGCATGAAAACTGCGGTAATTCTTTTTCTTGTTAAGAAAGAGGGTGGCTGGCATTACTCCACTCCAGTTTTTATCAATCTTTGGACAAAACTGGCCCGGGTCTTCTTCATCTATCCAAACAATTTCTGCAGTAAAGCCATTCTTCTTTGCAAATGCTTCAATCTTTTCAGGATAATATTCAGGAAAATCAAGACTTACTAAAAGCAGTTTTACTTTTTTCCCTTCGTATTTTTTTATTGTTTTCTGAAAGTAAGGAATTTCTTCCACGCAAGGTTTACAAAAAGTAGCCCAGAAATTTATAACCAAAGGATTTTTTGACTGATTAATATATTGCTCCAGATCGGCATACTTCCATCTCTTGATAGTTTGTGCATTGGAATGAAATGCCAGCAAGAAAACAAATACAGTAAGGAAGAAATTTTTTGTTTTCATCGATCAAAGTTTAGAATATTTACGGATAATGTTGCCAATAAAATGCCAAATTACGGTATGCTACGGGCAAATAAAACGTAAAAGCACCTGATAAGTTTACTCCATGTCTTCTTCTTTAAAACCCCACTCAGTATGTAACTGATTAAATATTTGTTCAGGCAGTTTTCTTTGAGCATAATGACCAGCTAATTCTTTTTGCCTCATTGCCTCATAAACAGTAACGGCGCAGGCAACGGAAATATTAAGTGACTTAATGATGCCTGTTTGAGGAATAATGAAATTTCCATCTGCCATCGCTCTTATTTCATCACTAACACCTGAATGTTCATTGCCAAATATCAGCGCAATGCTTTCAGAAAAATTAATAGCATGCAGACTTACTGCATCACTGCTTAAATGAGTGGTTACTATTTTTGAATAACGTTTTCTCAGTTCAGTAAAACATTCTGCTGCATCGGTATATTGATGAATAGTTAACCACTTGGCTGCACTGGATGAACTTTTAGCTCCCCATTTTTTATGACGTGGAATTTTAGTATTCAGAATAAAAATGTCCTGTATCCCCACAGCATCACAAGTACGCATAACTGCCGAAATATTATGCGGATCAAAAACATTTTCTAAAACAACGGTAATATCGTTTTGTCTTTTGTTAAGTACAGAGAGTAAACGTTCTTTTCTTTCTGGTGTCATGATAAAAATTGAGCTATCTATCCCGCCCTGGGCGGGACGACCTGTCTGAATTAATAAGAGATGTTTTGCTGATTTACTGAGCCATCTATCAGGCTCGAACTGACGACCTGTTCATTACGAATGAACCGCTCTACCAACTGAGCTAAGATGGCTTACTTTACAAAAGTAGAAATATTGGAAAGAAATTGTCTTATGACTTTTCTAAACTGAACAAACTATCAACAAATTGATGTTTATCGAAAACAAGCAGATCTTCCATTTTTTCACCAACACCAATAAACTTAACAGGTATTTTAAACTGGTTGGCAATGGCTAATACCACGCCACCTTTGGCTGTACCATCCAGTTTAGTTATTGCTAATGCATTTACTTCAGTAGCGGCAGTAAAATGTTTGGCTTGTTCCAATGCATTTTGCCCGGTAGAGCCATCTAATACCAGCATTACTTCATGCGGTGCATCAGGAATAACTTTTTGAATAACTCTTTTAATTTTGGTTAACTCATCCATTAAATGAGTTTTGGTATGAAGACGGCCGGCAGTATCAATAATAATTACATCTGCACCTTTGGCAACGCCACTGTTAACGGTATCAAAAGCAACAGCAGCAGGATCACTGCCCATTTCTTTTTTAACGATGGGTACTCCTGCTCTGTCACTCCAGATAGTTAACTGGTCAACTGCTGCTGCACGAAACGTATCAGCAGCACCTAACAAAACAGATTTACCTGCCTTCTTAAAATTATAAGCCAGCTTACCGATAGTAGTTGTTTTGCCTACGCCATTTACACCCACCACCATAATTACATAAGGTTTTTGTGGAAGTGGCTCAGTAAAGCTTTTTAAAGATTGGTCAGGAGCATCCACCAATATAGCAGCTATTTCTTCCTGTAATAAACGATTGAGTTCGCTGGTGCCGATGTATTTATCTTTCGCAACTCTTGCTTCAATGCGTTCAATAATTTTAATGGTTGTATCAATACCCACATCAGAACCAACCAATGCTTCTTCCAGGTTATCCAGCACTTCTTCATCAACGGTGCTTTTACCGGCAATGGCTTTGGTTATTTTAGAAAAGAATCCTTCCTTGGTCTTTTGTAAACCCTGGTCTAAGCTTTCTTTTTCTTTCTTTCCAAATAATTTATCAAATAAACCCATTTGTTTGTTTATGGTTTGTTGTTTGTGGTTGCGGATTCGTTATTTCCCCTTGCGTCATTGAGAAATTGAGTCATTTTCACATTATCAAATTATCACACTATCAAATTATCACATTAGCTAATTACCATATTTCCTTCTTCATTAAAAAATCATCATGTACTTCTTCTCCAAACTGAAAAGTATCGGTATCATAAATCACAAACCCTGCTTTTTGATAAAACTGAATAGCCTTATTATTCTTTTGCCATACACTCAGCCACGCAATTTTATATTCTTCTTCTTTGGCTACTAATAATACTTTTTCAATCAGTTCTGTTCCTATCTTAAAGCCCTGGTATTCCTTAAGCACATATATTCTTTCTACCTGTATTTTCTTTTTGCCATTCAGTCCTTTAGGCACCCTGTTCTCACTTAATTTGGTAAACCCGACTGGTAACTCTCCAACATAAGCTATAAAGAAGCGTTCGCCAAAGGTGTTGACTTCTTTCTCAATCCGCTCATGATTGAACATCTGGTCAACATATGCCGCTACTGCTTCTTTTTTATTGTTATCACCGTAGGTCTCTACAAATGTCTTATGCCCCAATGAAACAATGGTATCAACATCGGCGGCATAAGCCTGACGTACTGTTATATTGGCAACCGGCATGCTATCGTTACTTTTTAGATAATGAAATCTTTTAGCTGTAAATCTCACTGTTCGGATTAAAAGATTATAAAACGTAAAAAGCCGTTCAGGAGTTTTTTCCGGAACAGCTTTACAATATCATTACTTTCACAATTATTTTTGTGCTAAAAATTCTTTGATTTTGTCTTTGTGCACAATCTGCTCTTTAAAGGTATATGCACCAGACTTTGGACTGCGTACCGCACGGATAACTTTTGTCCAGTTTTTAGCTTCAGCCGAAGCTTTTAAGTCTTTTACTTTAGCGTTTTTTGATGCTGCTTTTGCCATGATATATCAATTTGATAATATGATAATGAGATAATGTGATAATTTGAACAACATTAGCCAATCAGCACATTAGCACATTAGCTAATTAATTATTTAATTTCTTTATGTACAGTATATTTCTTTAAAATAGGGTTGTACTTCTTCAGTTCAATACGCTCAGGGGTATTTTTTTTGTTTTTGGTACTGATGTAGCGGCTTGTTCCGGCCTGACCAGAAGTTTTGTGCTCGGTACACTCCAAAATAACCTGAACCCTGTTACCTTTCTTTGCCATTTTAATTTAATTTGAAAATTTGAAAATCCCTCAATTACTCAATTAAGGCATTGAGCCATTGCGGTATTTTGATATTAAACTTTTTCTCCTTTCGCTCTCAGTTCTTTCACTACGCTGTATAAACCATTTTTGTTAATGGTGCGGATAGCTTCGGTTGAAAGCTTTAATGTTACCCATTTGTCTTCTTCAGCTAAGAAGAAACGCTTGGTTTGCAAATTGGGTAAAAAACGACGCTTGGTCTTGATATTTGAGTGAGAAACCTTGTTCCCAGTCTTTGGCGTTTTACCCGTAACCTGACATACTCTGGCCATGATATTCTAATTTTTCGGACGGCAAAGGTAGGGCTTGAATGCTTAGCCACAAAATAATTGAAGAGAAAATATTTACACAAAAGAGTCTTTTTCAGTGGAAAAGCCGGGAAATTATCCCCCGATAATGCTGTCAAAAGGTTTATCCTATCCCAAACAGCTTCCAAAGATAAGATTCTGGGCAGAAGCTCTAGGAATCTCGTCTTATCAATCCTGAGATTAAAAGGGCCGCTTTTTTGATAATTTTAGGCATGAGAAAACATTTGCTGCTTGTCGCCATGCTCAATGCGATTAATGTCTTCGCCTCTCCCATCCAAATACCCTTAACCGGAGGCATGCATATTTCAACTTCAGTTACCATAAAGAAAGGAACCTATGAGCTAAATGCCCCGGCTGACCTTAACACGGGAGTCATAATAATAGAGGGAAATAATATAACAATTGATTTTAATGGAGCCATACTGGCTGGTTCAAATGATAAAAAATTACCCAATGATTTTTATGGTGTTGGTATTTTTATAAAAAGCGGAAAGAACATCACGATTAAAAATGCTATTGCCAAAGGATTTAAAGTAGCCATAATAGCTCAGCAGGTTGAAGGTTTAACAATAGAGAACTGTGATTTCAGTTACAACTACCGCCAACATCTTAATAGCAACAGGGAAAGAGAGGATGTAAGCGACTGGATGAGCTATCATCATAATGAAAACAATGAATGGCTCAGGTATGGCGCTGGTATTTATCTTGACCATTGCAATAAATCAGTCATCCGTTATAATCAAATTACCAACGGACAATGTGGTTTGATGATGACCAATTGTAATGATGCGTGGATTTACAATAATAATTTCTCTTTCAATTCTGCTATTGGTATTGGTTTATACCGCAGCAGCAGGAATAATATTCTCAGCAATCAATTAGATTTTAATGTGAGAGGTTATAGTCATGGCGTTTACTGGCGTGGACAGGATAGTGCCGGCATTTTGGTATTTGAGCAGTGCAACGACAACCAGTTTAATTATAACTCTGTTACGCATGGAGGTGATGGATTCTTTTTATGGGCCGGGCAAACTACCATGGATAGTGGTGAAGGTGGTTGTAATGACAATATCATTTATGCAAATGATCTCTCTTATGCCCCAACAAATGGTATAGAAGTAACTTTTAGCAGGAATTATATAGAACGGAATATTGTAAAAGAATGTGACCATGGTATTTGGGGCGGATACAGCTACAATACTTATATTGGGAATAATGAATTTGAAAAGAACCGCATTGGTATTGCCATTGAGCATGGACAGGAAAATACTATCTATGAAAACAAGTTCTATGAAAATAAAGAGGCGATAAAATTATGGGCAAGAAAAACACAACCAGTTGATTGGGTATATGCACAGAAAAGAGACACCCGCAGCAGAAATTACCAAATCGCATATAATGATTTCAATAATAACTTAACTGAATTTGATCTTACTCTTACTAGTTCCTTAAACATCAATAGTAATACCTTCACAAACTCATCATCTCGTTTCAAAATTGATTCCAGCGTAACACATTTAGACAGTAGTACAGTAACTGATATAGATGTAATTCCTTCCAAAGCATTTTTACATAATCTTTCTCAGTCTGAAAAAATCAAAAAGCACTGGTTTAGCAGTTTTCCAAAAGGCAAAAAAGAAATACGCATCACTGAATGGGGACCGTATAATTTTCAATATCCTATCATTTGGTTGAGCAAGATGGACAGTAACAATAAAATGGAGTTTGAAATATTAGGTCCAGCCGGAAAATGGAAAATCAAAAATAGCAAAGGCGTAAAAGATGTTTCTTCAACCTCGGGAAAATTCCCATCAATTATTTCGGCAATTAAAACTGGTGAAGAACAAACATTGATTGAACTGGAATACATTGGCCAAACATTTACAACACAACTGGGAGAAACAATCAAAGCCAATCAGCCTTATACTTTTTCTTTTAATGAATTTAATCCCAAACTCACCTGGAATGTAAACTGGTATAAATGGGATGAACAACATAACCCTAACAAAGATTACGCTGCGTTTCAACAAGTATTAAATGAAACTCCTGTGTTAACCAAAACAACCAACAAACTGGAATACACCTGGTGGGGTGAAATTGGAAAAGCATTACCAGCTGATTCATTTGCTACTGTTGCTACCAGTTCCATTGTTTTGCCAAAAGGGAAATATGAAGTCGGCGCCACTGCCGATGATTTAGTGAAAGTATATATTGATGGAATACTGGTAATTGATTTTTGGGACGCCAGCAAATATGTTTATGATGAAGATGCCCATCACTCAACTATTGTTGAACTGGAAGGCAAACATGATATCCGTGTGGAGCATGTTGAAAACAGCGGCTTTGCTACTATACTCTTTACAATAAAACCTGTGTTGCACTAACACCTGAGCAAAATTTTTCATGCATGTGACTATTGTCACATTCAGGGCCGGAAGCTCAATCTATTTTTGTTTTACAATCAACCAAAATGAAACTTGCCAAAACAACCCGTTTCATTTTAATGTGCAGTGTTTGCATAGTGATTGCGTTGCTGCTTGCACTGTTGATAAAACTCATTTAAACAACCAAAAAACTTGACACATGAAAAAGAACATGGGCAATGCCGACAGAATCATCCGCATTTTATTAGCCGTTGTATTTGGCGCTTTGTATTTCACCAATACCGTTACAGGTACTTTAGGTTTAGTATTAGTGATATTAGGAGCAGTATTTATCTTAACCAGCTTAATTAGCTTTTGCCCTTTATACACCATATTCGGCATTAATACCTGCGGAACAAAGAAAAGCAATGCATAATAAGTTTGTGGTTTGTAGTTTATGGTTTGTGGTTAATAACCTTAAACCATTAAACCTGAAACTCGTAACCCGTAACACATAACTCGTAACTTAACAATATGGGTCTGTTAGATTTTTTAACCGGCAAAAAGAAGAAAGAACAAATTACCAATGCCCTTGAAAGCGGCGCCATAATAATTGATGTAAGAACCGTGCAGGAATTTGGCAGTGGTCATTTTCCCGGTTCAAAAAATATTCCGCTTCACCTGCTGCCTACTAAACTTGGTGAAATAAAGAAATGGAAGAAACCAGTAGTAGTAGTATGTGCATCTGGCATGCGCAGCGGCCAGGCTAAAGTTTTATTAACTGCCAATGGTATTGAAACCTTTAATGCCGGCAGCTGGATGTCATTGGCTAATTACTAAAATAATTGCTCACATTTTACACAGAAAGACAATAATGATTATTGTCTTTTTTGCTTTAAACGCTAAAGCATTTGGCTCTATTCTTATATTTGCCACCCATGGCAAAAAGCAGTGCAGATACACCATTAATGCAGCAGCACCGGGCAATCAAACAAAAGTACCCTGATGCAGTACTGTTATTTCGTGTAGGTGATTTTTATGAAACCTTTGGTGAAGATGCCATCATTGCTTCACGGGTGCTGGGTATTACTTTAACCAAAAGAAATAACGGAGCTGCTGCATCATCCGATCTTGCCGGGTTTCCGCATCATGCATTAGATACTTATTTACACAAATTAGTGAAAGCCGGTTATCGTGTGGCAATCTGCGATCAGTTAGAAGATCCCAAAACTGTAAAGGGAATTGTGAAAAGAGGTGTTACTGAAATGGTGACACCGGGTGTTGCTACCAATGAAAAATTACTGGAGCATAACAGCAATAATTTTTTAGCAGCTATTCATTTTGGTGAAGAGAAAAATGGGATTGCTTTCCTTGATATTTCAACCGGGGAGTTTTTTGCAGCAGAAGGAAATATTGAATACATTGATAAACTCCTGCAAACATTAAAACCAGCCGAAGTTATTTTTCAGCGCAGTTATCAAAAATTATTTAAAGAAAATTTTGGCGGCAAGTTTTATACTTACACTTTGGAAAGTTGGCTGTTTGATGAAGCTTATGCAACAGAAAACTTACTCAAGCATTTTCAAACACATTCTTTAAAAGGTTTTGGTATTGAAGATTTACATGCAGGTATTATTGCAGCCGGTGCAGTTTTACATTATTTAAAAGATACTGAGCATCCCAATCTTCAGCACATAACTGCCATTCAAAGAATAGATAGAGATGATTATTTGTGGATGGATCGTTTCACTATTCGCAATCTTGAATTAGGAATTGGCGGGAACGATGAGGGGAAAACTTTATTGGGAGTACTGAATAACACGGTAAGCCCGATGGGTGCAAGGTTGCTGAGAAGATGGATTGTATTACCGTTGAAAGATATTCGTAAAATCAATGAGCGACTTGATTTGGTAGAATACTTTATTAAAGATGTTGATCTGCGAAATAAAGTTTCTCATCACATCAAACAATGCGGTGATGTGGAAAGATTGGTAAGCCGCTTACCATTGAGAAAGATTAATCCAAGAGAAGTGCTACAGCTAAGTAAAGGATTACAGCAAGTAGATGAAATCAAAAAAATCTGCGAATCTGCGGCGAACGATTATCTAAAAAGATTAAGTGACGCTTTGAATCCTTGCCACTATATCTTAGAAAAAATACAAAACACCATCATCGATAATCCTCCTGCTGCCCTAAATAAAGGCGATGTTATTAAAGAAGGCATCAGCAGTGAACTGGATGATCTACGCCGCATTGCACATGGAGGGAAAGAATATTTAGTTCAGTTGCAGCAAAAAGAAAGTGAAGCAACTGGCATACCATCTTTAAAAATTGGCTTCAACAATGTATTTGGATATTATTTAGAAGTAACCAATACACATAAGAATAAAGTACCGGCAGAATGGATGCGTAAGCAAACTTTGGCCAATGCTGAACGATATATTACTCCTGAATTAAAACATTACGAAGAAAAGATAACAGGAGCCGAAGATAAAATTCAGCAGATAGAAGCTGAGTTATATGAAAAACTGCTGGTTGAGCTGCAGGATTACATCTCTCCTATTCAAACCAATGGTAATATACTCGCCATACTTGATTGTGTAATTTGTTTTGCAAATAATGCTTTGCACTATAATTACAAGAAACCTCAGTTGCATGAAGGTTTGGAGTTTGATGTAAAAGAAAGTCGCCATCCGGTTATTGAAAGAAACCTGCCTGTTGGCGAACCTTACATTGCCAATGATATTTTATTAGATCCATCCGCACAGCAGATCATTATTCTTACCGGTCCTAATATGAGTGGTAAAAGTGCCTTGCTTCGTCAAACAGCATTGATAACGCTGATGGCACATATGGGAAGTTTTGTTCCTGCAGATCATGCTAAAGTTCCGTTGACAGATAAAATATTTACAAGAGTTGGCGCCAGTGATAACCTGAGTGGTGGTGAATCAACTTTTATGGTGGAGATGAACGAAAGTGCCAGCATCATCAATAATATTTCCCAAAGAAGCTTGATAATACTGGATGAGATCGGAAGAGGAACATCTACCTACGATGGTATTTCTATTGCCTGGAGTATTGCTGAGTTTTTACACAATTCTCCTGCTGCTCCCAAAACTTTATTCGCCACACACTATCACGAGCTGAATGAGTTGGAAAATAAATTGCCCCGCATCAAAAACTATCATATCACTAATAAAGAAGTTGGCAACAAAATTATCTTCCTGCGTAAATTGGCTCCCGGTGGCAGTACGCATAGTTTTGGTATTCATGTAGCCAAGATGGCCGGCATGCCTCCTTCATTGATTAACAGAGCCAATGAAATTTTAAAACAATTAGAAGAAAGCAGGGAAGGTCAGAAAGACGGAAAGTCCGGAAGTCCGGAAGAAACATTAAAAAACATTTCATCCGCTAAAATGCAGTTGTCCATTTTTGATGCACACAGCGAAACATTTGATGAAATAAGAAAGATACTGAACAATACAGATATCAACCGTCTTACTCCGGTGGAAGCTTTACTGAAATTGCAGGAGATTAAAGGAATGTTGAAATAGCATGTGGCCAATTTTTATTAAATTTGATAAACCCTTTTTATGAAAGGAATTAATTATATCACTGATGGGAGAGGCAAAAAAACGGCCATTGTAATCAGCCTGAAAAATTACCAGGAAGAAGTAGAGGATTTTTTAGATGGTCTTGAGGCTGCTTCAAGAGCAGAAGAACCTTCTGTTGATTTTGAAAAAGCAGTAGCTAAAATCCTCAAATCAAAAAAAGCCAATGGCAAAGTACCAGCTAAGAATAAAAAAATCGGCTGAAAAAGAATTGGCCCAATTGCCGGTACACTACATCCTGTCCATCAGGAACCATATTGTTTCATTAGCTGATACCCCTTTCCCATCCGGTTATAAAAAGTTGAAAGGTTTTAAGAATCTTTATAGAACCCGAATAGGTGACTATCGTGTTATCTATACTGTGGAACAATCAATACTTATTATAGAAATTTTAAAAATTGGCAACAGAAAAGATGTTTACAAATAAATTCATTACTTCACTTTCTGTCTTCTCTCCATCAACTCCCTCATTGTAGTAATAACTATCCCTTCCTTTTCCATATAAGCTTTTAATTCTTTACCCATTAAAGCCATATAATCACCATCTCTTATCGGGCCTGAATCAGATATATACAGAAATACTTCAGTCAGTTTTGAAGCATGGGTTATTACATAAGTTATTCCCGGCTTCATTTTCTTAAACTCATCAATATAAAACTGTGTTTTGTATTTGAGTAAATTTTCTTTTGTTGCTGCTACTCCTGCAGGTAAACCAGGCGTATAACTATCACTGATGAGATCATCAATTACCGGTAAGCCACTATTCCATAACAATTTTCCAATGGAATCTGTTTGTGCCTGTGTGATGCCCATACCATTGGTAGTTGCACCGGCAATGGCGTTATGTCCACAGGGAAACATTACAGGAATTTTGTAATCAATCCCAGCCTGTATATATACATGCCTCATTTCAGGAGTTGCAAATAATGTTCCCATATGTGAATCGAAATGTGTGGGACGAAAACCCATTTGCAATGATTTCTCTATCTGTGCTCTTATTTCAATATCCGCTTCTTTCGCATTGGAATGTTTCAATACATCCGGAACATCGGGCCACAACACACCTTCATTATCTATTAATCCGGGGACTGATGGCTTGCCACTAATTGGACCCCAGCGATAATCTTTCCATTCAGCAGTTAAGGTGAGATGCAAACCTGCATCTGTATTAGGATGATCTTTTAAATAGTGAAAGAAACCCGCCACCCACGGACAAGGCATCATGATACTGCAGGAGGATGCCAAACCTTTTTCCATTGTTTCAATGGCTCCCATATTCGATTCGTAACTCATACCCACATCATCCACATGCATGATCACCACTTTCTTTCCTTTGGGAAAACCTAATCGTTCAGCATAAGTACTGTCCTGTGCTTTTACAAATGAGCAAACAAAAAACAAGCATGTAAGAATTGTTACTGGTTTCATATATCAGGCATTAATAAGCAATATTACAAATAACTAAGCCACCATTTTGTATGGGTGCTTTTATATTGATTGTATTTTTTACAGATTGGATACAATGTTATTACTACAATTGCCCAAACAGCATACACTCCCCATAATCCAAAACCCAGTCCGTTTGGTTTAAAGAAGAATGGAACTCCTTCGGGTACGATGTCTTTTGTTCCGAACCCCTGGGCAAAAAATACAATCACCACAATTAAATGAATGAGATAAAAATGCAAAACGTAATACAGCATCGGCACCCTTCCATAAACATTGAATATGTTTGTCAATTTGTTTTGCATTTTTTCAATCAATGCAAGAAATAATATTCCCGGGCCAATCGTCATACACAGATACAATAATGAGGGTGGATATTTATTGAGATTAAAGAATGATAAAAAAGTATATACTGATCCTCTCGGCTGAGATGACCATGGAAGCGGATCACCATAAACATTAATAAACCGCAATACTATAAATAACAACACAACAGCTGAACCTATTCTCAATAACATCTTTCGCCTGTATAATGGATCAACATCTTTTTTATAAAGCATTCCAAAACAAAAACCCAGCAGCATTACACCTGTCCATGGAAGAAAAGCATAAACAATAAGTGCAACATGATCTTTCCATATTGTGTAGATAGAAAAGTTAGAGAAGTAAGCAAGATCACTCAGGAAAGTTCCTTTCAATCCCGCACTCACAGAAGGAATATCCATAACATTATGACCGGCTACTATTATCACCCCAATTATGAATATGGCCTGTATAGGCAAATGAATCAATATGCCGAGTAAAACCATACTCACTCCTATTGCCCAAATAACCTGCATGATGAAAAGGTTATAGAATGGATTAAATGTCCAGCCAAAAGTTATAATCACCAGTTCAACAAATATTAACCACAAGCCACGTTTGATAAGGAAACCACTCAACTCTTTCTTTGTTTTCTTCTGGCACATTAAGTAAACAGATGTTCCTGCCAGGAATACAAAGATGGGTGCACAGAAATGTGTGATCCACCGGGTAAAGAATAACATGGGAAAGGTTGTTTGCATGTTAGTAGGATCCATCGCCGCATCGGCAGCTTTAGCTAAATCAGCTTTGTAAAGAAAATCACGAACATGATCCAAAGCCATGATCACCATCACCAGTCCACGTAATACATCAATGGACTGGATGCGGTTTTTTGTTAAAGAAAGAGTGGACATAAATAAAAATTCAGATTGATAAGTATAAATCAAAATAAATAACCGCAGAGGTACAGAGGTGTTTACTCTGCACCTCTGCGGTTAAAACTTTGCATGCTTATTTATTTTTATAACTATAAACCAAATAACCCCACGCATTTAATTTTATTGGTACAGAAGGATCAACATTTTCCGGCTTACCAAGGAAAACATTTTGCGGTTGCCCTTTTAATGAAGCATCATCAATTTTTGCTTCTGCCTCACTGCCTGATAAATTTAATATCACCAAGACTTTGTTACCGTCTTTTTCTCTTACATAAGCATACACTTTATCATCCGCACCAGTCTTTAATTTTTTAAAGGATCCATCAACAGCTAATGCGGAATTATTATGACGCAAACTCAGCAATGTTTTATAAAATGGTGCCCGTTGATATTTTCCGAATGTGATCGTGTCTTTATAAAAGAAGGAAATAGAATCAAGGAACGGCTCTTCCTGTCCGCTGTAAATTAAAGGAAGACTATTACGCATAGTTTGTGTAAACACTGCAAATGGTGCATGCTTCTCTCCCGGGAATGTAGCATAGTCGCTTTTATTCCAACTGTTCTCATCATGATTGCTGGTGAAATACATTCTGATTGCTCCAACAGGAAATGATTCATCCTGCCGCATTAACACACTGTCTAATGACAAAGCATTTCTTTCACCAGCCGCCACTTTTTTCATTGTAGCAAACATATCCCATGGATAAGTAGCATTGAAGCCAGCATCGTGTAACCAGCCTTTATCTCCTTCGCCTAAAAAGAAAAGATCAGGTTTTGATTGCCTTAGTTCTTTAATAGCTCTTTCCCAAAAGAAACGGGGAACTTCGGGAGCCACATCGCATCGAAAACCATCAATACCCGATGGTAACCAAAATTTCATGGCATCAATCATACTGTCCTGCATGGCAGGGTTCCAGTAATTCAGGTCACGGGTATCACTCCAGTCAAAAGCTACTGCAGCTTTACCACTGCTGTCTTTATTAAAAAAATCAGGATGAGCTGTTAACCAGTGATTATCGGCGCCAGTGTGATTGGGCACCCAGTCAATTACCACTTTAAAACCCAACTCATGAGCTTTCTTAACCAGGTTATTCCAATCTTCCATGGTACCAAATTCAGGATTAACTGCCTTATAGTCTGCTACAGCATAGTAACTTCCTAAAACACCTTTTCTATCAACTTTGCTGATGGGAGTTATAGGCATAAACCATAAAATATCTGATCCCATGTCTCTTATCCGCTTGAGATTAGGTTCAAAAGCTTTAAAAGTACCTTCCGGGGTGTATTGCCTTACATTCACCTCATAAATATTTGCCTGGCTTATCCAGGAAGGAAAATTTGTTGAGGCAGCGGCGGGGTTGTTACCGGTGTCTCCATCTTTGTTCATTAGTTTACACGAAGAAAAAACTAAAGCTGTAGCAGAAGATAAAAGCAGCAAACGAGCAGACCGTTTCATTAGTTTAAATTTTCGGAAAATTAGTGAATAAAAGTTAGTTTTAATTACTCTCTCAAACCGGCATTTGCAGTTATAATTTACAATCAGTTCCTCTTGAAGATAGAATAGCCACCGGCTATCCTGCATCTTATTGCTCCGGCATAATCTTAACCAAAACAAAAAAAATGAAAAAAATTTTACTGGCATTTCTAATTATTAGCAGCATCTTACCGGATTCACATGCAGCCACTGTTAATATTAATATAGTGGGATTTTCTTTTTCGCCTAACAACATTACTGTTAATGTGGGTGATGTGATAAATATCAATACAAACATTAATCACCCAACAACACAAGTAAGCCAGGCAACATGGGATGCAAATGGAACAACGGCTATCTCAGGCGCTTTATTTATGAGCCAAACTACTACCATAACTTTTACAATTACTGCAGGCATGGCTGGCACCAACATTTACTATGTTTGTGAAAATCATGTATTGTCTAGCGGCATGAAAGGCCAGATTGTTGTAAACCTTGCCACTGGTTTGGAAGAAAATGCCAAAAGTGAATTCAACTTCACTATCTATCCCAATCCTGTTAGAAATAATTCGGCATTAAACATCATTTTAAAAAAGAATGATAATGTTGTTATGAAGATATATAGCAGCGATGGAAAATTAGCAAGTAATTAACTGCAGCAAAAGATGAATGCAGGTGAATACACCTTACGTTTTGATGCCGGTAAATTACAAACAGGCATATACATTGTACAACTGAAAACATCGCTTGGCATATTGCGAAAACAAATTGTCGTTACTCAGTAAGCATTTTCATAAACTGCACAACCCCGTCCCCAACATGTTGGGGACGGGGTTTCTTTTTTAAGACAGGATAAGATAACTTCGCCGAATAAGATTGCCTGTTATGAACACATCCATGTATTATGCTGATTATTTGCAGTTAGATAAAATTTTAGGCAGCCAGTTACCCGAAAGCGACAAAGAAGGAAAACAAAAAGCACATGATGAAATGCTTTTCATCATCATTCACCAGGCTTATGAATTATGGTTTAAACAAATCTTGTTTGAAGTAGATTCAGTTGCGGGGATTATGAATAAGCCTGCTCTTAATGATAATTCTCCCGAACTGCAAACCATTGTTCATCGTTTACAAAGAGTGGTTACCATATTAAAAGTATTGGTGCATCAAATAGATATTATGGAAACGATGACGCCGATGGACTTTTTAGATTTCCGTGACATGCTTCGTCCAGCTTCCGGTTTTCAAAGCTGGCAGTTTAAAGTATTAGAAGCAAAGCTGGGTTTAAAATATGAACAACGTCATGGGCAGGATTATTACACTTCGCATTTAAGAAACTATCATGTTGATGTTATTAAAGAAGTGGAAAAACAAACTCCTCTCCTGACGTTGTTGAATAGCTGGTTAGAACGAATGCCTTTTTTTGAAGACAGTTTATGGAATGAATACAAGAAAGTTTATACAAATAGTTTAGCAGAGGCTGAAAAAGATAATCTCAACTATTTTGACGAAGTATTTGCAAATCGTCCTGCCGGTGATGTTCGCCAGCTTTCGCCTAAGGCCTGTCGTAATGCGTTATTCATAATGGCTTACCGTGGTTATCCAATGCTTGAGTTGCCGTGGCAGCTACTCAATACTTTGCTGGAGATTGATGTACAAATGGGCACCTGGCGTTATCGTCACATGAATATGGTAAAGCGAATGATTGGCACCCGCATTGGCACTGGTGGCAGCAGTGGCGCCGGGTATTTAAAAGCAGCAATGGATAAGCATTATATTTTTAATGAGGTTGCACAACTCACGAGCTTTCTCTTAGAAAGAAGAAATTTGCCAACACTTCCCAACGATGTGAGTAAACAGTTAGGATATTAAATCCGGCAGTATATCAGTTTGAATTTTTCACGCAAAGAAAATAAGGAGCAAAGGCGCCAGTTTTTATTTTTGCGCCTGTATTTTCTTTGCGTCCTGGCGTGAAATCGGGCAAATTTTGAAACTGATACAATATTTTAAATCCTGTAACTGACAATTATATTCACAAAAAAGTTAACTTAAAGGATGAAACTTTCTTTAACTGGTTTTTTATTGCTGCTTCTTATTGCTTCCTGCAAGGAAAACTCAACTAATAAAACAAATAATCAACCTATTTCATCTACCGATAAAGCAAAAGAAGAATTATTAACCTTAGAAAACAAATGGCTGGAATATGAATTTGCATTAGACACTGCCTCTATTGCCAAATTTCTTGATAACGATTTTATCAGTATTTCAGCTGAAGACACATCTAACAAACAAAATGAACTGGTTGGTGTATATAAAAACATCAGTGCTATGCGCAGCGACAGTATTTTTATTGACTCCTTTAAAATTGAAGAGCCATTTATCGTAAAGCAATTTGAGAATACAGCCATTACCATATTTATTGCGCATACTTATAAAACTGCCAAAGGAAAATACCAGGAAAAAAGAACAAAGTTTTATGATGTATGGAGAAAGGTGAATGGAGAATGGAAAGCCATGTCATCCCAGGCAACAGTTGTAGAAGAGATTAAATAAATTGCAGTCATGAAAAAGTATTTAACAATATATTTCTTGTTTATTACAATTTGCAGCTATTCACAGCAATGGCAAAATCTTTTTGATGGCAAATCATTAAAAGGCTGGAATCGATACACCGGCTCGGCTATTTACAAAGTTGAGAATGGTGCTATTACCGGAACAACAGTAGCTAATTCCCCTAATTCCTTTTTAGTATGTAAAAGAAAATTTACCGGTGATTTTATACTGGAGATGGAAGCAATGATGAGCGATAGTAACACCAACTCCGGCGTACAGTTCAGAAGTAATCTTGATGCAACAGCTTATGAAGGTAATTGGAAAGTGTATGGTTACCAATATGAATTTGACCCATCAGCCAGGAGATGGACCGGGGGCATTTATGATGAAGGCAGAAGAGAATGGCTTTATCCTGTTTCACTAAATAATAAAGCACAGGTTTATTTTACTCCCGGTGTTTATCATAAAATAAGGATTGAATGTATTGGCAATGCTATCAAGACATGGCTGGATGGCAAAGCTGTCAGTTATTTAATTGATACCTTAATTACCAATGAAGGATTGATTGGTTTGCAGGTTCATTCGGTAAACAAAGCAGAAAATGCTGGTAATAAAATTTACTGGAAGAACATCCGCATACAAACAGGAAAAATTACTCCATCAAGTTTCGATAATGGAATTTATGTGGTCAACTTAAAACCTAACACATTATCAGATTACGAAAAAAAGAATGGCTGGAGATTATTGTTTGATGGCGTAAGCAGTAAAGGATGGAAAGGAGCTTATAAAGATTCATTCCCCTCCAAAGGCTGGGTGATAAAAGATGGAAACTTAACGGTGCTTTCATCTAATGGCGCTGAATCAACTAATGGTGGTGATATTGTTACCAAAGAAAAGTTCAGCGCTTTTGATTTATCATTTGAATTTAAAATAACTCCCGGCGCCAACAGTGGTGTAAAATATTTTGTCACACTCAATGAACATAATTCCGGCAGTGCTATTGGATTGGAATACCAGGTATTGGATGATACATTGCATCCGGATGCAAAATTAGGCAGAGATGGTAACCGTACAATGGCTTCTTTATATGATTTAATCAAAGCAGAAAAATCAAAACGCTTTATCAGGCAGCCCGGTGGCTGGAATATTGGCCGCATCATTGTTTATCCCAATAATCATGTTGAGCATTATTTAAACGGAGTAAAAGTGCTGGAATACGAAAGAGGTTCTCAGGCTTTTCGTGATTTAGTCGCCATGAGTAAATATAAAATCTGGCAAAACTTTGGTGAAGCAAAAGAAGGTTTCATACTCTTACAGGACCATGGCAATGAAGTAAGTTACCGCAGCATTAAAATCAAAAAACTATAAAAGATTTCTACATTTTAAAATTTGAAGATTAAAATTCTTAAAAATCTTGAAATATAGAAATTTTGAAATCTTTAAATCTTCAGCTCCCAACCCTTTTCATATTCACGTCTCCAGTATTTCATTGCAGCGGCATCATTGAGAATATGCCCGTTCTTTGGGTCGCAGTGCAATGTTCTTCCGGTACGCTGCGCAATATTAGCTAAGTGACAAAGTAAAACTGATTTATGTCCTTCGTTAATGGGTGAATTAATGGTTGCTTCTCCCCTAACACTATCTACAAAATTGTGGAAATGGAAAAAGTCAAGATTACCGGTAGCACTCACTGTGTTTGTTCCATCATTGGAAGCAGCTGATTTCACTTCTTTCACCAACTTATTATCGGC
The DNA here is from genome assembly GCA_016200915.1 of Sphingobacteriales bacterium. Classification (GTDB taxonomy): domain Bacteria; phylum Bacteroidota; class Bacteroidia; order Chitinophagales; family Chitinophagaceae; genus AWTP1-9. Next base: position 39,140 of record JACQDV010000026.1, read on the forward strand.
ATCATACACTTTATAATCATCATTGCCTGAGTTGATCAGTGTCCCTTTATCACCATAAATAATAAATCCACGGCTTCCGCCTTCCTGCACCATTTTATTACAACTTCTTCCCTCCCATGTTATGGATTTATCATTGCCAAATTCAAAAGTAGCCACTTGTGTATCGGGTGTTTGCCAGTCATCTTTAAAGGCATAACGGCCACCGGCTGACGTTACCTTGGTAGCATAATCCACATTTAAAAACCAGCGGCACATATCAATTTCATGTGTACCGTTATTACAGGTTTCTGCCGTTCCCCAATGCCAGAACCAATGCCAGTTATAATGCACTAAATTATCCTGGTAATCTCTTCTTGGAGCTGGTCCCTGCCACAATTCAAAATTCAGTGTTGATGGAACAGGAATTTTCTTTCCGTACCCAATACTCTTCCTGTTATTGGCATACCATGCTTTGGCGAAATAAGCATTGCCTATCAAACCTTCTCTCACTTCTTTTACTGCATTAATAAGATTAGGCATAGAGCGGCGTTGATTACCCATTTGTATCAATTGCTTTGGATATTTCTTCATTGCCTGCACCAGCAATTCACCTTCATAAGGATTATGTCCGCAGGGTTTTTCTACATACACATGTTTACCATGCGTTACACCTAATATAGCAGCCGGCGTATGCCAATGATCTGGTGCGGCAACAACCAGTGCATCAAAATCTTTTTTATTAACTAATTCATGAATGTCCTTTATGATGGCAGGTTTCCTGTCTTTATTGGCAAATGGTTTTAATCCATTGGCGATTGCTTTTTCTTCCACATCACATAAATACGCAATCTCCACATTGGGTAATTGCGAATAACATTCAGCTAAATAGGCACCACGACTATTAACTCCCATCACTGCCAATACTACTTTATTGGACGGAGCATTTTTACCAAATACAGGAAAGTTTAAAATAGTTACACCAGCAGAAGCGAGGGAAACATGCTTAATAAATTCTTTTCGGTTCATAACAAGCAATTATGAATCTAAAGTTAAGTGAAAGCAAATGGATTAAATCAATTCTTTAAATTTCCCCTACACAACATAAATATCATCCTTTGCATTAGATTTGCCGAAAGAAAACCGAACTATAACGGGCTAATCTTAGCTTACATATCAAATTAATAAACCGCATATGATTTATTTTTTCCTGGGATGCATAATTTTTATCGCAATTTTCATACCTCGTCTCAATCAAAAAAGTAAAGAAAGGATGAGCCGGGAAAGATTTAATTTAAGAAAGTACAGGGACAAAGAAGATGACTCTGAAGACAATGATTAAATCATCTCTTTTAATTTCTCTACTACAGCATCCACTTCTTCTTTTGTATTTTGTTTGCTGAAAGAAAAACGAACTGTTACCTGGTTAGGATTATTGTTAACAGCCCTGATAACATGACTACCCTGGTCGGCACCACTGGTACAAGCACTACCACCAGATGCACAAATATTATTGATATCAAGATTAAACAGGATCATTTCTGATTTTTCTGTTTTGGGGAATGACACACTTAACACCGTATATAAACTCCTTCCTAAAGGATCGCCATTAAAAGCAACGCCTTTAATATTTTTTTTCAGCTCATCCATCATATACAGTTTTAGTGTACCGATGTAAGCTGCTTCTTTTTCATATTCGGCTGTGGCTATTTCCAATGCTTTGGCAAAACCAACAATGCCATACAAATTTTCTGTACCTGCCCGCATATTACGTTCCTGTGAACCGCCATGTATGTATGGTGTGATGCGAACATTTTCATTAATGTATAACAAACCAACACCTTTCGGTCCATGAAACTTATGACCTGCACCGGTAATAAAATGCACCGGTGTATTTCTTAAATCAAAGGGGAAATGACCAACCGTTTGTACCGTATCACTATGAAAAATGGCTCCGTATAATTTACACAATTCGCCTACCGCCTGTATATCGAGCATGTTGCCAATTTCATTATTGGCATGCATTAACGTAACCAATGTTTTTCCCTCGTGGCTGGCGAGTAATTGCTCCAGGTCTTCCATATCAATATGACCATTCGGTAATACTTTTACATAACTCAGTTCAGCTTCACCTTTATTCTTTAAAAACTCAACCGTATGTAATGTAGCATGATGTTCTATCGGAGAAGAAATGATATGCGTACAACCCAAATCACGAACAGCAGCAGTAATCACCGTATTAGAACTTTCGGTTCCGCCACTGGTGAAAAATATTTCAGCAGGATGTGCATTTAAAATCTTCGCCACACTTTTCCTGGCATTCTCAACTGCTAAACGACTTTCACGACCATAGGAATAAATAGAAGACGGGTTGCCAAACTTCTCTGTCATGTAAGGCATCATTGCTTCCAGCACTTGTGAGTCCAGTGGTGTGGTTGCGGCATTGTCAAAATAAATACGATTCATAAAGAAGGCTGCTGGCTATTAGCTATTAGCTGCAAGCCATTTAATGTTGAATGAATAAGGCCGCAAAGATAATAAGATAATAGAAAAACACTGCTTGTAGCTAATAGCCTGCAGCTTGCAGCATATTTCTACATAAACTCCCTGATATCCTGCATTAAACGGTGAGCAATGTTTTGTGCGGTGGTTTCAAAATTACTTTCGCTGTAAATGCGGATGATGGGCTCCGTATTAGAGGGCCGCAAATGAACCCAATCGGTATCAAACTCAATCTTCAATCCATCTTCTGTATTGATGGGCTGGTTTTTATATTTCTTCTGAATTTTTTCGAAGATGGCTTTTAAATCAACACCATTTTCTAATTCAATTTTATTCTTGCTCATTACATAATCAGGATAGCTGTTACGTAATTGTTTGATACTTTTCTTTGATTTGGCCAAATGAGAAAGGAATAAGCCAATACCAATCAGCGCATCACGACCATAATGAAAATCAGGAACGATGATGCCACCATTGCCTTCACCGCCAATCACAGCATTTTTGTCTTTCATCTTCTTAACCACATTCACCTCACCTACTGCGCTTGGAAAATGTTCTCCGCCATGTTTTATAGTAACATCTTTTAATGCACGGGTACTGCTCATATTGCTTACGGTGTTACCTGGTCTTTTGCTGAGGATATAATCTGCTACTGCCACTAATGTATATTCTTCTCCAAACATGCTGCCATCCTCACATACAAAACATAAACGGTCCACATCAGGGTCAACAGCAATTCCTAAATCAGCACCTAAACGGTTTACTTCATTACTTAAATCCCTTAAATGTTCCGGCAATGGTTCAGGATTATGAGCAAATTTCCCTGTTACTTCTGCATTCAATACAGTTACTTCTTCCACACCTAATGCTTTCAATAGTGCAGGAACATATATAGCACCTGAACTGTTAATAGCATCCACCACTATTTTGAACTTTGCTTTCTTAATGGCTTTTACATCCACCAGATCATAATTCAAAATAGCGTCAATATGTTTTTCTAAATATGATTCATCTAAAGTATAAGAACCTAATTTATCAACCGGAGCAAACTTGAATGATTCTTTTTCTGCTAACTCCAATACTTTCTTTCCTTCTTCAGCAGAAATAAATTCACCTTCACTGTTTAATAATTTTAATGCATTCCATTCCTTAGGATTATGACTGGCAGTTAAAATAATTCCTCCAACAGCTTTTTCTATCTTCACTGCTACTTCCACTGTTGGTGTGGTACTTAATCCTAAATCAACCACATCCAATCCCAATGCATTGAGTGTGCTTACCACTAAGTTTTTGATGAGTTCACCGCTGATACGGCCATCACGGCCAATCACAATTTTTTTATTGTTAGCTGTTGCTATAATACTGCCAAATGCTGCTGTAAATTTTACTACGTCAAGTGGAGAAAGTGTTTCACCAGGTTTGCCTCCAATGGTTCCGCGGATGCCGGATATCGACTTCATCAATGCCATAATCTATCAGGTTTTGCGAACAACAAAAATAAGGCATTGCAAAGAGACCCGAATAAAAATTGAAAAGATAAAATAATAATTTTACGTTAACGGCAGAATTGCGAATGAATTAAATTAACTGTCTGGCTTTCAGTTCAAGATATTTGTTTAATGTATTCACCGTAACATTAGCCGGCGCAGTTAAGATGGAGAGGATCCCATATTTCTGCAATTCTTTTACAATAAGTTTCTTTTCGTAGGCAAATTTTTCAGCTACCGTTTTGGTGTAAATAGATTCCAGATCATCAGCAGGTTTATCTAACAGTTGTTTTAATTCGGTATTTTCAAAAAATACTACTACCAGTAAATGATTGGCTGCAATTTTTCTTAAAAAAGGCAATTGACGTTGCATACCACTCATGCTTTCAAAATTGGTAAACAAAACAATAAGGCTTCGCTGACTCACTTTTGTTCTTAATAATGAGTATAACTTTTCAAAATCACTTTCCAAATAACGGGTTCGCTGATTGTACAGCACTTCCAGAATGCTGTTCATTTGCACTGCTTTCTTATCTGCTTTTAAGAATGAACTTAGTTTTTCTGAAAATGTTATTATTCCGGCTTTGTCCTGCTTCAACAACGCAATATTCAACAACACCAGCGAAGCATTCACTGCGTAGTCAAGCAAACTCAATCCTTCAAAAGGCATTTTCATAGCACGGCCTTTATCAATAACACAATATACCTGCTGACTTTTTTCATCAGTAAAATTATTAACCATTATCTGTCCCTTACGGGCGGTGGCCTTCCAGTTAATAGTTCTTACATCATCACCCTGTACATATTCTTTTATCTGTTCAAACTCCATGCTGTGGCCGATTCGTCTCACTTTTTTTATTCCCACCTCACTTAAGCGGTTGGAAATGGCCATCAACTGGTATTTACGCATTTGCAGGAAGGAAGGATATACGGGAACCATCACCGGTTCTTCAAACTGGTAACGTTTTCTTATCAGTTGAAATAATAAACTGGTAAATACATTTACTTTCCCAAAATGATATTCACCTCTTTTAACAGGTCGCAAATAATATTGAATTATTTTTTGCTCATCAGTATTAATGGCAAGATCAAAATAGGCATCTCTTTTCTGAAATTGTACAGGTATTTCATCAATAACACTAATATGAACAGGTAGTCGGTATTTGTTTTCAATGTTAATGCGAATAAGATTTTCATCTCCGTTGCTCAACCGCTCCGGTGTAAATCTTCTGGCAAATATTCCTTTGTCGTTAAAGAACAGTACAACATATTCCAGCAGGAATAACACTAAAGCAACACCGGCAACCAGGAAAGGAAAATCGCCCAGCCACCGGATAAAGAAACGGCATACAAATAATGCCGCTGCTATCCCCATTAAAGTATAAAAGCGATTGGTGAAATATAAATTGCCGATATATTTTTTAAATAGTTTCAATCAGCTATACATTTATCTTGGAACTTCTATTTTGGCAACGATCTGGTGCAATACATCATCATTAGTAATTCCTTCCATTTCTTTTTCGGGAGTAAGAATAATGCGGTGACGCAATACAGGTGGTACTACTTCCAGTACATCATCAGGTGTAACAAAGTCCCTTCCTCTTATTGCAGCCAATGCTTTTGCAGCATTCATTAATGAAACGGAAGCTCTTGGTGATGCACCAAGAAAGAGTGATTTATTATTTCTTGTTTCCTGAACAATACGGGCAATGTATTCAATAAGCTTTTGCTCAATATGAACATCTTTAACCAGTGAACGGTAATGTTCAATTTCGGAAGCAGTTAGCACCGCTTGAACTTGTTCAGTTGGCTGAGTATTCTTTGATTGCTGATGATTTTGCAGGATGCGAATCTCTTCTTCCAGTGCAGGATAATGCACATCTATCTTAAATAAAAAACGATCTAATTGTGCTTCGGGCAACCGATAAGTTCCTTCATGCTCCACCGGGTTTTGAGTGGCCAGTACCATAAAGGGTTTTTCCATAATATAGGTTGAGCCATCGTATGTAATCTGTCTTTCTTCCATTACTTCAAACAAAGCTGCCTGTGTTTTGGCAGGAGAACGGTTGATCTCATCAATCAAAACAATATTGCTGAAGATGGGGCCACGCCTGAACTGGAAATTACCTGATTGAGGATTGAAAACAGAAGTTCCCAATACATCACTCGGCATAAGATCAGGAGTAAACTGTATGCGGCTGAAACCGGAATCAATTGTTTTGGCAAGCAATTTTGCTGTCAAAGTTTTTGCCACACCGGGTACCCCTTCAATCAATACATGTCCATCGGCTAATATAGCGGCAATCAACAATTCAATCATTGAATGCTGACCAACGATTACCTTCCCGATCTCTGCTTTTACTTTATCAACAGAGGCATTTAATCCTGAAAGGTCTGTCCGCATTTGCGGAATAAAATTTTCCATAATTATCTGGCTTTAGTATAAAAATTTTCAATTAAGCGATTCAAATTGATCAGTTCTTCATCAATAACATAAGTGCTGTTTTGCACCGAAACAACTTTCTTAACCAGTTCACGGATTTCTTTTTCTGCTATCCCCGTCTTCTTTGTCAGTAAATCTGCAAATTCCTCATTCCACTGAGCGGATGAAAGATAGAATCTTGTACGGATATATTCTTTAAGATAACTGATCTTTTTATGAGCAATATTTAAATTGTCCTTTTTATTAAAGTAAACATTACCTACTGTTTGTACAAACTCCAGTGATGTATTCTTTAACGGCTCCACCACAGGAATTGGTCTTTGTCTTCTTTTCATTTCAAATAAAACAAACAGTATCATAGTGAATAAGGTGATATAATATGCCCAGCTTAAAAACTCATTGTTCAATAAAAAACGTAAGGGTGAACCTGAAGTAGTTGCTCCGGCTTTATAATATTCATCCCAGTAAATATGTGTAACTGCCGGATCAATATAAGAAAGCGCTTTAGCTGTATATTCTGCATTATTTTGATGCAGCATAAAATAATTACTAAAACACAAAGGCGCAGCATGAATATAAAAAGCTCCTCCTCCAAAACGTATCTTAATAAAATTGACTTCTTTATATTGATTCGTACCAAGTATTATAGTGCTCAATGTATCAAACTTGCCGAAGATACCATCTACCCTGTTACGGTAAAAACGATAATTCGTATCCTGTTTCATAAAAGGATTCACAAAATTTAATGAAACAGAATCTGCCTGCAGTATATGGGAATAATCTTCCGTTTTGAATTTGAGTGTATCTTTTAAATTTTTACTAATATCAAATGCTGAAATAAAAACGTCATTACCATCCAGTACATAATTGAGCAGTTCATTTTCGTCTGTTTCAGTTAATGGCAGTTGTCTTTCTACTAAAACATACGCACTGTGCTTATCCTTACTGTTATTAACGATATTGTAAACAGGCTGGGTTGTTTTTGTTATAACTGAGTTGGGGAAAAGAGCTTTTAGCTGATCATACACGATAAAAGTACCATAAGGAATCTTATCTTTTGCTGCCAGTGTAAGCCGCCAGTCAGTTTCCTTAGGTTTATAATACTGTGCAACAAAGTACAGCACTATCAGAACCAGTATAAAAAAATAATATCGTTTATATCCCTTCAGCACTATAAGCGGTTATAAAATTGTTTAAAGTTATTACTGATGATCTCATATTCCTGTGGAGCCAGTTGCATTTCACCATACCATACATATTCAAACTCAGTTGTAAGACTATTGAACGATGTTGTTAATGATGAAGCAGCCAGTTCATGTACATACTGCCGGTTTGATTTGTTGGGTTGCCAGTTGATATAATTTTTATCCGTCAGCCTCTTTAATGTTTGCAGGTACTGCAATCGTACTGCAAGCCGGTAATTTCGCTGGCTCACTGCATTTTCTATGGCTTCTGAAAAATTTATGGTATGAACATTCTCATCCAATACTTCATAAGACAGACTTCCATCTTTATTTTTCTTCTGAAAGAAAGCAAAAGCATCCATTCCAATTATCCGTAGAATGAAATAAACAACGCCAAGAATAGCAATAGTCCAAAGCAGTATCTTTATTAACGTGTTACCGGCCTCCTGCCCCATCAGATCATAATATTTCTCCCAAAGCCAATCCCATAGTCTTTCAAAAAAAGATTTGGTTTGGGCTTTGTCTTTGGTTGAATACCGGAAAGCATCCTGTGAACGGTATTTATTAATAGTATCTTTTGAAATAGTTTTAGCCGTAATGGAAGAAGAATCATATACAGGACGAAACTGTGCAGATACGCTGCTACTAATAAAGAAAAGTAATATGATAAAGTATCGCATCAAAATTCACCTGTATTATCAAACATAGATTGTTCCTTGTCCCCTATTGCATTAATTCTGTCCATGAGTCCTGTTCCATCCGTTCTTTCTACAAGGCTGTAATAATTGAGAATAACGGAAACATAAAAAACAATGTAAAATATAAACTGGAAAATACTGGTGGCCGACATGATAAGCACATAGGCAGTTCCAAATTGTTTGGTAGTCATAAATGCTGTTACGCCAAAAATAATTCCGAGTATGAAACTAATTATGCCGGACATAAATGAATAAACAATATAACTAACAAAGTAAATAGCTAAACTCACCCAGAAGTTTTCTCTTATAATTTGAAAACAACGATTGAAAGAATCAGTAAACGATCTTCCTTCGACCATTACCACTGTGGCAAAAGGCGCCAGCACCACACCAAAATATACTCCCGGAACCAAACAAAGTACAAGACCTATCAGAGTTACTATAAGTGTGGGAATGGAATACAAAACAACTTTCAGAAAATTCCTGGCAAAACAATTCCATACTTCCGGCATGGTTGGGCTTTCTCCCTGTTTTTCTTCATAAACAATAAAATAAGCGGTGATAGCAGTATGCATGGCACAATACAAAACATAATACAACCCTATATTGAGAAAATATCCGAGTGTAAATGTATCACTCATCTCTCTCCTGGTTGTAATGCCTTTAAATATATCATTAAACACCGATGATTGCTCAGAAGAATACCAGGCAACGGCAATAGAATGCATCACCATAAATATTCCGCCTACTGCCAAAAAAGATTTGAGCAAAGGACTAAATTCCTGGCGGATAAATCCAAAGGTTTCATTAAAGTTCTCTCCGAAGTCTCTTATTTTTCGGAGCGTAATTTTTTGTTGAGCCATAACATAAAGTTTTCATCTGCTTCATTATGTTCTTCTGATTTAGCTGTATTCACCCTGCGGTTCAGCTGAATGGGATACCATATAAAATACCAAATCATAAAAAGTAAAGAAGCAATTAATATAAAAAGGTTAAGTGCAAACGGCATTGTTTTATAATAACGGGTAACAAAACTTTCTAATACTGCAGCCGTAACAATAATGGGCACAATACCAATTACAATCTTAAGTCCATCCTTTACACCCCGTTTAATTGATTCAGCACGGGTATAGGTTTTTGGAAAGAGCATGCTGTTGCCCACGGCCAGACCGGCGCAACCTGCAATTACAAAAGCCAGTATCTCTAAGGTGCCGTGAATAAATACTGCCAGTATTGATTCCGCACCCAATCCTTTAATAAAAAAGAAAGTAATAAAAGAGCCCAGCATTATTCCATTGCTCATAGTAAGGTAAACCGTTCCAATGGATGCGGTGATGCCGCTTAAATAAAACAGGAATGAAACCTGTATGTTATTATACGCAATGAACAGGAACATTATTGCCGGCGCCATTGACTGGTAAATACCAAAAGGATTACCCTGTTCAATATTTTCCAATGTGGTGTTTACATAAGCATCCCCCAATATAACCCGGATAAAACTATCATCATATGCAGCGGAAATGGAACCAACTGCTACAAAAAAGATGAGAAATAAAAAAGAGTACAATAACTGCCTGTGATAATTATAAAATAAATAAGGCAGTTCAAATTTCCAGAAATTAAAAACACGGGATGATTTTTCCTTCCTGTTCTTATAAATACCCTGGTGAAATCTTGATGCCAGTCCGTTTAAATATTTGGTGGTATTGCTGCTGGGATAAAATGTTTTTGAATAGGCCAGGTCATCAGTAAGCTCAACAAAACGTTCGGCCAGTAAATCGGGATTATTATTGGTTCCGAGTTCGGCTTCGTACAGCTTCCATTTTTCGGCATTATTTTTTAAAAACAAGGCTTCCCGCATAGTGAGTAGTTAAAATTAACTGATTTAGTGAAACGAAAAAATTTTGATGCATTTAATCTTCGTTTATTATTTTACAAGCTCATTTAAAAGTGTATGAATACCATAACCATTCAAACCGCACAGAATATTGAGGTGGAGTACGATGTTGCCAGCCTGGGCGACCGTATTGTAGGACGCATAATTGATCTATTGATCCAGGGAGCCTTTGTACTTATCTTCATGCTAATTTTTTTCTGGGGTAGTTTTGCAAATGATGCAGGCAATGAAGCCTCAATACTTATTTTTTTTATAGTGATATTACTTCCTGTGATGTTTTATGACTTATTGATGGAACAGTTTTTTAACGGCCAGAGTATTGGGAAAAAAGTAATGAAAATAAAAGTTATAAGCTTAGATGGCGGACAACCTACTTTTAGCCAGTATTTATTAAGATGGCTTTTCCGACTGGTTGATTTTTCATTAACCGGAAGTCTTGGTGCTTTAATTTCTGTAGCAGCTTCTGAAAACAAACAGCGGATTGGTGATATGGTAGCAGGCACCACATTGATTAAAACGATTCCAAGAACAACTTTGCAGCATACTTTGTATGTTGAGCCGGTACAAAAACCCGAATACAAAGCTGTGTATCCTGATGTAATTCATTTAAGCGATACCGAAGTGCAGCTGATTAAAGATGTGCTGATGAATTATCAAAAAACAGGTAACAGTGTATTACTTTACCAGGCTGCAGAAAAAATAAAAATGGTGCTCCATGTTGAAACGCAACAGGAACCCCGTGACTTTTTATACCAGCTGCTTACTGATTATAATCATTTGGCCGGAAGTAATAATAGTTAATTATGCGGAGCCAGTAAAGTGAAAGGATAAAAAGGAAGATTACGCAGCAACCAGAATGACAAAACAACAATCAGCACTGCTTTTGGAAACCATGGTTTATATATCAAGTCCCATTTACCATAAGTTCCCTTAACTGTTTTATAAACAGTCGCCATCATTGCATACAGCAAAACAGGTAATGATAATACCAGCAATACATTATATCCTGAGGCTGCTATAATATTTCCATGTAACAATTGATGAATGGCCCGTTGTGAACCGCATCCCGGGCAATAAAAACCGGTAAGACTATAAAATGGACAATTAGGGAAAAAAGAAGTTACTGCAGGATTAAATATAAAATAGATAACTGCAGCCGCTGCAAAAACAATCAAAGCAATAAAGTTACCTGTCAGCCTCATAAAAAATAAAGGGCCGAAACAATCCGGCCCTTATCAGAGTTTGGAATTATTAATTATTGAATCTGGCCGCACCGCTAAATAAAGCTACTCCCATGATAAAATAGAGTATCAGGTAAAGAACAAGAACTCCAAGACCCACGAAGAAACCGATCTTGGTCCATTTACCTGCTTCTTTGGAAGCTGTCTCTGCCTCAGCAAAACGTCCGGCAGCCCATTCAGAGTTTACCTTAGATGCATAGATGATTCCCACTATGCCAAAAGGTAAACAACAAAAAATTGTAACGAGAATTGATTCTACTAACCAGTTTTTTGGTTGAGTACTTGGTGTTGGTGCACCTGGTTGTGATAATTGATCCATATAGTAGTTGATTTTGGTTATTAACTCTACAAATAACCAATTTTTTCTAACAATACCAAATAAGATTTAATATGTAATTCTTAAGAAACCCATAACCCTCTTTAGTCACATCAGGCCCGGTGATGATCAGCCTTCCAGTTTTTAATGGCTGCCTTAATTTCTTTTGCTGAGATTTTTTCTGCTGCTGATTTCTTTGCCAACTCCATAAACTCATTATCCGGTGCAAAACGCAAAGCAATAATTTGACTCATGCGTAAACGGCTGTCTAATGGTTTGCCGGTTAAAATAAAATGACGCAGATTTTCTTCGGCTCTTATGGCCCTGTCCTGTGCTTTTAAGGCAAAGGCTCTTGCATACCACAGTATGATAAGCAGCAACACCGATATAGCGACCAGCAACGAAGCAGAATACAAATTTTCGTGTGCTGAATTTACCAGGTTAACTATACTGCCAATTAAAATAGCCAGCCATAAAGCAAAAGCTACAAAATGATACATAGGTACATAGCGGCCGTGATTCTTAAAATTTTGTTCTGTCATAATAGTTAGTTATACAGGCAATATAGAATAAAAGAATTAAATTTAGAGTATGGAAAACATAGTTAATGAGGCGGCGCCAAAATATAATTTCATTAGTCCCGAAGAATACCTTGCAATGGAAAGAGCTTCGCAGGAAAAGCATGAATATTATGATGGATATGTGGTAGCTATGAGCGGAGCAAGACTGGCTCATAACCAGATAGCTGCAAATCTTTATACTGATATTGGAAGTTATTTAAAAGGAAAAGATTGCCAGGTACTTCCATCGGAAATGCGGGTAAGTTCTCCCGCACACGATTCGTACATGTACCCCGATGCACAAATCGTATGTGGCAAACCGGAACTGGAAGATGAGCACTTTGATACATTGATTAATCCAGCTGTAATAATTGAAATACTTTCTTCTTCCACACAATTAATTGATAAGGACCGAAAGTTTTTTTATTATAAACAAATCCCATCAATGAAAGAATATTTCATGATTGATTCAAAGAAAAGATATATCATGGCTGCCAGAAAAAGGCAGGATGAACTATGGCAATTTGAAGATATTAGTGAAAGTGCAGATTCCGTTTTTATCGAAACCATTCAGTTTAAACTTTTACTCAACGATATTTACCGCAACACCGGGCTTTAATTTTTCTACAGATATTTGCAGATTATTTTTTTAAATGCAGCACATGGCAGCAGCCTCTATTATTACGATTGGAGATGAACTACTGATTGGTCAAACCATTGATACCAACAGTGCCTGGATGGCACAGGAACTTAATAAAATTGGTGTATGGGTAAAACGTCGTGTGGCAGTGGGTGATGTATGGGAAGAGATATGGAATGCCCTGGATGAAGAAAGTAAACATTCCGAAATCATTTTAATCACCGGCGGATTGGGACCAACTGCAGATGACATTACCAAACCATTATTATGCGAATATTTTGGTGGAAAGATGATTGTAAGTGATGTGGCATTACAAAATGTGAAAGATATTTTTACCAAACTCAATCGCCCCATTATTGAACGTAATCTGAAACAAGCCGAAGTGCCGGATGTATGTACGGTACTAAATAATAAAAGAGGTACAGCTCCGGGAATGTGGTTTGAACCCCACCTAACCTCCCCTAAAGGAGAGGAGAAAAGAATTTATGTTTCTATGCCGGGTGTGCCACATGAGATGAAAGGTATTATGCTGGATTATGTCTTACCTCAACTTCCTTCGCTATTTAATTTACCTGCAGTATATCATCAAACATTATTAACGGCCGGTGTGGGAGAATCTTTTCTGGCAGATATGATAAAAGATTTTGAAGAAGCATTACCTGCTTACATCAAGCTGGCTTATTTACCTAACTATGGAATGGTGCGTTTGCGTTTAACCGGTCGTGGTGATGATAAGGCTGCTGTTGAAAAAGTAGTGGACGAAAGATTTGCTGAATTAAAGTTATTGGTGAAAGAATTTATGGTAACTGATGTGGATGAACCGATAGAAATGACGATTGGAAAAATTCTTCGTAGTCTTAATAAAACGATGGGCACTGCAGAAAGCTGTACCGGTGGTGCTATTGCCAGCTTAATAACTTCTATCGCCGGCAGCAGCGATTATTTTAAAGGAAGTATTGTGAGTTATGCGAATGAAGTAAAAGAAAATTTATTATCTGTATCGCATGATACATTGATGACTGTTGGCGCCGTGAGTGAAGAAACGGTAACACAAATGGTGAAGGGAGCTTTGGCACAACTGAAAGTAGATTATGCAGTGGCAACATCTGGAATATTAGGACCGGGAGGTGGTACGGCAGAAAAGCCTGTGGGTATAGTGTGGGTGGCTGTTGGCAATAAAGATAAAATAGTAACTCAAAAATTTCAATGGCGGTTTGACCGGGCAAGAAATACTGACCTTACTGTACAAAATGCATTGAACATGCTGCGGAAGTTTATATTGATAAATTGAGTAAATTTGAAAAAAGACCTTTTATGGAAACATTGGTTATACAAAGTAATTCAAAAGAAAAAATAAATCGAAGTAGGCATTTAAATACTCCAAAAAGAAAGCTAATAATATTAGCAAAATCAATAGCTTAGCTTTTTAAACCAGTTAAGTTATGTTCAAGGGTACTAACATTTTGGAGTTTGCCAAACAGTTTGATACAAAGGATA
>JACQDV010000027.1 GCA_016200915.1 Sphingobacteriales bacterium
ACTGTTTGGCAAACTCCAAAATGTTAGTACCCTTGAACATAACTTAACTGGTTTAAAAAGCTAAGCTATTGATTTTGCTAATATTATTAGCTTTCTTTTTGGAGTATTTAAATGCCTACTTCGATTCTTCTTTTTTTATTCTGCCTAATGCCATCACAAACATTTCCCTCGATCTTCCATTAGCTTTATTTGTAACGATTCCTATGATTTTTTCAACATCTTCCTTTTGAATCAAAGTAAAAAAAGCGTTCCCGATAGCCCATCCTAAAGACCAGTCCCCCAATTTCAAAGCTTTATCGTACTCATCAAGTAAAATTGAATTTGCTCTTCCCTTTGCTTGACCAACTCCTAACGCTCTAACTATACCCTCTTTAATTCTGGAATGATATGGTCTTTGAAGATGCTTAATTAAAACAGGTATTGCTTCAGGATATTCTTCTCTCGTATTTACCAAATCCCAAACTGAAGATATTTTATAACCAACTGAACAGATTTCTTTTACCAATTGCTTTTCTTCTAAATCTAATTGCTTCTTTAATTCTTCGAAATTTGGTGGTAACGCCATCAGAAATTAATAATTTAAGGTTAATGAATAAGTTTATTTCAAAATCATATTTCGATTTCTTCACTCCGCCTTTATCTTCCCATCATACCCTTCTCCAATAATCCATTGATAAAATTCAGGAAACCATCTGCGCCAGGTAGGTTCATTATGTTTTCCTTCCGGGTCCACTATTTTATAAATTATGCTGGGTGTGGATGAACCTAATTTATCAGCTACACTATCCATTAGCGGCACCATTGATTCACTTTCCTGTTCGCCTGCATAAAAGAAAACTTTTGCATTTACTTTATGTGTTGCTTCATCCATCAGTTTATCTAAACCAGGCAATACCCAAAAGGCAGGAGAAAATATACCGGCTTCACCAAACACATTGGGATATCTTACCAATGCATAATAGGATATCAATCCGCCCATCGAACTACCTGCAATCATCGTAGATTCTTTTTCTTTCCTGGTGCGATAATTTTTATCAATAAAAGGTTTGAGTGTATTAGCCATAAAATCAACATAAGCATCTCCTTCTCCTTTTACTGACAATGAAGAACTGCCATTTCCTTTCCATTCAAAATCATAAGGAGAATATTCACTCAGCCGTTTATCACCACCATTATCAATACCCACCACAATACATGCTCTTGTTCCTTTCTTAATTAAACTGTCTAATGTTTCATCCACTCCCCATTCACCCGCAAAAGAAGTGGCTGCATCAAAAACATTTTGTGCATCCTGCATATACAAAACCGGATATTTTGTTTTGGATGTTTCATACCCTTCAGGTAAATAAATCCATATTCTTCTTGTACGGTTTAACTGAGGAATAGCAAAAGCAGTATCAATAATTTTCACATTCGAACAGGCAGTATGTTTTATTTCAGCAGAAGAGTATGCATCTTTCCATCCTGCCACAGTATATTCCAGTGTTGTATCCGATTGAATAGTTACCGAGCGGTTAGTAATATCTTTACCATTCTTATCACATTCAACATTAGCCCAGCTACCTCTTGTAAATTTAAATTCATAAGAGCCGGATGGTGCATTCGTAATTTGCAATTCATATTGCCCCTTTGAATTCTTACTCAGTTGAAAATCTGCTGAGGCAGGATCCCAATCATTAAAACTTCCGGCGAGATAAATGATATTCTCATTAGTAGCCGGAGCATTCACAATAACATTCACTGTGTATTGTGCAGTTACGGCAACAATTATCAACTGTAATAATATAGCAAGCAAATATTTTTTCATTCAACAGGCATTTTGTTATAACCGGCAGACTCCCACTGTTGCGGGAATCAGACGGTTAGTTGTATTGCTAAAACTAAAAAAGTCCCGCCACAAGCTGGACTTTCTTTAAAAATATTTATTTACTTTTTTATGGTTCAGGCTGCTTGCAGCGTCCCGACCCATATTTATTCACTCACCGTTTTCATCAGCTCTTTAATTTTTGCATGATGCTTTTCACTTACCGGCCATACCGGCATACGGAAATAGTTACCACCTATTCCCATTTCACTTAAATAGGCTTTCAATCCTGAAGGGCTTCCTTCAGCAAACATAGAGTTAATAATATCCGTGTAATTGTAATGTAATTTTCTTGCAGCATCATAATCACCTTTCAATGCCAGTCGTGTCATTTCAGAAAAACCTTTGGGATAAGCATTGGCCACTACAGACACTACACCTTCAGCACCAATAGCAATCATCGGTAAGGCAATTCCATCATCACCACTGATCACCATAAAACTTTCCGGTTTGTTTTTAATGATGTAATGAAACTGGTCAAAATTGCCGCATGCTTCTTTGGTTGCAAAAATTTTTTTGCATTCTTTGGCTATACGTACTGTTGTTTCAGCACTTACATTCTGCCCTGTTCTGCCCGGTACATTATACATCATAATGGGTAGCGGCGTGTGTTCGTTTAAAATTTTGTAGTGTTGAAATAAACCATCCTGGTTAGGTTTATTGTAATAAGGACTTACTACCAGTATGGCATCATATCCTGTTAAATCAAATTCTTTAAATCCATGTAATATTTCTGCTGTATCGTTTCCTCCAATACCAGCTATCAACGCCACCCGGGCATTGTTAACTTTATTTACAAATGAAAATACTTCCTGTTTTTCTTTACCATGGATAGTAGCACTCTCACCTGTTGTACCTAATACAACAATGTATTCGCACTTACCATTGATGATGTGATTGATCAGTTTTTCAAAAGCAGGATAATCAATATTTCCCTGCGCATCAAAAGGAGTGGCAATGGCAACTCCGGTTCCGGTAAATTTTTCTCTCAGTGACATTTTATCTGGTTGCTTGTTACTGGTTGCTGGTTATTGGTTATAAATTTTTATTCACTTACCTCATCCCAGAAGCCCATTTTGCAGAACTTCTCAATTCGTTTGTTCACTCTGTCTTCAGGATTCATTTTCTTCAGTTCTTCCAGTACAGGTAATAAATATTGTTTTAATAAATTTCCTGCTTCATCATAATCCCAATGTGTTCCCCCCAACGGTTCGGGAATAATTCCATCTACCAATCCGAACTCAAACATTTTATCTGCTGTCAGCTTTAATTCTTCAGCAGCTTTTTCTTTCATATCCCAGCTACGCCATAAAATAGAAGAACAACTTTCGGGTGAAATAACTGTGTACCATGTATTCGCTAACATAAATACTTTGTCTCCTACTCCAATGCCTAACGCACCGCCACTGGCACCCTCACCAATAATTACACAAATCACCGGTACTTTTAAACGCATCATTTCATAAATGTTGCGGGCAATGGCCTCGCCCTGCCCTCTTTCTTCTGCTTCTAAGCCTGGGTATGCACCGGGTGTATCAATTAACGTAATAACAGGTTTATTAAATTTTTCTGCCAGCTTCATTAAGCGAAGTGCTTTGCGGTAACCTTCAGGATTGGCCATGCCAAAATTCCGCAACTGTCGCATTTTGGTATTGATACCTTTTTGCTGACCGATGATCATTACTGTTTGCCCGTCCAAATTGGCAAAGCCACCCACCATTGCTTTATCATCCTTCACATTTCTGTCACCATATAACTCCGTAAAATCAGTACACATTTTTTGAATATACTTCAAAGTATATGGTCTGTCGGGATGACGACTCAATTGAACTTTTTGCCAACTGGTGAGATTGGAAGTAATTTCTCTTCTTTTTTCAATTACTCTTTCTTCCAGTTCCTTTATGCTATTTGATAAATCAATTTTATTTTTTTCCGCCGTTTGCTGCAACTGGTCAATCTGCTCATATAAATCCTTTATGGGCTTCTCAAATTCTAAGAATTGTCTGTTTTGGATAGATGGCATAATTGGTTTTTATAAGGGCTGTAAAATTAGTGGGATAGGCTGAATAATTTTAAAAAAGATTTGTTCAAATTCACTTGATTTCCCCTTATCTTTGCCATCCCAAAAAATGAGGTATCTGGTAACAGAAACTCATTTAAGGATCGGTAGTTCAGTTGGTTATCTCGCCTGAGGCGAGACGCCCTGTACCGGCAGAGATCTTTATATGTTTTACACTTATATCATAGAGAACGCCGAAGGAATCTTTTATAAAGGAAGCACTTCAGATTATGAGAAAAGAATAATTCAGCATAATGATGGGCTTAATACTTATACAAAAGATAAAGGCCCGTGGAAATTGATTTTTGTTGCTGAATTTGAAACTAGGAAAGAGGCACAAGAGTTGGAGAAAAAATTGAAGCGTTGCAATAAAATTTATTTACGCTGGCTGATTAATCAACCCGTAAATATTTTGAATAAGAAGTTGGATCGGTAGTTCAGTTGGTTAGAATGCCGCCCTGTCACGGCGGAGGTCGCGGGTTCGAGTCCCGTCCGGTCCGCAAAGTTTGGCTTGAAACCCGCTCTGGTAGCGGGTTTTTCTTTTTTGGGTCTATTTTTTGGTCTATAAAAACCTAATTTTAGGAAGAACTTTACTATACATTACCTCACTTTATTAAGCTTGATAAATAATCACTCTAAGGGTACTTTTTAGTATTGGAATTACCCTGAATTTAAAGACTTATTTGTGCACAAAAAACGCAGTGAAACCCACTGCCACCATAGGCTAAGCCTGCATCAACTGTCTAATATCACTGCCTAAAAAATAGACCCTTGACCTGATCTTTACACGCTTTAGTTTTCCATGTTTTATCCAGTCGTAAATAGTGGGCTTTGTAACTTTGAATAGACTACAAACTTCCTCTATTTTGAAAAGCGGTTTTTCATTCAACTATCACCAGGAATACACAACTCCCAAACCATGCGGCTGCAACTTTACCAGTATCATGGTCGCCACTGTTCCATTTTTGATAAACTTTTACAGCACCAATTAAACCAACAATTGCTCCAACCGCATACATCAGGTTTACACCAGCAGCAAAATAACTCCTGACCTTAGTGTTGGCCTCATTTATACCTGCGTTACCATCCT
The DNA here is from genome assembly GCA_016200915.1 of Sphingobacteriales bacterium. Lineage (GTDB taxonomy): Bacteria > Bacteroidota > Bacteroidia > Chitinophagales > Chitinophagaceae > AWTP1-9. The sequence goes on from JACQDV010000027.1 coordinate 5,014, forward strand.
GTGCTAACGCTGATACCGTAACCAGAAGCAACAAAAAGGAAACTGCTCCATAAATCAATTTTCTTCTTTCAATCACTGTTTTCATACACACATTAATTTGAGAAATGAATCAAAGAAAGAATGCTTCATTATACTAACCCATCGCACTTGATTTTCCTGCCCGCAGATAATGAAGCATTACTTTTCAGTGCCAGATAGTTTGCATATCTGCTACTGTAAATCTTTCAGGAAAATATTGATTTAGTAAACCAGATATTGTAGTTTCAACCTCAATCTTATTTTCTGCGGTGATTAAGACTGGATATTTTTCCAATATTACTTTAACAGCAAAACAAATTTCCTCTTTAGGGGCTTGTGCTCTTATTTCAGCCAGATAAGCGTTCACTTCATCCCAAAATAGTTGAAGTATACCCTTTACTTCATTAAGCAGTTCTTTCGGCAAGAAATCTGCATGATTACCTGATGTAAATTGCTTTTTAATTTCAGCTACCGGGACTGCCTCATTTTTTTCGTCTATTCTTTTTATACCGATTACGGCAAGTATCTCCCAACTAAAATATTTATAAGCAACATAAACGTAATAACAAATTAATGCAAACACCAGAGCTATGTTGTATTAACTCCATGATATAGATTGTAACATAATTTATGAATTTGTATTACTAACAGTAATACAAAAACATTTCCAAAAACTGCAAATTTGAGATGAGTACAGTAGGACTACCCGAAGATGAAAAAGGCTTGGAAGTAGAATCAATCATACTCTGTCATGAGTAATTCGGATGGGGAGATTTCTAAGTTCAATTGGTTCTCCGTAAATAGGTAGCATTTAGTTTTTATACCGATAATGTTATTGATAGGTTTTTGTTATAAAATAATGCTGAAAATCAGGCCTCAATTAAACATTTTCCCCATATAGAGGTACGGCCTTGCATAAAATGCGATATTGCAGTCGTAGAAATACTGACAATTTAATTCATTCATTTAGACATATCCACTCATGATTTTATTTATAAAGAACATGGTTTGTCATCGTTGCTTAATGGCAGTTAACCAGGAGCTGGAAAAACTGCACCTTGAAGTCCGGCGGATAAATCTCGGGGAAGTTGAATTATTGAAGGCGCCCACAGCTAAACAAATGCAACAGCTTACTGAAAGACTAAATGTAATTGGCTTTGAATTATTGGATGACCAAAAACAAAAACAGATAGAAAAAATAAAAAACCTGCTGATTAAAAAAGTGCAGTCTGGCGAATTGGAAGAGCATTTCAGTATTATAGATTATCTGAGTAAATCTTTGCATAAAGATTATAGCTATATCTCCCGTTTATTTTCAGAAGTGGAAGGCATTACCATTGAGCAGTTCTTTATACTGCAAAAAACAGAAAAAGTAAAAGAATGGCTTGTGTATGGTGAACTAAATTTGAGTGAGATTTCTTACAAGTTAGGTTATAGCAGTGTGGCGCACTTATCTTCTCAATTCAAGAAAATTACCGGGCTTACACCGAGCCATTTCAAAAAATTAGGTTCTTCTCATCGCCATCCTTTAGATAAGGTGAAAAGCAAAAAGGTATAAATCTTTTCCATAATTCTATAACATTTAGTGACATGTTGAATAGAACTTTGTGCCGTTAATCTTTAAATTATGACACATACATATTCCGTAACCGGTATGACCTGCACCGGTTGCCAGGCTAAAGTGCAGAACCTTTTATTAAAAGTATCAGGAGTAAAAAAGGTAACCATTGACTTGCCCAAGGGAGAAGCTACTATTGATATGGATAAACATATCTCTACTAATCACTTCAAAGAAGCATTAAAAGATTATCCGAAATATCAACTCGCTGATATAAATCACCTGCATCCTGAAGCAATATCGCCTATACCTGACGAGGAAACAAAATCCTGGCTTAAAACCTACAAACCAATACTATTGATTTTTGGTTACATTACCGGTATCACACTGTTGGCAGAATGGATGCAGGGTGGTTTTGTGTGGATGCGTTGGATGAACCATTTCATGGCGGGTTTCTTCCTTGTATTTTCCTTTTTCAAGTTGCTTAATCTGAAAGGTTTTGCAGAAAGCTATAGCATGTATGATATTGTGGCAAAAAAATGGAATGGATGGGGCTATGTTTATGCATTTACAGAGTTGGCATTGGGCTTAGCTTTCTTAGCCGGGTTCAATGCAATCCTTACCAATACCATTACCTTTGTAGTAATGACGGTAAGCATTATCGGCGTTTTACAAAGCGTTTTAAACAAACGTAAAATAAAATGTGCCTGCCTTGGGGATGTATTTAATTTACCCATGAGTACCATCACCATTATTGAAGATTTATTAATGATTGGCATGAGTGGGGTTATGTTATTAACTATGTTATAATGACTGTAATAAAATCAATAGGGCAATTTTTCTGGAAAATCTTCAAAGCCCTCTTTGTAAGGAAAAAAGATTGCTGTAAATAACTATCTCATTTTTGAGAATTATAACTTACACTGTTTACTGGTACAAATTAAAAAATGGAATAACAATAGCTTCCTCTTTTAGGGATACAAACAATTGTACTCCATATCCGTAGTCAAAAATGGCAATTCCTATGTAATTATGAGATAATTCTTAAATTTATGATTAAAGTCATTGTTTAGAATGACTAACCTCTTTTTTAAAAAAAAAGGTTGCCAGTAGTTTTACATTGTAAATTTATTTCAGTGAAAAAATTATGGGCTATATTTCTCCTGATAGTTTATACCAGCACAATACTGGGGGCTTCCGTTAATTTTCATTTTTGCAGCGGTCACCTGGCTCATATTTCGGTTTTAAACTTTGGAGGAAAAACCGGGCGTTCCTGCAACCCCGAAGCTATGCCAAAAGGCTGCTGTGAGGATAAGCTCCTTATAAGCAAAGCAGACAATCACAATTCAATTCAGGTATCTTATACAATTAGCAGTATTTCATTTGTACCCGAATTACCTCCGGTTACTAATCATTTTGATTTGGGTTTATATAGCCCCGCTTTAAATTCTGGCAATTCCTATAAATACATCAGACGAAGTTGTCCCGACCCCATTTATCTGCTCATCAGGGTGTTTCGTATTTAATACATCCCTTCCTGTATATTCTCATTGAGTATTTCTGGTTTTATGTCTTTCTTCTTATTAAAAGCAGAAATTGAGAATACACAATTGCATAATTAATTATATCTTTTTTCAAACGGTTTCTTGCCAGCATCCGGACTTCTATTGGAGTTGAGATGTACTAATTAAAAAAATGTTTTATTTCTTAACAATTAAATTAAAAAAAAATGAAATCGTTTAAAATTTTGTTGATGGCAGCTTTCACCATCTTGTCTGTTTCTGTTTATGCTCAAGACACTACCAAGCAAAATGTAACAAAACAGGAAACTGAAAGAACAACTTATGTATGTACCATGCATCCTGATGTGATTATGGATAAGTCGGGAAAATGCCCAAAATGCGGCAGAAACCTTACTCCAAAAGAAAAAATGAAACTGGGCGTAATGAAAACCTATACCTGTCCTATGCACCCAGATGTGTCAAGTGATAAATCTGGCAAATGTCCAAAATGCGGGATGGATTTAAAAGAAGAAGACCAATCTGTTCAAACATATTCATGTCCCAATCACCCTGAGGTTACAAGTGATAAGCCGGGTAAGTGTTCTAAATGCGGGAGCTCTTTAAATCTGTCGCCAAAAGAGAAAATGAAAATGGGGGTAATGAAAACCTATACCTGTCCTATGCACCCAGATGTAACCAGTAATAAGCCAGGTAAATGTCCTAAGTGTGGTATGGATATGAAAGAAAAGAATAAATAAAACTTTTTTTAAAAACTTATTATTTATAACGCTTCAATTATACAACAATGAAAAAGACATATTATTTACTGATGCTGGCATTTAGTATGCTAACATTCACTCAGAATCTCTTTGCCCAGAAAGACAGTAGTGGTATTTATAAAATGGCTGAAGATTTTCAGCAAAGGAAATTATCTTATGCAATTAATTATAAAACCGAAAAGCATAAGATAAACACTTATGTTCTATTTAAAGGCAATGCTATTAGAGTAAAGCACAATGGTATTACCTATGATTTGAAGAAATCAGATACCTATGGCTATAGAGATACAAAAGGCCGGGAATACAGATTTATTGGTGAAGTTGAATATACTATACTTAATCCAGGTGAGCAATTGCTGATGTATGTATATCAGCACCCGGCACATTCAGGAAAAGAAGCTGATAAATACTCACCTACTTACTATTTTACTACAGACGTTGCCAGTACGCCGCAGGCCTTGACAAAGGAAAATCTAAAAACGGCTTTCCCTGACTATCATAAATTCCATGATGCACTGGATGCAAATTTTAAACGGGATAATGAACTGTATGCTTATGACCGCTTTCATAAAATGTATAAACTAAACTGGATATTGAAGAACTATAAAAACTAAGACTATGGACACAACTCATTTGCATATCAAAAATATGTGCTGCGACAGGTGTGTTGAGGTAATTATAAAGCTCTTGAAAGCTACAAAATATAAAGTTATTTCGCTAACACTTGGGGAGTTGGTATTGAAGGGCAAAATAAGCAGCCAGGATAGGTATAACATTGAACAAAGACTGAAAGAAAAAGGCTTTTCATTTACTGAAACCTATAATGAAAAAAAAGTTTCGCAGGTAAAAGCAATCCTGCTTCGATACTGGGATAGGCTGTCTGCTAATGACAAACCCGGCAAGTTATCAGCTTATGTTTCTGATGGCATGCAAATGAGCTTTTCACACCTTAGCAGAATCTTTTCTCAATTGGAAGGAATTACAATTGAAAAGTATTTGTTACTCCTACGTATGGAAAGAGCAAAAGAGTTACTTATTCATACGGAGTTATCAGCTTCAGAAATCGGTGATAGATTAGGATACAGCAGCCCACAATCGTTCATAACCCAATTTGGGAAAGAAACGGGTAAAACGCCGGGAGAATACAGGCTCAATCCTGCACCGGCCAGGATGCATTTGGATAAGTTGGTATATCAAGATATCAAACTAAAAAGGCGTGTTAGCAAACAACTTGCAAAGTAAATGCGGTTTAATTTTGTGACAATTAATAAAAAATCTATTAAATTAGAATTGTCAGATAATTGATTAATTGAAAAGATGATAAATATCATTTTTTGATAAAAGAAAGGTCATTTTAATTTAGAAATTGCAGCAGTAGCTTTACGTGAACTTACAAATTCAGAATAATGTCAAAATTAATTTATAACTAACAATGAAATCCCCACGGGCCATACAATACAAGGCGCTATTCCTGCTGGCTACTTTTTCAATGAATACGGTAGTTGGCTTTGCCTGCTCAATGGGGGTTGATATGGGGTTTAATTCAAAGCGCCATTCACATAATAGCAGCAAACAGCATGACCATGCGGATGCAGATAATCATCATGAACATGATGGCAATAAAAGTCACAACCATCATCATGATGATAATGATAACAAAACAGCATCCTTTACGTCTCAAGATGAAGAAAATTGCTGCAAAGATTTTGTTACAGGATTTAACTCATTGGATAAACAACTTGCAAAGCAAAATAGCACTCAGCTTAAAATAACATACCTGTCACCATTTATTATATCTGCGTTTATAATTGAAGCAAATAATACAAAAGGGTATGTGCAACATCTTCGTATCCCTCCCAGGGAAATTGATTTCTCCCCTCCAGACATACGTGTCTTCATACAGTCTTTCCTTATTTGATACCGCTTTAATTGTGTAAGCTGGTCAGGGTAATAGCTATTACCTGATAGGTTGAATTTAAACAAAGTGGTACTGATAATATTCATTTAATATGGTTTACCAAACCAGTTAAGTGAATTGGGTACCGGTAAATTGCAACCTTACTATATAGCACTCTCCCCTGTATACTGCTTACAACAATTGAAAATGCCCCTTCATTGTTTTTTTGAACAATCATTTTTAAAACCAAAAACAACTATTATGGCATGTGGTAATAACTGTTCATGTAACAAGGATAACTCCAATAGCCAGGATAATTCCCGGAGAGATTTTCTTGTAAAAGGATTAATGGGCGGTATTGGCGCCGCTTTTCTTTCAGGTTGCTCTTCTAATGATAAAACCAAGCCGGCAAGCGGTGAAAAAATAAACGTATTAACACATGACGGCAAACTGGTAACCGTAGATAAATCTCATGTGGCTGACTTTAAACCTCATATTTCTGAAGAGGATGTTCGTAAAGGGATACCAGGCAAAAAGTTTGTAATGGTTATTGACCTGGCAAAATGTGATGGCTGTGGTAAGTGCACCAAGGCATGCAATAAAATGCATTACCTGCCTAAAAATAAAGAATGGATTGAAGTGCTGGAAATGCAGGATTCGCCGGAAGTGGCACCATATTATTTCCCTAAGCCATGTTATCATTGCGATAACCCGCCCTGCACCAAAGTTTGCCCGGTAGATGCCACGTTTAAAAGAGAAGATGGTATAGTGGCCATTGACAATGAACGATGCATAGGTTGCCGCTTTTGTATGGCAGCCTGCCCTTATTCCGTTCGTCTTTTCAACTGGTCCGAACCTGTTAAGCCCAATTTTCTTGAAGAAACACCTGCCGCAGAAAACGTTTTTCAAAGTAAGAAAGGTTGTGTAGAAAAATGTGATTTCTGCCCACACATGGCAAGGGAGGGAAAGCTGCCTGCTTGTGTTACCGGCTGCCCCATGAATGCAATATGGTTTGGCGATGCAAATGAAGATGCAGTTACAAGGTATGATGGAACAACAACTAAGTTATCCCAGTTGCTGGAAGATGGCGGAGCTTATCGTTTTATGGAAGAATTAGGTACAGAGCCAAGAGTTTATTATCTGCCACCAACTAACCGCACCTATGATGCCAAAGAAATTGATATGAGTAGGGTCAATGAAGTTAGAACAGATAGCACGGGCATAATTCAAACAGATAGCAGTAACTCAAAAAAATAAACTACGAATTATGGAAAAACTGAATCCTGAAATTAAAAATCAAATTGAAAACGAACTGCTGGGTACAGTAGGCAGGCGTTACAGACAAGAAGCATTTTGGGTGCCGTTTCTTGCATTGATATGTATAGGTGGTACTGTGGCCTGGATTATACAATTACGAAAAGGTTTAGGAGTTACCGCTATGAGGGATTATGTTTCCTGGGGTTTGTATATTTCATTGCTGTTCTTTTTTGTAGGGGTGAGTTTGATTGGCGCATTGGTGTCATGTGTGCTTCGTATGTCAGGCGCTAAATGGCGTTATCCGCTTATACGCATTGCGGAAGCAGTTACACTTTCTGCTATCTTCTTCGCAGGTTTTATGCCGGTGTTGGATATGGGCCGTCCTGAACGTTTATATTTTCTTATTACACATGGCCGTATTCAATCACCCATATTATGGGATGTAGTGGCGATTGCAACTTACTTTATTGGAAGCGTAATTTATTTCTACCTGCCGCTTATACCTGATTTAGCTATCATGCGGGACAAACTTACTGATGCACCGAAATGGAGGAAAAAAATGTGGCGATGGCTGGCAATGGGCTGGGAAGATAATTTACTGCAACGTCGCCTGCTAAAAAAAGCTATGCTCATTTTATCTATTGTGATTTTGCCGGTAGCTATTTCGGTACACACTATTAGCGCCTGGTTAATTGCATTTACATTAAGACCTGGCTGGAACTCAACTATTATGGGCCCCTATTTTGTATTCGGCGCTTTGATGGCTGGTACGGCCATTATGATTTTGATTATCGCCAAGCTCCGTCATGGATACAGGCTGGAACATTACCTCACGCCAAAGCATTTTAATAATCTTGCTAAAATATTATTGGCATTAACTGCCTTTTATCTCTACCTCAATATTAATAAATATGGTGTGCCTGCTTTTAAAATGGCAAAGGAAGAAAAAGGGGTATTGGAAGATTTATTCTATGGAAAAAATGCATTCCTGTTTTGGTTTACACAGGTTGTTGGCCTTGTAATTCCAATTATCATTCTGTCATTCAAAAAAATCAGGCAATCTATCAAGTGGGTTGTGGCAGCATCCGTAATGGTATTACTCGGTGCTTTAATCAACCGTTATCTCATCGTTGTTCCCAATATGCTGCATCCCTTTGTTCCAATTCAACATGCACAACACGGGTATGCAACTTACAATCCTACTTTAATTGAGTGGACAATTACCGCTTCTTCATTAGCAGGTTTTGTATTGCTGATTATTCTTCTTTTTAAACCCTTTCCGGTAATCACCATGTGGGAAGTAATTGAAGAAGTGGAGAAACGTGGTGAAAAGGAAATTGGAGTGGAAAATATTGTAAACTTTCAAAATATTCCAGGCCATGCAAGTTAATAAACATTATATCCTCACATTATTGTCATTCCTGCTGACAATGACCGTAGCTGCGCAGGATGAAAAAATAAATGGAAACATAGCGCTGCAGATGGGCTCCAACGACAGCATGCATGTTGTAACGGCTACGGTTACCAATATTGCTACACTGCAACCGGTGAAAAATGTCGAACTGACTTTTTATGTTCAGCGAACTTTTGGATTGATGAAAGTTGCGGAAGGAACTACTGATACCACCGGTAATATTTCTGCCGAGTTTCCGCTGGATATTCAGGGCAGTGATTCAACAAGAAAAATAACACTCATTGCAAAAGTGGAAGATAATGATGTGATGAGTGACACTGCCTTTCAGATTGTCATTAAATCCAGGCTCGCTTTTCCGGCAGGCAAGCCAATACCACGTTCCATTGCCGGTGCTCATGCTCCGTGGTGGCTCGCAATCACATTTACAGTTGTAGTTGGAGTAGTATGGATACTCTTTGTATATGTATTGTATTTGGTTTACAGAATCAGGAAAGCTTCAATGATAAAAATCATTTCTAAACAATAAAAATTAAAAATCATGGAAACAGTAATTAAAACCATTTTCAGAAAAAAGCTCTTCACAGTTTCGTTACTGCTGCTGACAGCAATAATGGGCAGTGCATTCCTGTATCAGCAAAAAGAATGGAAAGCTCCAGCTTCCGCTGATGCAAAAAAGAACCCTCTCACTTCAGATGCAGGCACTCTTACGGCGGGTAAAACAGTGTATGTAAAAGAATGCCAATCCTGTCATGGGAAAAAAGGAAAGGGCGATGGCCCTTCTGCAAAAGACCTGGACATACCTGCTGGAGATTTTACAAAAGCAATTACCCAAAGCCAGAGCGATGGTGCATTATTCTGGAAGATTTCAGAAGGTAGAAAACCAATGCCCTCCTTTAAAAAGAAATTAAATGAAACACAAATATGGCAATCCATTGTGTATATGAGAACATTAAAACAATAATTTATGAAAAAGAAATTTTTAATCCAGTTTGCCGGTCTGCTGTTATTTTCAGCTACAGCATTCAGCCAGCAATACAACCAGGAAAATATAGATAGCCTGATACAAAGCAAAGTACAGACACAGGTTGCAAGAAACAGCAAGTTTCTAATTTCGGGCTATACAAATATGACTGCCCGGTTTTCAAAGGAACAATCTTCTTTCTCTAACATAGGTTTTGTGCCAATTCTGTTATGGAAGCCACACCAGAATATTTTAGTTGAAGCTGAAGTGGAAACAGGATTGAAAGGAAGTGAAACCAGCATTGAATTGGGCTATGCTGATGTGTCTTTTTTCTTGAACAAATACCTTACTGTCCGTACTGGTAAATTCATTTCACCATTTGGTATTTTCCAGGACAGGCTTCACCCATCATGGATAAATAAATTACCAACTTTTCCTGTCGGTACGGGTGAGGATGAACTGGGTGTAGGCCCAACATCCGAAGTAGGTATTGACTTTAGGGGAGGAATACCCCTTGGTTCATCAAAAATGAATTACAGTGTTTTCCTGTCTAACGGGGCACAACTAATAACAGACCAGGGAATACCCTCTAAACAAGGGACTCTTAGTTATGGTAATGCAGATGCTATCTCTAAAAAACTAACCGCAGGCGGAAGACTGGGTCTGCTTCCATTTTCAAACTCATCTTTGGAAATAGGCGTTTCGTTTAGAAGTGGTAATGTAGGCGATAAAAACTCTGTTTATAAAAACATTGGTGCCACAATGTATGCACTCGATTTAACGTACGTAAAGCAGCTTGATTTTATCAAAGGAATGTTTGATGTAAAAGCTCAATGGAATAAAGTAAATGTGGACAAAGCCGAATACATTGACCCCGATGACCCAACAGGCAATACGCTTTATACATTCGAAAATAAAAGAAGTTCCTTTTTTACCCAGGGGGCTTACAGGCCAAGCATGTCACAAAGTAAATTTCTAAAGAAAACGGAACTCGTATTTCGCTATGCAGGTTTCAATCCACCGGATGGTGCTAAGGATTTGACGAAAATAAAACAATACACTTACGGCATAAACTATTGGGTAAACTGGCGAACAGCGGTAAAACTTGCCTATCAAAACCAAAAAAATGACAATGCCTTCCTGGTACAATTTGCCGTAGGCTTTTAATAAAATTTAAAAATTTTATATGAAACGTAATACAATAATAATAACAGTTGCAATGATACTTACAACCGGCTTACTAATTGCCAGTTGTGTATCTACTAAAGTAACCGATAAAAGCGGTAACCAGTTGTGGAGCGAAAACTGCCAGCGTTGCCATAATACACCACCAAGCTCTGCTTTCACCAATACACAGTGGGAAGTAATTAATACCCACATGCGGCAGAGAGCTATGCTTACCGAGGATGAGTACAAAAAAATTACAGAGTTTATGCAGGCAGGTGATTAAAGTATACAAAGGAAAAAGAATAATAAGCAGAATGATTAAAAAGGTGTTTGAGTTAGTTGTTTCGAATGGATGATGGCTATGTTTTTGAGCGAAACGAGGCAAATTTTGCAGCTATAGTCAAACGCTTGAGGCGAAAAATTCAACGCAGTTGCAGCCCTGACAACATCATAAGATATATCTAACAAATAATTCAAACTGCTTTTAGTGTTAATAATAAAATATATTAAACAAGAAAAACAAATGAATATGAAAAAACAGTTTTTACAGTTAACATCAGTAATTACACTAACATTAATGGTGTTATTTTTTATGGGAACTTCAGCTAAAGGTCAGAATAAAAACACGGCAGATACAGCCAAGCAACAAAAAGAGGCGTTTATTTATACCTGTACAATGCATCCAGAAATACAACTCGATAAGCCTGGTAAGTGCCCGAAATGCGGAATGAATTTAGTCAAAAAGCCGAAAGTGTCAGAGAAGAAAAACGAAAACTATAAAACGGGAATGATGCATTCTATGATGAGCGGGAGCGAAAATTCAGAGAAAAATAAATCCAGCGGTGATTCTACTATTAACAAATCGGTCATTTACACCTGTTCAATGCATCCGGAAATACAGGTAAGGCAACCTGGCAACTGCCCGAAATGCGGGATGACGCTGATAAAAAAATCTGCTGCTATCGGAAAAAAAGAAAAGCAACATTTAATGTCATCAATGTAAAGGGCAAATAATGGAGGGCTGTTCTTGTCAGCTTAAGAATATACAATTATAAAATTTGAAATAAACTCTCAAAAAGTACATTTAAACAATAAACTTGAACAACATGAAAAAAATACTTTTAGTAGTATTATCAATAATAATATTTACAGGAACGATTGATGCTCAGATCCCACACCAACAGATTGAACAGGAAATGCAAAAGAATGTTACTGTAGAAACTGGTTATTTCTTTATGGAAAATGGGAGGGTGCTCCATATTATGGAAGAAACCGGAATGGGAAGTAAGATTCAAAATGAAATAGTTTTGAAAAACGGAACAGTTATCAAACCAGATGGATCATACCAATTGGAAAATGGTACACTGTTACGTTTACGAAATGGTCAATTTATGGATATGAATGGTATTAAATATAAGTCTGAAAGAAAGTTTTTGAAAAAAACGCATAGGAAAAAAATCGAAAAAAATAAAACTCCAAAAATGCATTCAGGTGGGCATCAACAACATAATAATGGAGGCAGTAGCAGTCATCAGCATTAATTTTTACTGGTAAGCACAGTAGTATGAATAAGATTAAGTTTTATATGATTGTTGTCGTTACAATAAGTACAGTAAGTACAAAATCGTTTGCACAGAAAAAAAATGCACCTGATTCACTTGCTACAGATTCAACCAGCCAGAAATCTTATGTACTGGGTGGTGCAGGTTATACAAGTGACATTGTCTTTTTAGGACGCAAGAGTTCTTCAAGGGCACCTTATTTCTCTGTGTCTGCAGGCTATTATCATAAAACAGGTTTGTTTATTAGCAGCAGTATTTCTTACCTGGCAGCATCCGGAGAGAATAGAGTTGATTTATTCACAGCCTCCGGTGGGTACGACTATTATAAGAAAAACTTCAGTGCCGGAGTTTTCGCAACAGGGTATATTTTCAATAATAAAAGTTATACAGTCAAATCTGCATTAACAGCTAACCTGAGTGCTTATGCTGATTATGATTTTGATATACTGGAACTGTATGCTGATGGTACTTTGTATTTCAGCAATCAAAGTGATTTTATTTTTAGTGCAGCAATAAGCCATAATTTTTATACAGCGAATGATAATTTAAAAATCAGCCCAACCTTTTCGTTATATAGCGGCACGCAAAACTATTACAGCAACTATAATAACAATAAGCGGTTTGGGGGACACATGCTTACTGCTGGCGGCACTAATACAATGGGTACAGGAATGATGAGTGGCGGTATTTTTAATATTCAGAATTACGAGTTCAGTGTCCCTGTAAGATATGATGTTAAACATTTCAGGTTCATATTCCTGCCCGTATATGCTATGCCAGTAAACCCGGCAACAATTACAGATAATCAGAATACATACAAGGAAGTCCTTAACAATAATTTTTTCTGGTCCGTGGGAGTATTTTATAGATTTTCTAAACAAAAAAAATAACAATATGAAAAAGATTCTTTTAGCAGCAATGTCAATCGTACTTCTGACAACTGCCTCCGTAGCACAGCAGGAGCAAACAGATAACAAAAATTCACAAGGCACAACTGTAAATGATGAACACCTCATAATGAAAGATGGAAAGATGTATCACAGTATGAACGGAAAAGAGATGATGATGGAAAGCCAGATGACATTACAGGATGGCACGGTAATACAGGCAAATGGTTCATACCAATTAAAAAATGGTAAACAGCGACAGTTACGCAACGGGCAGTGTATGGGCATGAATGGTAAGAAATATCGGTCGCATCAGATGTTTCAAAAAAGTATGATGCGTATGCATGGCTCCGGTATGCATTCTGGAGGTCATCAGGGCATGAATATGAACGGGCATCATTAATGATTTTACGCAGGCATTCTTTATGAATTAAGAAATTATCTGAAATGAACCTGCTATCAAAGAAAAAAATAGTTTCTATGCGCTTAGGTTTAATGGCAATATGGGTTATATGGCTCCTGGTTATGGGAATTTCATCAGCCGCACAAGTGTACCAAACACAAGCCGGTACCATACTGGCAACTGGAAAGTACAAGGGTGCAGGTGTAACAGCGGTGAGTAATCATTTATTCATGCATTTGAATTATGACAAGGCAGAAATGCACCTGCGGCTGAGTGTTCCCACCCTTACAACAAAGAATGATTCTGTGAATGAATTGCTATATAGGCTTGCGGGACAGGAATTAATTTTTTCCGGCAAAATGAATATTGCTTTTGTTCAAACCAAAAGCCACCCCAGGCAAAAGTTTGCAACACAAGGTATGTTGTTCTTAAACGGAATCGGCAGGCCATTTAGGTTTAACGCTGTATTAGAACATTTTCCAAGAGGAAATGCAAGCTGCATTTTATCAGGTGAATTTATTATTGACCTGAAACAGTTCAACATTGAAAATCTTCTTCCGGGAGAAGAAAAAGTAGCTGTAAAGTTTAACCAGCTTGTTTTAAAGAAACCCGGCGAATAATAATGATTAGTAACACTTAAAATATATAAGTTGTGAAAAAGAATAAATGGATAACGGCAAGCATTCTTGTTCTCATTGTGATGCTGGCTGGTTGCAGTACTACCTATAATGCAGTATCATCGGATTACGACAGGTCTGTTGATTTTACGAAATACAAAACATTTGCCTGGCTGCCCGATAAGGCAGATACAAACAATACAAGGTATAATAATGAAATTATCCGTAATAATATCCGCAACTACTTTGGCCAGTGCATAAGTGACCGGGGATACACATTTGATGCTGAAAGCCCCGACCTCTTATTGCAGTTGGTAATTACCAATGCCAAAAAAGAAAGGGTGGTAACTTCATATCCCTTCTCTTATTATTATAGCCCTTATTATTATGGCAGTCAGTATTATTCACCCTATCGTTTCGGCTATTACTATAATTATTATCCTTCTTATGGTTATGGATATTCCCGTTTTTCCGGTAACTCAACTACTCAAAAGCAAGAGTATGTGAATGGCTCGATTACGCTGAATCTCATTGACCGTAAAGAAAAAAAATTGGTTTGGAGTGGCACAGCCGAGGGTGATATTTATGACCCTTCGCAAATAAGCAATGATTTGCATCCTGCGGTACACAGCATATTAGATGAATATCCTGTGAAACCTTTATTAAAACGCAGTCATAAAATAAGATGACTATAAATGTAATTGGAAAAAGAAATTATATACCAAAAAAGATATTAAATGAAAAACCGGAGAAAGAGCCTGTATAAAAGCAGGTGTGCAAACAGAGTTTAGATGATAAAATTGTACAGGCCTTTCTCTTTTATGAACATGAATTAATTTAAAAATGAATCTTACTACTCAACATACAAAACATTCGCTACGATTCAGAGACCTGGGCATTGATACTAACCAGGAACTGGTAGTGTTTATGCCAGCCAGTTGTCATGTATGCAAATCTGAGGGTTTCCAGGCGTTAACAAGACTTTCCGTTTCATTTAACGGGTCTTCTACTATTGCTGCATTGAATATAACAAGTGATGGTTTGTTGAAAGAAGGCGAGATAAGTCTATCTAAGAGTGCCATTCAAAAGCTGAGTGTACAGGATAATGATTTACTGGAAGTGGCTCACATAGAACCATTACAGTCAATAACAAGTGTAAGGTCTAAGCTATACGGCAATACTTTACACCAGCAGGAATATGATGATATCATACAAGATATAGCTGATGAAAAGTATTCTAATATTTTTCTTTCATCGTTTGTAGCAGCTTGCTCAGGTTCTAATATGAAGCTTGAGGAAATCTGTTATCTCACCATGGCAATGATAAAAGCAGGGAATAAATTAGAATGGGGAAATGAAATCATTGCAGATAAACATTGCGTGGGTGGGTTACCGGGCAACCGCACTACTATGATTGTTGTTCCCATTATTGCATCTCTTGGTATAATGATTCCTAAAACATCATCAAGGGCCATCACATCTCCCGCAGGCACTGCAGATACAATGGAAGTTCTCACTAATGTAAATCTCTCACTTGCACAGATGCGTAAAGTAGTAGAAAAAGAAAACGGTTGTATTGTATGGGGAGGAGCCATGAAGCTGAGCCCTGCTGATGATATTATCATTAAAGTAGAAAAGGCGTTGGATATTGACAGCGAAGGCCAAATGATTGCATCAATCTTATCCAAAAAGGCGGCAGCAGGATCTACCGATTGTGTAATTGACATACCAGTTGGCGCCACAGCAAAGGTAAGAACAGTTGATGACGCTATATCCTTATCGCTACGTTTAAAAGAAGTGGCTGAATATATAGGAGTGAATATCCAAACAATTACATCAGATGGAACACAGCCTGTTGGCTATGGCATTGGCCCTTCTTTAGAAGCAAGAGATGTGTTAGCCGTGTTAGAGAATGCCACCGATGCTCCAAAAGATTTACGGCAACGAGCTATTACCATTGCATCAGAAATAATAAAATTAGTCTGGAATATGGAAAAGCAAGTGGCAGAAGACTTAGTGATAAAGAAAATTGATAGCGGAGAAGCCTTTAAAAAACTTATTAGTATTTGTGAAGCACAGGGCGGCTTTTATGAACCGATGCATGCTAAGTATTCCAAAACAATTGAATCAACAGCCGCAGGAATCATCAGTGAATTTGATAACCGAAAAATTGCAAGGGTAGCCAAATTGGCCGGGGCCCCGGATGCTGCAGAGGCTGGGATTGACTTTAAAGTCCTGCTCAATCAAAATATTATGATTGGTCAGCCGCTGTTTACTATTTATGCTAATTCACCAGGCGAACTGGAATATGCTTATGACTACTACAAACAAAATGAAAAGCAAATAATAAAACTTAGTTATGAATAACTGTGTGCTTTTTACGATACCCGGTAATGAAGTGTTGGCTAACTCTTTAATAAAACTGTTGCATGCAGAACCTGGCGAAGCCATCATCCGCCATTTTCCTGACGGGGAAACTTATGTAAAAGTAAATTCAAATGTATTTGAGAAAGAAGCTATCATAGTTTGTTCACTTCATCAGCCGGACGATAAAATATTACCGCTTTATTTTTTGGCAAAAACCTTAAAAGAATTCAGGGCCTCTCCCGTTACCCTGGTGTCACCCTACTTAGCTTATATGCGGCAGGATAAAAGATTTACAGATGGTGAATGCATCAGTTCCGAATTGTTTGCCAAACTGCTTTCTTCATTTGTTGACAAACTCATCACCATTGACCCACATTTACACCGTCGTATCTCACTGGATGAAATTTATCCAATTCATACTTCTGTATTACATGTATCTCATCTTGTTTCAAAATGGATTAATGAAAATATTCATCAACCTGTATTGATTGGCCCCGATAGTGAGAGTGAACAATGGGTAAGTAAAGTGGCTGGGGATGCAAATGTTCCTTATATCATACTGGAAAAAATCCGCAAGGGTGACAGGAATGTAAAAGTGTCGGTGCCACAAGTTGAAAAATATAAAGAATATACTCCGGTGATGGTTGATGATATTATTTCTACCGGAAATACCATGATAGAAACCATTGGTCATTTAAAAAAAGCAGGAATGAAGCAACCTGTTTGCATTGGGATTCACGCAGTATTTGCTTCAAGGGCTTATGAGAAATTAATTAAGGCCGGTGCTCAAAAAGTTGTTACCTGTAATACAATTGCTCATCCTTCCAATGCAATTTATATGGATGAGTTGCTGGCACAGGAAATTTGTAAAAACAGTTTTGTGATAGACTAAAAATATTTTTTATGAAAACAATTGAAAGAACTGAAATATTTAATGCAATGCCTGAGCAGGTTTTCAAATGCATTGATGACCTGGGCGTATCCGGCATGCACATGACTAAGTCCTCCATGATGATGATGGGAAGTAAACTAAATCTCGAATACCTGACTGAAAAACATGCGGGTCCTGGTACAAAGTACAGATGGATGGGTAAAATGATGGGTATGCCAATGGATTTTACAGTGGAAGTAACGAAATGGATTGCGGGAAAAGAAAAAATATGGGAAACGATTGACAATCCAAAGATGATTATTTACTCCTGGCACCAGATGCATTTGATAACGACTCCTATGTATAATAATGGCACGGAAGCAGAGCTATCCATCAGTTATGAAAAGCCAAAAGGATTCTTTTATAAAATATTGTCTTTTCTTTTTGCCGATTGGTATTGCAACTGGTGTTTGAATAGAATGCTGGATGATGTAAAACTAACTATTGAATTACCTGTAATTAACAATCAATTATTAACAAATAAAATTTAAAAAAATGAAAACGAATTTTCTTTCCTGGCAATTCAGGATGCAAAGACAAACTGTAAAACAGTTTGGTGTCTTTTTATTATTTGCTTTTACTGCACTGTTTTTTTTACAAAGTTGTTCGGTGGTACGCCCCGGAGAAACAGCGCTGAAAACACGGTGGGGCAAATACAAGGATGGAACGCTGACGCAGGGGCTTCATGTTTACAACCCTATTGGAACAAAAGTGATCAAATACAGCCTGCGTATTACAGAGTATTCCGAGAAAATGCATCTGCCCACAAAAGAAGGTTTAGAAATTAATACGGCATTAACGCTATTGTATCATCTTAAACCCGGCTCGGAACAAAGTGTATATTCAAAATTTGGCAACGACTACGCTTCGCCTCTTATTCTGAACAACCTGTATGCTATTGCACGGCAGTCCACAATCAGCTACTATGCCAATGACATCATCACTCAAAGGGAAACTATGGAAAAAGAGATTACAGAAAGTCTTGTAGCCAATGTTTCTCCCTACGGTATTGTAATTGACAAAGTGCTGCTCAAAGATATTATCCTGCCCTCTGACATAACGCAGGCAATTGCCAATAAAGTGAGTGCCCAGCAAGTGGCACAGAAGGCAGAGTTTGATGTACAAAAACAAAGAGTAGAGCTTAATTTTTCTATTGAGAAACAGCTTAAAGAAGCACAGCTTACCGTGGACAAACAAAAAATAGAAGCGGAGCGTTTACAAATTGAAGCCGAATCAATAAAGAAGGCGCAAATTATCATTAATGAATCGCTTACAGACAAAGTGCTTAAATACAAAAGCCTGGAAATAACAAAGGGTCTGATAACATCGCCAAATGCAAAAGTTATCATTTCTAATGGCAACACTCCTTTTCTTTTGAATACCGGCAATCAATAATGCATTCGTAGATAGATGGTTGGGACAACGATGTTATGTATAACGTATAAACATTTAGTTAAACAGTAACGATACAATTTATTTAAAAATATAATTATGAAAGATCCTATTATAAGCGAGCATGGCGTATTGCTACACCATACAAACATAACAAGTAAAGCTGCGGAAAAAACAATCCACTCCATAAATGATATTGATCTTTCGCCAAAGCCTGGCAAGAAGTATTGGAATGATTGCCACCGTGAATTGAGAGAAGAATTTATTTACTTTTTATTAGTTGACCGTTTTCACGACAGCAACAAAAGACATAGCGCAGATTTTGATGTAAGACATTCGGGCTACGGTGATGATGCCCAATTAAGCAAACTATGCGGCGGCACTTTACGTGGCATTATCAGTAATCTCACATACATAAAAAACCTGGGTTGCACAGCCATATGGCTTAGCCCAGTTTTTAAAAATAATCCTGAGTCATATCATGGTTATGCTATTGAAAATTACCTGGAGATTGACGAACGTTTCGGAACAAAAGATGACCTTGAAGAACTGGTAGTGCAGGCGCATCAAAATGATATGAGGGTTTTCCTCGATATAGTTTTGCATCATACCGGTGATAACTGGAACTATCCTGAAGGCAACCCATATTATTATCATGAAGGAACCGAATTTGATTTTGGAGAATGGCGATACCCCGACCGGCCTGTTCCTATTGAGCTAAAAAACCCTGCCCTGTACGGCCGCAAAGGACAGATACGAAATTTTGATGATTACCCTGAAACAAGGGACGGAGATTTTTTTAGCTTAAAGGCATTTAAAAATGATGAGTCAAGGGAAGCAATTCATGTTCAAAAAATATTAACGGCAATACATTGTTACTGGATTAAGGAATTAGATATTGATGGTTTTCGGTTGGATGCAGTAAAACACATGGGAGCATTATCTATCAGCCGCTTTTGTTCTTATGTAAGAGAGTATGCCTATTCTCTTGGCAAGAAAAATTTCTTTTTATTTGGCGAAATAGTGGGAGCTGATTCAATGGTAAGTAACTATTTAGGGCCAAAAACATTGACTGCTTTTAATGACCAAAACATCTACTTTGGATTAAACTCAGCGCTGGATTTTCAATTACATTTTGCACTCGAAGGAGTTATAAAAGGAAAAGACTCTCCCGGGAAACTGATTGAGCGATATACTGAACTGCAAAAAAATGCGCTTGACCGTGGCGAATATGGAGAATTCCTGGTTACATTTCTTGACAATCACGACCAGATTGGAGATGAATTCAAGCATCGTTTTGGATATAATGCCGAACCGCAGCAAATTATTGCCGGTGCTGCTTTTCTTCTCTGTGCATTAGGCACCCCCTGTATTTATTATGGAACAGAACAGGGGCTTGATGGTTGTGGCAGAGGCGACCGCTATATCAGGGAGTGCATGTTTAATCCAAACAATAAAACCACAAACTTATTGAATCAGCAATCGGAGATATATCAGGCAATTGCTTCAATTGCACAATTCAGAAAAGAAAGCAACGTATTGAAATTTGGCAGAATGTTCATGCGGGAAACCTCAAAAGATGGCATTCACTTTCATTTACCTGAATGTCATAAATGTATCCTTGCTTTTTCAAGAATTTTATACGACCAGGAAATCGTATTTGTATTTAATTCATCCATGAGTGATGTAAAGGAAGAATATATATTGGTGGACTGCCAGTTAAACCGTGATAAAAAAGTAATGAAACCATTATACGGATATAAAAGCAATGTAGAAATAATGCATTCTGAGATCCCGTCAAATCCCATGTGTTATATAAAACTGTATTTAAAACCTATGCAATTGGTTATTCTAAAAAATTATTAAAGGTAGTAATAGGCAGACAAACAAAATGTATAGAAAACTTTTCATACTGTTATTATTTTTTGGACTGAAGGAAAATCATGCTTCAGCACAATCGGGAATTGCCAATTTCGAGTTTGTGGAGAATAAAGGACAATGGGACAATAAAGTAAAATTCTGTGGGCAAATAAATTCAGGGGCTTTCTTTTTGCAAGAGAACGGTTTTACCGTTTTATTGCACAACCCGCAAGAATTACAGGAAGTGATGCATGGGTATTCTGACAGCTCCAGCAGCACCGGAAATAACAATCGGATGCTTCATTCCCATTCCTATGCCGTACATTTTGCCGGGGCTAATGATAACATTCAAATTATCCCTGAAAAGGTTCTAAGCTCCTATAATAATTATTTCATCGGCAATGATCCATCTAAATGGGCTGCAAACTGCAAAATTTACCAGGCGTTTACTTATAAAAATGTTTACCCAAATATTGATGTACGCTATTATTCCGATCAGGGCCGGTTAAAATATGAGATAGTTGTCCATCCGGGCGGCGATGTGAATAATATTACCATGAAATATGAAGGCGTAGATAAACTGACTGTTAAAAACAGGGAGCTTCTTATTAAAACGTCGGTGGGTGAAGTAAAAGAATTGTACCCCTACTCTTACCAGGTGAACGGGTTTACAAATACAAAAGATGAAATTGACTGCAGGTATGAAGTGTCAGCAGATAATGTGGTAAGATTTAAAATGAAAAACTATTCCACTAAAGTTACGCTGGTTATTGATCCGACTCTAATATTCTCAACCTTTACCGGCAGCTCTGCGGATAATTGGGGATTCAGTGCTACACCGGGTCCCGATGGAAGTACTTTTGTTGCCGGTATTGTTTTTGGCAGCGGATTTCCTGTTTCTACCGGGGCGTTTCAAACCAATTTTCAGGGCGGCAATATCCAGAAAATTGATATAGGTATTATGAAATTAAGCGCCAATGGCAGCAATCGGATTTATGCGACTTATCTTGGCGGCAATGCCGATGAGTATCCTCATAGCCTGGTAAGTGATGAACAGGGAAACCTGGTAGTGGCAGGTAAAACTTATTCAAGCAACTATCCTGTTTCTTCAGGAGGAGTAGTGGGAACTGGCGGAGGAGCTGATATAATAGTGACGAAATTAAATGCTGCAGGCAACGCACTGATTGGTTCAATGCGCATCGGAGGAACTGGTAATGATGGAGTAAATATCGAAACACAACATCAAACGACAAATCACCGGTCTGTTTCTCTTATTCGTTTTTATGGCGATGAGTCAAGAAGCGAAGTAATACTTGATGCAGCAAATAATATTTACCTGGCTTCTTCCACACAGTCAGCTAATTTCCCTGTATCTCCGGGTGTCTTTCAGCCTAATTATGGAGGCGGTATTCAGGATGGAGTATTATTAAAAATCAACCCCACCTGTAATGCACTATTATTCTCTTCCTTTTTGGGGGGATCTAAAGAAGATGCGGCTTTTGTGCTGGCATTAAATCCGTTAAACAATAACATATATGTTGCCGGTGCTACAGCCAGTAATGATTTTCCCGGTGATAAAACTACTGCCCTGCAACCGGTGTACCAGGGTGGAATTTCGGATGGTTTTATTACTATAGTGTCCAATGATGGTGCATCTCTAATTAAAACAACCTACCAGGGAACAAACCAGGTAGATAACATTTATGGTATCCAGTTTGACAAAAATGGCTTCCCCTACATCATGGGTACTACCCGTGGCAGTTGGCCCGTAGTAAACGCAGCTTTTGTAAATCCCGGCGCCAAACAGTTCATTTCAAAATTACTTCCCGATTTGTCAAACTACGTTTATTCCACCACATTTGGGACCAATAATTCATTACCTAATATCTCTCCTGTAGCATTTTTAGTTGACCGCTGTGAGAATGTGTACATCTCCGGGTGGGGCGGTTATTTATTTCCCGGATCAGATCCCTATGGACAGGCTGGAACAATGGGTATGCCCGTAACGTCAGATGCGATTAAGGGAACTACGGATGGGTATGATTTTTATTTTATCGTCATTAAAAAAAATGCTTCCCAATTGTTGTATGGATCTTTCTTTGGGCAAAATGGAGGATGGGTTAATGACCATGTTGATGGTGGCACCAGCCGCTATGATGTTAATGGCGTTATCTACCAGGCTATATGTGCAAACTGTGGTGGAGGTGCAGTGTTTCCAACTACACCGGGTGTATGGAGTCCGGGTAATGGTACGGGTGGCCAGGCATGCAATTTAGCTGTCGTAAAAATCGCTTTCAATTTTGCCGGTGTATCATCTGGCGTTCGTTCTTTTATCAATGCAAAGTATGACAGCACAGGTTGCGTGCCTCTTACTGTTGTATTGCGGGATACGGTTCGCAATGCACAAAGCTATGAATGGGATTTTGGCGATGGATCTCCCGGTTTGCAAACTGCCAGTTACGAAGTTTCCTACACTTATAATCAACCAGGTAATTACCGTGTCCGGCTGATAGCCATTGATTCCGCAACTTGTAATATCCGGGATACTTCTTATATAACAATCCGGGCTGGCGACAATAAAGCAAATCTTGCTTTTATTTCTACCAAATTACCTCCTTGCCAGTCCCTAACATACCGGTTTGATAATATATCAACTGCACCCTTGAGCCAGCCATTAACAAACAAATTATTTGTGTGGGATTTTGGAGACGGATTAAGAACAAGTGTGACAGGACTATCACCAGTTACACATTCATTTCCATCACCGGGTACTTACAGGGTGAGATTGATTTTAATGGATACTGCTTATTGCAACACCCCTGATTCAATAGAACAACAACTCAGCATATCCCCGCTGGTAAAGGCACAATTTGAAACACCTTTGGTGGGTTGTACTCCATATAAAGCCGTATTTAAAAATACTTCGCTGGGAGGGCAACGCTTCATTTGGAATTTTGGAGACGGCATGAGTTCTTCGGAAATAAACCCGGTGCATGATTACCTTACAGGAACTTACCAGGTGAAGTTAATTGCTATTGATTCTTCTACGTGCAACATTACAGATACCAGCGCAATAACAACCATAACCGTTAGCCCCAAACCTGTTGCCGTCATGAGCCACAGCCCACTTATTCCAGAGGCAAACAAGCCGGTAATTTTTTCTAATTATTCAACCGGGGCAAATAAGTTTAAATGGGAATTTGGGGATGGGGACTCGGCTTTTAGATTTTCTGTTGATACGATAGCTCATCAATACAATGAAACCGGTACTTATACTGCCCGCCTGATTGCTTTTAATGCTGCAGGCTGCACAGATACTGCATATCACGCAGTAAGTGTATTAATTAATCCCTTGCTGGATGTACCCAATGCCTTTACGCCAGGCCGTTTCGGAAAAAACAGCATGTTGAAAGTAGAGGGTTTTGGTATTAAAACAATGACATTCCGTATTTACAACCGCTGGGGACAAAAAGTTTTTGAAACACATAACAGCACTGAAGGCTGGGATGGAACATTTAATGGAGTGCCGCAGCCAATGGATGTATATGTGTACACATTAAGTGTTGATTTTATCGATGGGAAAAAAATAGAAAAACAGGGAGACATTACACTGATAAGATAATGAGAGCCATTAACAATGACTGAGGCAAACCATATAACGACAAATTTGAAACAACAAAAAAAATGTATCAGGCAATACCTTGCCGTGTATACAAAAATATTTGTATTATCTTTTTATTTTGCAGTTCTTCTGTTTCCTGTTACTCAGGCACAAAGCCTGCATTTTTCACAGTGGTTTAATTCACCCTTAACTACCAATCCTGCAAATACAGGGTTTATTCCCGATGCAGATTACCGAATTGGGGCTAACTACCGTACGCAATGGTCAACTGTTATGTCTGTGCCATATAAAACAATGAGCATTTTTGGTGATGCGCAGGTATTACGCAACAGAATTGAGAATGGCTGGATTGGTTTGGGAGGGGTTATATTAAGCGATGTTGCCGGCGCCGGTAAATTAACAACCAACAAAGTATATGGTTCATTAGCTTATCACCAGATGATTGGCATTTCCAGTTTACTGACAGCGGGGTTTAATGCTGGCTGGGTAAATAAACGTATTAATACATCGGATTTAACATTCCCCGACCAGTTTGACGGAAAATTTTTCAGCAACCAGATACCCACCAGTGTTTTACTGGATGTAAGGTCAGTTAGTTATTTTGATTTACAAGCCGGAATTAATTATGCTTATTTCCCTACTGATAAAATTTATTTGAATGGCGGCATAGCTGTATGGCATATTAACCGCCCACGGGAATCTTTTTTCTCAACTGAGCAAACCGGATTTGATAGCCGGTTGTCTCCCCGCTATAGCGGCTTTTTAAATGGCAGTTTTAAGGTGAATGAAGAAGTGATAATAAATCCGATGGCATATTATACAATACAGGCACGGGCTTCTGAACTAACCGCCGGAATGTACGCTCAGTATAATTTGAAAGACGCAGGAGAGATACAATTGCTAGCAGGGCTGTATTACAGGATGAATGACGCCATAATTCCTATGGTAGGGCTTACCTGGAATAATATCCGTCTGCTTTTTTCGTATGATGTAACAATGTCATCGTTGAACAAATACAATCAAAGCCGCGGCGCCTGGGAATTTTCATTGATTAATTACGGGCTTTATAATGAGTATAAAGGCGATAAAAAACAAAGTTTGTGCCCGGTTTTTAAATAAAACAGAAACGGCAATACCACTGCCAAAAAAAAAAGTCCGATGAACGAAATATAAAATAGAGTGATTTAAAAAATTAGTAAACAATTAAAACCTAAAAAAATGAAAAGGATTAGTATTCTATTGGGAATAGCTGTAATGGTAATTATGGCTTCCTGTAACAACCAGTCAGCAGATAGTAATAAATCAAAAGAAATGAAAATGGACGAAATGAAAGATATGAAGATGGACAGCATGAAAATGGATAATATGAAGATGGATAGCGCAAACCATAACAGGAACCAGATGATGGATTCTTCCATGAAAAAATAAAAATGACACATACCAGTAGTAAATATCACAATTATTATAAAGTCAATAAGGCGGTAATTTTGCATACATTGATTAGTGCTGCTGTATTTTATTTTATTATTCACCCTCTTACCATGGCAATGTACTGGTTTGAGTTCAATGAAAATCACCAGGCCAATCTGAGTGTTGCCGATATTATCATCAAAAGATGGTTTCATTCATTTTCTTTTCACATGACCGGTATGTCGGGGATTTTTCTTTTGATTGGAACCACTACCGGATTTGGCTTCGGGATTTATTTCAAGAATATGCAGAAAAAAAACAGATTGCTGCTAAAGCAAGAACAATTCCTCAATCTAAATATTGAACAAACAATTCAGCAGGGCGAAAATGAATACACAGAATTTAAATCATCACTCCGGTACGATTATGCCAAAAAGAATACTAACAAAGAACTGGAAATAGTAATAGCAAAAACTATAGCCGGGTTAATGAATGCCAACGGTGGAAAATTGATCATCGGCATTGCTGATAACGGGGAAATACTTGGATTGGAAAACGATTATTTTACGTTTAAGCACAAGAACCGCGACGGCTTTGAACGAAGATTGTATGAAATAATAAGCCAATATCTGGGGGCCGAATTTTGTTCGCATGCTCACATTTATTTTTATAGGAAGGCTGATAAAGACTTTTGTGCTATTGAAATTGTAAAATCTCCTACACCTGTTTATGTGAATTCAGATAAAGACTCAACTTTTTATTTACGAACCGGGAATGCAACGACTGCGCTTACAGTGAAAGAGGCAGTAAGTTATATTAAATTAAACAAACTGAAATAGAAAATGAAA
Source organism: Sphingobacteriales bacterium (assembly GCA_016200915.1). Classification (GTDB taxonomy): domain Bacteria; phylum Bacteroidota; class Bacteroidia; order Chitinophagales; family Chitinophagaceae; genus AWTP1-9. The sequence continues at coordinate 31,466 of JACQDV010000027.1, forward strand.
AATATATTAACAAACGTTTTGATGAAAAGGAAAGTAAGGTAAGCGAAATTTCATAAATACCTTTATGCGACTATTTGTATAATCAGATATCTGTATGACAAACGTCATTTTCGAACGGAATGTAAATCATAGTTTTTGCTGATAGAAAAAAGACCTTCGTAACGAAAAGAGAAATACTATGGCAAAGAATACAAATAGTAAACAAGATAAGAATGAAATGCAGAATATAGCAGCAATATTGAAAGCGATGGCACACGCAGACCGACTGGCTATATTAAAATTATTGTGTAAAAACCAGGTTGAAGGATTGACGGTAAAAACAATTTATGAAAAGTTGCGGCTTGAGCAGCCGGTTGTATCCCGTCATCTGAATATTTTGAAAGGCGCAGGTGTTGTGCATCGTCTGCAGGAAGGGCAAAAAATAAATTATTGTTTATGTACAGATAAGAAAAATATAGAATCGCTGTTAAAATGTTTTTGCTAAAGTGATTTGAAAAATAAATGTAGATAAAATGATACGCAGCTATAAAATATGAATACTTAAAATTAATATGATAAATCTCCTGAATCATGACGAAGGTTTTTTTGTATGGGAAGTAGTTATCTTTCTTTTCTTCATGGGCATACTTGTAAAAAAGGCAAGAAAGCCTTTGCAGGAATATTTAAAGGAACGGCAAAAATCCATCTCAGACTCGCTGTCTGCCGTGGAAAATTTAAAAGCAGAGATTGAACAGGTAAAGAAAGAAAGTGATTTGATAAGGGCTAAGATTCACAAAGAAATTTCGGATATACAAAGCGATGCAAAAGAGTATGCTGGTAAAATGCTTAGTGAGGCGGAAACGGAAGCTAAGGTTGCTTATAAAGCTATTATTGATGAAGCGCTTTCATACGTTGAAAAATTAAACCGGGATGCAATCATTGAATTAAAAAATATGACTGGTAAAATAGTCGTAGAAGTTGCAGGCCAAATGCTGCATAAGGAATTATCAACAAAAGCCAGGCAGGAAGAACATATACAGGAATTAATAAAGAGGATAAATTTGAAGAAAGAAATTTAATAGCTAAATGAAAAGCAACAAGGAATTAGAAATATATATTCATCACCCTTATCAATAAAACAAAATGATTGGAAAGTTAATTATTTTCCATTCTTGCATTTGCTGCGGTATTTTTTATTAATAATAAATTATCACAAACAATTATTTATGTCAAATCAAACGTATTTAAACAACATTAAAACTCAATCAAATTCATGGTACAGAACCTTATAAAATTTGCTTTAAGAAACAGGATGATGGTTCTGCTGGCAGCAGCAGTCTTATTCGCTTGGGGCTTCAATTCAATAAAAGATAATCCCATTGATGCCATACCGGATTTATCAGAAAACCAGGTCATCGTATTTACGGAATGGATGGGCCGCAGCCCGCAGTTGATGGAAGACCAGATTACCTATCCGCTGGTATCTAATCTTCAGGGTATTCCCCGTATCAAAACCATAAGAGGTACATCTATGTTTGGGATGAGTTTTGTGTATGTGATTTTTGAAGATAATGTTGACATCTATTGGGCCCGAACCCGTGTATTAGAACGATTAAACTATGCACAACGGTTATTACCTCCGGGAATTACCCCCGCTTTAGGTCCTGATGGAACAGGAGTTGGGCATGTTTTCTGGTATCATCTTGACGCACCCAAAATGGACTTGGGCGAACAAAGGGCATTACAGGACTGGTATATAAAATTTGCATTGCAGACAGTACCCGGTGTTGCGGAAGTTGCATCATTCGGCGGTTTTGAAAAACAATACCAGATTGTATTAGACCCGGTAAAGTTACAGTTCTATAATATTTCGCTGATGGATGTGATGAATAAAGTAAAAGCCAATAATAATGATGTGGGTGGACGAAAATTTGAAATGAGTAATATGGCCTACGTAATACGTGGGCTTGGTTATATTAAAAGCAAAGAAGACGTAGAGAACATTGCGTTGGGACAGTATAATGGAATCCCGGTAAGGGTAAAAGATTTAGGTAATGTACAAATGGGCGGTGACTTGCGTTTAGGCATTTTTGACCAGAATGGAAAAGGAGAAGTGGTCGGAGGGATTATAGTAATGCGGTATGGTCAAAATGCAGATAAGGTAATAACTGCAGTAAAAGATAAAATGAAAGAAGTAGAAAAAGGACTTCCACCGGGTGTATCTTTTAAAACTTCCTATGACAGAAGCGGATTGATAGAAGCAGCTATTGAAACAGTAAAGGGAAAATTAATAGAGGAAATAATTGTGGTGTGTATTGTAGTGTTGATTTTTCTTTTTCACTGGCGTAGTGCTTTGAGCATTATTATTCAAATTCCCCTAACCATTGCCGTCAGTTTTATTCTGTTAAATGCATTTGGCCTGTCATCAAATTTAATGTCTTTAACTGGTATTGCATTAGCCATTGGAGTTATTGTGGATAATGGAATTATTATGTCTGAGAATAGTTATCGCCAGCTTTCTGAATGGCAAAATAGTGATCACCATGAAAAAAATTAATAGTATGAATTTCTTTAAAAAATTAAAAGAACGTTTCAGCAAAAAAGGTAAACCCTCCTACCGGAAAATTCCTGAAGATGTTAGAATGTCAATTATAGAGCGTGCATGCCAACAGGTTTCCAGGGGGGTATTCTTTTCAACCATTATTATTATTGCTTCTTTTCTGCCTGTATTTCTTTTGACGGGGCAGGAAGGAAAATTGTTTCATCCCCTGGCTTATACTAAAACATTTATCCTGGCTGTAGATGCAATATTGGTACTAACGCTGGCCCCGGTGCTTATTTCTTTTTTTATGAAGGGTAAGTTTTTACCAGACAATGCTAACCCGGTAAACCGGGTACTTGAACGAATTTATGAACCTGTTATCAGGGCCTGTATAAAAAGAAGATGGGCAACTATTGGGGTTAATTTAATAGCATTGGTAATTAGCATCCCGTTGGTTATGGGGCTTGGCCGTGAGTTTATGCCACCGCTGGACGAAGGGTCATTGTTATTTATGCCGGTAATGATGCCTGATGTTTCCAATTCAGAAGCTAAGCGTTTATTACAGGTTCAGGATAAAATTATTACTACCGTACCGGAGGTAGCCCATGTAATGGGTAAAGCAGGCAGGGCGTACTCTGCAACCGATAATTCCCCCATCAGCATGGTAGAAACAATTATTATGCTGAAGCCAAGAAAGGAATGGAGGAAAGGATTTACTAAAGATAGTATCATTAACGAATTAAACGGAAAGCTGCAGATACCGGGCGTTGTAAATGGCTGGACACAGCCTATTATTAATCGCATCAACATGCTTTCAACAGGTATCCGTACTGATGTTGGAATTAAAGTGTTTGGCCAAAATTTAGATACTATTTATGCTTTTGCACAACAGGTAGAGAAAGCGCTAAGAGGCACTCCGGGCGTTAAAGATTTGTATGTAGAACCCATAAGTGGTGGGAAATATATTGATATAGCAATAAAGCGGGAAGAAATTGGAAGATACGGATTAAGCATTGACGATGTAAATGCAGTTGTGGAAAGTGCATTGGGCGGTATGCGGCTTAGTACTACCATCGAAGGCCGCCAGCGTTTTTCTGTGAATGCACGTTTTGCCCAGGATTTTAGAAATAATATCCAGGCATTGAAAAGACTACAGGTGCAAACAATGAGCTATGGCCCCATACCGCTGGAAGCAGTGGCAGATGTAAAAATTACCGAAGGCCCTCCTATGATTAATTCAGAAAATGCTATGCTTAGAGGAACCGTACTTTTTAATGTGAGAGAAAGAGACTTGGCCAGTACTGTTGAAGAAGCACAAAAAAAACTGAACAACATGATTACTAAAATGCCAAAAGGTTATTATCTCAACTGGAGCGGTAATTATGAAAACCTGATACGTAGTGAGAAAACACTAAAAATAATTTTGCCAATTGTATTGGTAATCATTTTTATGTGCATGTATTTTGCTTTTCATTCTGCAAGGGAGGCCTTCTTTAGCCTTATCTCTATTCCTTTTGCCCTGATTGGCGGAGCCTATTTTGTCTATTTCTGGGGAGTAAATCTTTCAGTAGCTGTATCGGTTGGCTTTATTGCATTATTTGGTTTAGCGGTAGAAACAGGGATTGTAATGGTAATTTACCTCAACGATGCGATGCAGCAATTGGTTGCTAAAAAAGGAAATTCCCGGGAAACAATTACCAGAGCTGATTTAAAAGAATATGTAATAGCAGGCGCTGCCAAAAGATTAAGGCCAAAGCTGATGACTGTAAGTGTCTCCTTATTTGGCTTGGTTCCTATTCTTTGGAGTACTGGTGTGGGAAGTGATGTAATGATACCCATAGTACTACCGATGGTTGGAGGTGTATTGACTTCATCAACGCATATTCTTCTGGTGACACCATTGATATTTTTAATGCAAAAGGAATATGAATTAAGAAAGCACGGGAAAATTGAGGTAATGGAAACGCATCATTAAAAAACAGAGACATGAGAATAAGCACAGCATATTTTATAAAAAATCACATCGTAACTGGTATTGCATTAATAGTACTGGCGGGATGCAGTCAAAAAATGTACAAAGATATACAAAGCAACTACGACCGGTCTACAGATTTTAAACAGTATAAAACTTTTGCCTGGCTGCCAGATAAAGATTCCATTGATGCAAAAACCCTTTTTGGAATGATGCGGAATAATACCATGAACTATTTTACACATTGCATGGGCGAAAGAGGCTACAAAGCAAATACGGACAACCCTGATGTTTTACTGGAACTGATAATTAAAAGTGAAACAAAAGAAAAGGAAGGCCCAACACTTCCCAAGCCCTTTAGTACAACAACGGTTACCACTTATGCAAATCCCTACCTGCACCCATTGTCTAATCCTTTTAAGTACAATAAGCCTTTTACTTATAAATATTTCAATTACCCCTCAGAAAAACAATTACCTAAAGAAACTTATCTGAAGAACTCAATTACACTGAATGTTATTGACAGGGCAAATCAAAAAATTGTGTGGACGGGAACGGCTAAAGCGGACTTATATGATACTGCTTATTTGCAGATGAATCTGCACCCTGTAGTATATGACATACTGGAACAGTACCCGGTAAAACCATATTCTAAGCATAGAAGAGACACGAAGAATTAGGAAATAAGAATTATTGAAAAAAAATATTAATAATGATACCCGGTAATGAACCTGAATTTGCGGAGGAAAAACAAAAACTTAAAACACACAAAATGAAAAATTATTCATCAACTATTTTTGCTCTTTTTATGGTTGCTTTATTCTCTTGCAACAACAGTAGTAATAATATAGCCAGTAAAAAAAGTATTGTAGCCACTTCTGCAATTATTTTTTCAGATACAGCCATCACTAAACTTCTGAATAAGCAGGTTTGTATGATCAATAACAGGTTTATGAACTCTGATCAAATTGCAGTCCCCATAGAAAATAAAACGTATTACGGTTGCTGTGAAGGATGTGTAAAAGCCCTCAATGAAGACTCAACTACACACTATACCACTGATCCGCTATCGGGTGAACAGGTAGATAAAGCCATTGCTTTTATTATTGGCAAGCCCGGTTCAAAAGAAGATGTTTTATATTTTAAAACAGAGACAAATGCAAGGGAGTATTTCGCTAAAACTTTTCAACCAGTTAAAGGTTCAAAATCAATTCAATAACGTTTTAAAACATTAGTAAACAATATGAGTTACAGAATTAAAAAGCCAATTAATAACGCAATTGATTTGATGAGAAAAATGCTGTGCACATTTTTTTGTCTCACAGTTTTAGGTGTTTTTACTGCTAATGCCCAACAAATAAGCATCAGTACAATTCTGGATTCTATTCAGGCAAGTAATCCATCTCTGAAGATGTATGATGCTGAAGTGCGTTCATTAGATGAAGCTGCTAAAGGCGCTAAAAGCTGGATGGCTCCTGAATTGTCATCGGGATTTTTTATGACACCCTATGCTCCCCGTTACTGGAAATCAATGAATGGGCAGCCTGGTATGGGGCAATATACTATAGCAGCACAGCAAATCATACCCAATCCTAAGCGGTTAAATGCAGATTATAAATACATGTCTTCCATGTCATCTGTAGAAAAGGAGAAGAAAGGTTATACATTAAATCAACTATATGCAGATGCAAAGAAGAATTATTATGAATGGATAGTAATCAAAAAGCAGTTATTGATTTTAGATGATAATGAAAAGCTTTTAAACTATATGGTTCAAAGTGCCGAAATTAGGTATAAAAACGGGCTTGAAAAGATTAATGCCTATTATAAAGCGAAAGCTGCAATTGCTAATGTACAAAGTATGAGGGTTATGCTGGAGAATGAAATAAAGCAACGGAAATATAATATCAACACGTTAATGTACCGGGATAAGACAATTGAATTTGATATTGATACTTCTTATACCGTGAAGGATTATCAGAATATCACATTTGATACTACATTATTTGTAACTAACAGAAGCGATATAAAAGCTATTGAAAAAGAAATGTATGTGAATATATTAAAACAGGAAACCGAAAGAACGAGGCTGCTACCGGAGTTTGGGTTCCGGTTTGAAAATGCCTATGGATGGGCAAAACAACCCATGCAGTTTTCTGCAATGGCATCAGTCCGGCTGCCGATGGCCCGGTGGTCAGCTAAAATGAATAAAGCCAATATTGAAAGTATTAAATGGAAAAATGAGTCATTGCAACAGCAAAAGAAAATGATTTTAAATGAATCAACAGGGATGGCTTATAGTATGCGAACTGACATTTTCAATAAAAACAAGCAAATCAAATTATATGAAGAAAAAATCTTACCGGCCCTTCGCAGAAACTATCAGGCATACCAATTGGCTTATGAACAAAACACTGAAGAGTTGTTTGAATTATTTGATGCGTGGGAAACTTTAAATATGACGCAGCTTGAATATTTAAAACAACTGCAGGAATTACTTTCCATGCAGGTAGAGTTGGAAAGAATCCTACAAATAAAATAATTTTTCATCTTAAAATCTTTCAACTATGAAACGCAGAGAATTTATAAAAAACACCGGGTTGGGAACAGGCAGCATAATAGCAGGTAGCTCCGCACTCACTTTTTTAGCAGCATGTAAGAAAAACAACATGATGAATGGCAGTGGTATGAATATGAGCGGACAACCTGTTCCGGTAACAGAAGGAAGCTTCAGCAGGTTACTACCCATTCCAAATACAGTAACGGGCAATACAACATTAACCGCACAGGCAACGATGGCAAATATTAATGGCAGCAATATTTCTGCATTGGGTTATCAGGCTAATGGAATATTAGGCCCCACTATCCGGGTCAATAATGGTGTAAACGCTAATATCAACTTTCAGAATAACCTATCTGAGAAAAGCAATATTCACTGGCACGGGTTAAAGATTCCGGCTAATATGGATGGTCATCCGGAAGCTGTTATAAATTCCGGCAGTGGCTTTAATTATCAGTTCGCAATTAATCAACGGGCCGGGTTATGTTGGTATCATCCGCATCCTGAGGGAGCCACCGCAAGACAGGCTTTCCAGGGATTAGCCGGTTTGTTTATTATTAATGATGCTGAAGAAGCAGCTTTAAATATGCCTTCCGGCATTTATGAAATTCCCCTGGTAATACAGGATAAGCGGCTTACTGCATCTGGCATTGCTTATAACCCTTCAATGGGAGAAGTAATGTCGGGCTATATGGGCGAAACAATCATTGTAAACGGAGAGGCATCGCCTTACACTGAAGTAGCAACACGTTACTATCGTTTGAGGATACTAAACGGCTCCAATGCCCGTATCTATAATCTTGCTTTGAGTAATAATGCTGATTTAATTATTATCGGTAACGATGGAGGTTTATTAAAAAACCCGGCAACAGTTAAAACCATTTTATTGGCACCGGGAGAAAGATTAGATGTACTGGTAAACTTTGCCGGGTTAACCATCGGCACGGAAGTATATTTAGAAAGCAGAATGTTTGATAATGGCGGCAGTGCTCAAGGCAAACAGGGTTTTAAGATTATGAAGTTCAAAATAACTCAAACTTTAAGTGATAGTTTCACTTTACCCGTTGCACTTTCTGCGGTTAATTCTATTCCTGCTTCCTCATCTTCAAAAACAAGAAATTTCATTATCAATGCCATGCAAATGAGCGGTGGTATGAATATGACAGGTATCCACAGAATTAATGATAAGACCTATGATAAAAACAGGATTGATGAAAATGTATCAGCCAATGCAACAGAGATATGGGTATTTGATAATTCACAAGGTGATGAGCCGCATCCCATGCACCTGCACGGCGTACATTTCCAGGTATTGGAAAGAAGCGGTGGGCGGGGTCAATTAACAGTTTCCGAAAGTGGCTGGAAGGATACTGTTTTAGTAATGCCCCGTGAAACGGTAAAAATTATCATCCCATTTTCAACATTAACCGGTGTATTTGTTTTCCATTGCCACAATCTTGAACATGAAGATGACGGCATGATGTTACAATATCAATTGACTTAAAAGATTTTATTACTCAGTTATGAAAAAAAAGAAAATAGCAATTATTATATCCTCGGTGCTGGTTCTATTGGCCGTGTCCGCTTGGATATATTTTAAAGTACTGCTTCCAAAGAACACTACGCATACACAGCACGAAGGAATGGCAGGAATGGAAAACATGAACATGGATAGTAAGGATGGGAATATGAGTACCACTTCCCCGGGAGAGAAGGTATTGTACACCTGCTCTATGCACCCGCAAATTATCCGTGATAAACCCGGCGATTGCCCTATTTGTGGAATGCACTTGGTAAAAAAGGAAAGTGCAAGTAAAGAAATACACGATGTTTCTTTGCACACCTTACTGCAACCAACCAACGGTTATGCAATTTCTACTATACCTGCCACAACGCTATCGAGCAGTGAAGAACCCGTAGAAATTAATGCGCTTGGTTATACAGCCTACAACACCACTGAAGTTGGAGCAATATCCGCACGGATAAGTGGAAGAATTGAAAAGCTGTATGTACTGTATCGGTACCAGCTAATAAAAAGGGGGCAAAGAATTATGGACATCTATAGCCCCGAACTGCTTACTGCACAACAAAACCTTTTATTTCTCCTCAAGAACGATCCATCCAATAATTCTTTAATTAATGCAGCTAAAGAAAAATTATTGCTCCTGGGTTTTCCAAACGAGCAATTACTACAGGTAGTAAACACAAAAAAAACATTGTTTACTGTACCTGTGTATAGCAGTTACAGCGGTCATGTTCATGAAGCATTGAATACAGGAATGAACAATGCGGTAACAGAAGCTCCGGCAATGAGTGAAGCTACATCAGTAACCACACAGGAACTTAGCCTTAAAGAAGGAATGTATTTACAAAAGGGGCAGACTATTTTTAAAGTTTATAACCCCAATAAAGTGTGGGCTTTGCTGAATATCTATCCATCAGACCAGGTGTTTATTAAAGTGGGCAATAAAGTAAAAATTGTACCGGAAGCTAAACCAGATAAGGATTTTAGTAGCTCTATTTATTTTATTGAACCTTTTTTCAGGCCCGGCAGTAAAACATTAACGGCAAGGGTAAATATTGACAACAGTGCTTTGCAATTACCCATCGGCAGCCAGGTACGGGCTACTATTTTCAGCAACGCAATAAATGCAAAATGGTTACCAAAGGAAGCCATACTATCATTGGGTCTTGAAAAAGTTGTATTTGTAAGAAGTGGTAACGGGTACAAAACACAAAAGGTTGAAACAGGAGTAGTTTATAAAAATTTAATTCAAATAACAGGAGGTATTACTGTTGCAGACTCTGTGGCAACAAATGCACAGTTTTTAATGGATAGCGAAAGTTTCATAAAAATCAGGGACAAGGACTAATAAAATTAAAAAATAAAGGCCCGTGAATTAATGTTGAGAAGAAAAAAGATACTAGTGACATTGGTGGACGGTAACAATAAAATATATAAAAGATGAAAAAAATATTTATCGTAGTACTTGTTTTTTTATTTGCTGCCTGCAAAAATAAGAATGAGAAAGTCGCAGCCCATGCAGAACATAATATGGAAATGAACGACGTGTATTATACCTGTTCAATGCACCCGCAGGTGATGCAGGATAAGCCAGGTAACTGTCCGATATGTGGTATGAAATTGATAGAAGCTAAAAAAGGGGGATCAACCGATCCGAATGAAGTAAAGCTTAGTGACCAGCAAATTCAATTAGGCAATATCTCAACAGATACCATCCGCAGCGGAATAATTGGCGATCAGATGGTACTCACCGCAACATTAAATGCCGACCAGCAAAAAATCAATGCGGTAAGTGCAAGGGTGATGGGAAGAATTGAACGGCTTTACTTCAAAAACCTGGGCGACTATGTTAATAAAGGCGACAAATTATTTGATATATACAGTGAAGAACTGAATAATGCCAAGCAGGAATATATACTGACACTTGAAAAACAAAAGACCCTTGATAATACAATTGTCGATTTAACAGCGTTGTTACAAAGTGCGAAAAATAAATTGCTGCTCTGGGGCTTATCAGAAACACAAATACAAGAAATAGCTTTAAAAAAAACTACAACACCTGTTACCACTTTTTATAGCCCTGTTGCAGGTTATATTACAACATTAGATGTAAGGGAAGGCGAATATGCAATGGAAGGTGGTACTATTGTGCGGATAGCAGACTTATCAACGCTTTGGGCAGAAGCACAGGTTTATTCGTCTCAGTTATCACAGATAGATTATAATGCCATTGCTTACATTCAATTCCCTGATTTACCTGGCAAACAAGCAAATGGAAAGATTGAATTCATGAACCCTGAAATTAATCCGCAAACACGTATTAATCTTTTACGTGTTAGTATATCTAATTCCGCAAACCTGTTAAAACCGGGCATGCCAGCTTATGTTACCTTAAAAGGCAAACAGGTAAATACATTAACCTTACCTTCTGATGCAGTACTTCGAACAGGAACCGGGGCATCGGTTTGGGTGCAAACCGGTGACCATAGTTATAAAAGCAAAATGGTGACAATTGGTATGCAGGATGGTGACAAGGTTGAGATAAAGTCAGGCCTTCAATCCGGAGACATTGTGGTGATCACCGGTGCTTATTTATTAAACAGTGAATTTATTTTTAAGAAGGGGGCTAACCCGATGGCAGGAATGAAAATGTAGGGATGATGAAAGGCAATAATTATCTTTTATTTTCTTATACCAGTAATCGCAGAATATTAGAATAGTAAAAAAATATCTGTTTCATCTGATGAAAGCAAAATATATTTCCATCGCATTTATAAGCCTTTTGTGGTCACAGGTAGTGTTTGGCCAGAGAGTGGACAATGATTTAAAGTTGCTCATTAATGAAGCCTTTAACAACAGTCATCAATTAAAAATCAATACCTATAAAACAGCGCAGGTGCAGATTAACCGCACAATGGCCAGGCAAACTTTTTTGCCTAAAATCAGCAATTCTGCCACCTACACCCGCCTGAATGATGACATCGCTTTTCCCCAGGATACAAAAACATTATTACTGGGTACGCAGGGGTTATTAATAAAAGAGGCGCTCAGCCTTCCCTTTAATGCAACACTGCCATCGCAGGTTAAGTTAAAACCCGTACCCATTATTCAAAGTCAGAATATTTTTAAAATAACATCAGGAGCGCAATGGATTTTATTCAGCGGCTTTAAAGCCAGCCTATCGGCGAAAGCAACACAGCACCAGGAAAAAGGTTTGAGTTTTCTTAGTCAGATAGAAAAAATAAATATCGCTAAAGATATATGGGAAACATACGATAAACTGGCACTGGTAAACGCTTCCGAACAGGTTATTAAAGCAACAGATAATTATTTGGAAGAACAACTGCGATTTGTTGAAGAAGCCATTAAAAACGGATTGGCAACCCCTTTGGACAGGGAAAAAGTAAACCTGGCCCGCCAGAAATTAACGCTTAAAAAAATAGAGATACAGGGCAATAAGAAATTGCTGATTGATAAACTATCCATGGTTACCTTACAGGAAAAAACAAACCTGGCATTATTAAACCCAACCATTGCCCCCATATTTTTTACCGATACTATAACAGTTGAAAGGCCTGAGCTAAAAGCCCTCAGCGAAAACATACAGGCCATTGAGCTTAAACGAAAAATAGAACTCACTGAATACATTCCTAAACTTGCAGCCTTCGGCCAGTACGAATGGCGCAAACAAAACCTCTCCCTATTTGAGCCGCGGTGGTTTGCAGGGGTAAGATTGCAATGGACAATGTTTGATGGGTTGACGGCAAAAAATGAAGCAAAAAAAACCTCCATTGAAAAAAATATTTTGCTGGAGCAGAAAAAAGACGCTGAAGAAAAAATATCGCTGGCGGTATCAAAAGCTGAAGTTGATGAAAGAACCGCCGTACAAAAAATGATAACGGCCAAACAAAGCGCTGCGCTGGCAGAAAGAATAAAATTGCTCACTGAAAAGCAATTTAAAAATGGGTTAACCAGCATACGGGAGCTGTTAGATGCAGTGGCGGAGCAGGAAAAAGCACAACAGGATAATTTAACAGCCATTTTTGAACAACGCAGGGCAGTAGCCAGTTTGTTGGAAGCGAAGGGCCGGCTTTTAAATTTTTTACAATAATAATGTGTTTAACTTATACAAGTTTATGAAACATACAATCGCTCTAATCGTTTTTGCCATACTGGTTATTACTTCCTGTCGCAGCAGGCTAAAAAAAATTGAAGGCATCCAGGGAAGGGTAAAATTTGAAAGCATATCTGTTGCACCCAAACTTGGGGGACGTATAGAAAAAATAAATGTAATCGAAGGGCAGGCAGTACGAAAAGGAGACACTTTAGCCGTACTGGATATTCCTGAAATAACACCAAAGTTGCAACAGGCCGAAGGTGCTATCGTTTCGGCACAAGGGCAAATGGACCTGGCCAATAGCGGAGCTACCGGCGAACAAATTGCCCAGGTTGAAAGCCAGCTTACGGCTGCCCGGGAACAACTATTATTTGCAGAAAAAAGTTTTCAGCGGGTAACGAATATGTATGCCGATTCACTTATACCGGCGCAACAATACGATGAAACAAAAATGAAGGTGGAAGCTGCCAGGGCACAGGTAAAAACTATTGAGGCCAAACTTGCCGAATTACGGAAAGGTACAAGAGCGGAAAATAAAAAAACGGCTATGGGACAGGTGGAAAGGGCTATAGGGGCTAAAAACGAAGCATTGGTTGCCCTGAATGAAAGATATATAATTGCCCCGGCCGATATGACCATAGAAACAATAGCTTTGAAAGAAGGCGAGCTGGCCTTGCCTGGCTATACTTTTTTCAGCGGATTAAAAAAGTCATCTGTGTACTTTCGTTTTACGGTGAGTGAGGATAGAATAAACACCTATAAAACCGACCAGCAGGTGATCGTAACTGTACCCAATACCGCCCTTGAAATTTTAGGAAAAATTATAGCGGTAAAGCAATTGGCAAGATATGCTGATAATACTTCCACTTCACCCAACTATGAATTGGGGCAAGCTACTTATGAGTTAAAAGTGGTTGCAGAAGATAATAGTAAAGCCAAAGCCCTGTTTCAAAATTCTACGGTACTATTAAAAGAAGTAAAATAACATCCTTTGTTGTACAATAAACTTTTTGCAAAATTATATTTTATGAGGGCAGATACACTTTGCAATGTAGGATGGTTGCAGTGGAAGAGCACCATGCCTGATTACGCAGGCTGACAGAGATGGAACCTAAATGCCGGCCATGCGCCTGGCTCATAAAAAACGGTACAAAACCAGGAGCATAAAGTATAAAAAAGCAGAAGCCGATGAAAAAATTCATACAATTAACAGGTGCCGAATTCAAACGTATATTTTCCAACAGCGTAGTAATGGCCATATTTTTTGGCGCTCCGTTATTGTATGGATTGTTGTTTGGCGTAACCTATAAAAAAGGAAAGATCGATAAACTGTCCATTGCCGTTGTGGATTACGATCGCACAACCACTTCAGATAAAATCATAGATGCTTTTAACGACAACGAATATATGAGGGTAGCGAAAGTATATGCAGGAAACCAGCAGGTAAAGGCGGGTATTATCCAACAAAATTACCAGGCTATCATAACAATTCCGGAACGGTTTGAAGCAGACATTAACCAGCGCCGTTATCCAGAAATTACGGTGGACTTAAACATGTCAAACATTCTAACGGCCAATTTTGCCAGCCGTGGTTTGCAAACCGTATTGGCAACCCTCAATGCCGGTGTTGAAATAGAAACTTTAAAGAAGCAGGGATTATCTCCTGCGTTGGCTGATACAAGGTATGAAGCTTTTAAAGTTACCTACAATCGGCTGTTCAATACATCCGGCAATTACCTCAATTTCATGTGGCCGGGATTAATGGGCGCCATTATGCAGCAAATATTTTTGCTGGCGCTTGCACTGGTATTTGCACGGGATTTTGAAGATGGCTATTTCACAAAGCTTATCCAGTATAGCCGTGTCAGTCTGGTTCATATATTGCTAAAGGCTTTACCTTTTTATTTGCTGGGAATATTAGTTTGGGGTATGGTTATTTTTTTACATCATGGTTTTTACATGAGCGGAACCATTTTAAACAGCGGTATGCTGGCGCTTACAATGATGTTTACCACGGCCTGCATTTTATTAGGAATGCTATTTTCTATAATAATTCCAAACCAGCTAAAAGCCACAGAGTTCCTGATGGTGATTGCCACGCCTGGTTTTGTATTAAGCGGGTACACCTGGCCCGCATCAGGCATGCCGGCTATACTACAAAGCCTCGGCAATGCTTTGCCATTAACACATTTTTTAAACGGCTTCAGAAAAATAGCTATTTACGGCGGCACTTACAGCGATATCAAAAATGAGATGAATGCCTTAACCTGGATGAGTGTAATATTCTTTGTGTTGATTGTAATTTCTCTTCAGGTAAAAATATGGAAATGGGCAAAAAGAAAAAGCGTAAAATGCACAAATAATATGCTAGTCAATAATGATATGAACGGATAAATTTATTTTTATTTAAGGTGCAAATCCAATGGAGGGAATGAAAATGTAGGAACGATGGCTGAAAATATTTTACATGATTGAAGTGAAAAAAAACGACAAAGGAAAAATAATACTTCTTTGCGGAGTATTTTTAGTAATGACTGGATTTGGAATGACACTTCCGGTACTTCCGTTTTACATTGAGAAGATTCTGTCGTACAGGGATATTTCATCCAAAACAGTTTCCCTTCATATAGGATTAATAACTGGCGCTTTCCCGCTAACACAATTCTTTTTCGCACCTTACCTCGGTTCACTATCTGATAAAGTTGGGAGAAGACCACTTATCTTAATAGGTATTGCAGGATTTTCAATTTCTACTTTTATTTTTTCATTGGGTGGAAGTTTGATTTTACTTTATATCTCCCGTTTGATAGCAGGAGTTTTTACAGCCTCTTTTGTAACTGCATCGGGTGCCTACATTGCCGATAAAACCATGAAAGAAAAAAGAGGAAAGAATTTCGCAATATTGAATGGCGTAGCAGGATTAGGTGCTGTTACAGGGCATTTGCTGGGCAATCTTTTTTCAAACATCAGCATTCAGTTTAAATTTCTATTCACACAGTTCACACTTGACAAATTTTCTGCCCTTTTTGTTTTTTCTTCTTTGCTTACAATAGCAGTACTGGTACTGTATGTAATTTTATTACCAGAATCACTCAACTTTCCAGATAAAACAATAGAACAGAAGGCAACAAAACCAAAAATATCTTTTATCCCAAGCTTTAAATTGCTTAAAAAAGCATTCATACTATTGCTGGCATTATCTTTCTTCAGCCAGCTTGCACACTCCATGTTTGAGGGCACATTTGCCATTCATTCACAACGGTTTTTTTCATTTGGGCCAAAGCAAATGAGCATTGTTCTTATTATTTGTGGTTTACTGATGGGCTTACTGCAATTGGGACCCATAGCATGGTTAATTGAAAAAAAAGGTGAAAAGTCATTGTTGCCTTTTGGTTGCCTGTTTCTGGGTATTGGCCTGTTCATGCTTACTATGTCAAGGGAAATGGGGTGGATTTTGTTTTACGTCTCTTTCATTTCAGTCGGAATAGCAATCCTCACACCAAGCCTGACTTCACTTGTTACAAAGGATTCTGGGAAAGAATATGGAGCATCGCTGGGTATTTTTAGTGCCGTTAATAGTTTGGGCCAGGTTACAGGTGTGGTAATGGGAGGAATAATCATGATATGGTCTGACCACCTTGCGTATTGGATTGTTGCAATTATACTCATTATGTTTGTTATCTTCCTCCGCAGCTTAAGTTGTATTCGAGTTACTGCCGAACAGGAGTCGAAATGTGCCTGAGAAAAAATAGGCCCATTTGGTAGTGAAATAATTATTGACATTGACAATAAATTTGCAAAATCATACTGCCTTTTTGAGGCTTGGATGAAATAACGCTGCTTTTTGAAAATTAAATTTATTATTAAAATAGGCAACAACTCAATGAAAGGACTTTAGGTCTTGGCCAGGCTATAATAAAAGCGCTGAAATTATTTGTTTGGGACAACCCTTTTCTACAAATACTTGTACTAATATAAAGCCGCTTTAAAACTAAAATATCAATAGTTGTCATATTGTAACGAGGAACTGAAACATTTGCTCGACGGATGCCGCAAGAACAGTCGTACACATGAGAAGCTGTTTTTTGAATGGCTGAAAGAGTTTGCAGCAAATGTTTGCTACAGGTACGCTTCAAGCAAAATTGAAGTGCAGGATCTCGTATGCGATGGGTTTGTAAAAGCATTTAAAAACCTTCACCTGTACAATGAAGATATTTATGGATATAGCGAAGCCGCTTTTAAAGGCTGGTTTAAAAAAGTGCTAATCAATAATTGCATCAATTACCTGAACAAATTTCATCCTAAAATTGAATTTAGTGAGGCTAATGTACTGCTGATGGCAGAAATAAGCGATGATTCTGAATCTGTGTTGGATGCAATGAGTTACAATGAAATATTAGAGACCGTTATGGAGTTACCGCCTGCATATAAAATGGTGTTCAACTTATTTGTGATTGATGGCTACACACATGAGGAAGTAGCCGGTATCCTTGGCATAACTGAGGGTACATCCAAGTCAAACCTTTTTAAAGCCAAGCATTGGTTACAAAAAGCATTGCAAAAAAAAATGAAACATAAAAGATATGTATAACGCAAATGATTTCATTTTTGATAACAAGATTCGTCTTGCTATCGAAAGGCATACAGACCTGAGCCTTATTCCTGATTGGAGTAAGCTGGAAGAAAGACTTGATATTGAAATGCCGGTAAAGAAAAAGCGGAGAAGATTTATAGTGTTCTGGTTTCTTTTTGCTGGTCTGCTTGCAGGTACGGCTTATTGGGGATTCAATGGAAATTATCATACGAAGAAATATTATTCCGATAAAACTCCGGTAGATACAAAACAAAATGTTATTGTACCTGATGAAAGTAAGAACAACGAGAGTGTTAAGCTGCAAGATGAAAACATTGTAAAAGACAATACTGATAACCTTTTAAAAGATACAGAACCAAATAGCAGCATTATACCGGCATTATCTAATCCACAAACAATCTATACAAAAAAGGTTTCTGTCAATAATAGACGAACGAGTAATATATCCGTCACTACCCCATTAGTGGAAAAAGGAAATGAAGTTGGCGGGAATGCTAAAGCTTTCGATAAAAAAATCAGCAATGAGAAATTAGCCGGGTCTGATATTGCTGTCGAAAACAAGTTAAATTTAGGTACCCAAGAAATCAATGTTCCGGAAAAAACTACTACTATATCAAACACTGATATACTAAAAGAAGAGGAAATTGCAGCCATTGCAAAAGATACGGCGAACAGCATTACAAATAATCCAAAGCCAGCCGTAAAGAAGCCAAATAATTCTCGTTTTTCATTCACTGCAGTTAGTGGTGTAAACCTCAACAGTGTACAATTAAACAAGCCGTCAAAACTTGGGTATGATTATGGTCTTTTGGTAGGCTACAGATTCTCCCCAAAAATTGAAATCAGGTCAGGAATATTATTTTCTAAAAACTTCTTTACCACTTCAGGTAAAGACATTTCGTTCGATTCTGCAAAACTGAATTTACCATCCTACACAAGCATTAACCTGGAAGATGCAACTGGCTATTGCCGTTTCTTGGAAATCCCTGTGATGCTGTATTACAATTTTCCTTCAAAAAATAAAACCAGTTTCTATACGGCTGCCGGTTTCTCCATTAACAAAATGCGGATGGAAAATGTGCATTACAAATTTGTGGCAGACGGCAGTACTGTAATAGAAAGAACCCATAACAGTGCCAGGCATAGCAGTAACGATTTTTCTACTTCAATCACCTCCAACTTTTCGGTGGGAGTTAAGCAGCATATAAATAAAAGCTGGAATATTTCGTTTGAGCCATACTTAAGATTGCCTTTAACCCGTTTCAATAATAATAATTTAAGGTTCAGCAGTTTTGGCACTATGCTGTCGCTAACTTATTCCCTGCTTGGCCAAAGAAAAAAATAGCTTACAGGCAACCATTTTTTAACTTTTATTGTATCAAAGCTTATAAAACAAATCCCAGAAAATGAAACAATTAAAATCCAATGCTGCCATATTATTGGTAATGGCAGTAATCTTTTCAATTCCATCCTGCAAAAAAAACGATGGCATTTCAATGAACGAAAAAAATATTGACTACCCGGCTGCTTATGTAGTTAACGGAGAAAGCAGCACTATTTCCGTAATTAAACTTAGTACAAATACTGTAACGGACAGTATTGATTTAATGGGCAGTGGTGGCAGCATGATTATGTGGCCACATCATATTTATCATCACCAGTCAGGCGGCGAACATCATCTGGCAATTGGCGTTCCTGGAACGGATTTAAGCGCCGGCCATACCGGTGGTATGCCCGGCATGAAAGGTATGGTGGTTGTAATGAATGCTGTTACCGGTACAATAAAGAAAAACTTTGAAGTGCCGGTAATGAATCACAATGCAGTTTATTCTCCTGACGGAACGGAGATATGGACATCTCAAATGGATATGGCAGGAAAAGTGTTAGTTTATAATGCGACTACTTATGCCTTGAAAAATACAATTACTGTGGGTGATGAACCTGCTGAAGTTACATTCAGTGCCGATGGTACTAAAGCTTATGTATGTAATGGCATGAGTAATACGGTAAGTGTGATTAATCCAGTCACCAAAGCCGTTATTGCTACTGTAAATGTTGATATGAATCCCGTAGGAGCATGGCCTGCAGCCGGGGGAAAAATGTTTGTTGACTGTGAAGATGGACAAAGTATTTCAGTTATTGACGTAGCATCTAACGTCAACCTTGCTACAATCATGTTGGGTTTTAAACCCGGCTTTGCGGCATTTAATACCACAGCAAATGAATTATGGGTAAGTGATGCTACTAATGGTAAAGTGTCGTATTACCTGGATATGGGCGGCAACACATGGATGAAACACGGAGAATTTGTGACCGGTGCAGATGCACATGCCATCGCATTTAACGGTGGCTTTGGATATGTAACCAACCAGGGTGCTAATACGGTATCTGTCATTAATGTTTCTACACATACAAAAGTTAAAGATATTCCGGTGGGGAAAAAGCCAAATGGAATTGTATTCAAACTATAATGGTTGCTTATCTGATTGTGCTATTAGATTGGACGCTTTACTGCAAGATAATTTAATAGCACTTTTTTATTTGTTTTATCAGAATCAACTAAATGGGGCAAATAATGTATTTCGCTGTTTTAAGCAGCATATGAACAGCAATCTAACCCAGCTTATACGGCAATATAAAGAAGATAATCAGTCATTTTATAACACCTGGTTCATCAATAATGAGGAACGGCTAAAGGCTTTTCGTTCCATTCGCCGAGACGGAGTTCTCTAACCATCTAACAATTTTCTGGAAAATCTTTAAAGCGATCTTTGTAAGAAAAAAGGATTGCTGTAAATAAACTTATCCCTGTTCCAGCAACTACAATGTTGATTTATCCATTTTTATCAACCCACTTAACTTTTTTTTGTATTGGGCCTCGTTTAGATGACTGGTCAAAAGGTTTCGCTACATAGCCGATATAAAAGAACCCAAGCAATTTATCATCAGCCCCTAAATCAAAAAATGGTTTCGCTTCTTCAAAATATGTTATTCCTGCACTGCTCAAATAAGCACCTAAACCATAAGCTGTGACAGTTAAAAACATATTTTGAACAGCACAGGCAGTTGCCTCTATTTCTTCTATTTCAGGAAGTTTATTAGCTTCATTTCTTTTCATACCAATAGCAATCACATGAGATGCCATTAAAGGATAATCAAGTAATTTTTGATACCTGCCTGCATTAAAAGAATTCCCTGAATACTTTTTATAAATATGTGCCTGTAGTTCACCAAAATATTTTAAACCATCTCCCGTAAAAACAGTGAACCGCCAGGGCTCGGTTTGTTTATGATTGGGAGCATGGTTGGCATTTTCCAAAATCTGCCAGATTATATCATCAGGTATCACTTTTCCTTTCTCGTATTGATACGGATATATACTACGCCTGTTTTTAACTATAGAATTAAATTGTGCTGCATTATAACTTACTTCCATCACTTGCTATTAGTCTTTTTAAACACTTGCTTATTTTGTTATCAGGAACTATCTCAATAAACGTAACCCACTTAATATAACAAGGACCGTACTTCCTTCATGACCAACAACCCCTTTAGGTAAATTGATAACACCACCAATAAAGTTTAGCGTTACTAATGTAAGCGCCACCGCAATCGCAAATACCACATTCTGTTTTACAACCCTGTTGGTATGCCTTCCTAATGAAATAGCGAACGGAATATTTTCAATATTATCTGCCATTAAAATAACATCTGCTGTTTCCATTGCAACATCCGTTCCGCCACTTCCCATTGCAATACCAACAGCCGCAGTTGCTAAAGCCGGTGCATCGTTAACACCATCACCCACCATTGCCACTTTACCGTATTTGCTTTCTAATTTTCTTACAGCTTCTACTTTTTGTTCAGGTAAAAGTTCTGCATATACTTCATCAATACCGGCTTGCTTTCCAATTGCATTGCCGGTGGTTTTACTATCACCAGTTAATAAGGCGACTTTTATGCCCATTGCTTTTAAATCGTCTATCACTTTTTTTGCCTGGGGCCGAATAGTATCCTGGATAGAAAGTAAGCCTATCAGTTGTTGGTTTGCCGCAACAAATATTACCGTTTTACCCTGCGCTTCTAATTCATCTGCTTTTTGTAAATGCTCTGTGGGTATAATTATATCTTTCAATATCTCCTGCTTACCTATTTTGTATTCTACACTATTTAAAGAACCATGAACCCCCAAACCATGTATCGCCTGTAATTCCTTTGGCCTTTCCAATGGGATATTTTTTTCAGTGGCAGCCTGTACAATGGCTTTGGCAATTGGATGCTGCGAAAGTGTTTCTATGGAAGCCGCCAAACGCAGCAGCTCGGTTTCTGTAATATTTTGTAAGGGAAGAACATCCATTACTTTCGGTTTGCCACTGGTAAGCGTTCCGGTTTTGTCAAAAGCTACTGCTTTTACACTGCCAATATTTTCAAGATGAACCCCACCTTTAAATAAAATACCTTTTTTTGCAGCGTTAGAAATGCCAGATAACATTGCAGGCATAATAGAAGATACAAGGGCACAGGGAGATGCAACGACAAGAAATATCATTGCCCTGTAAATTGTTTCACTCCATGTCCAGTTTAGCATGAAATGCGGCAAGGTCATTAACAGTACAGCCGTAATTACTACAAACTTTGCATAAATACCTTCAAACCGTTCAACAAAAAGTTGTGTAGGCGGCTTTTCGTTTTGTGCTTCCTGCACTAAGTGAATGATTTTTGCAAGCATCGTTTCTTCAATAGGTTTGCTTACTTCAATTTGTAAAGCTCCCTGCCCGTTTATGGTGCCTGAAAAAACTTCATCCCCCTTTGCTTTATCTACCGGTATAGCTTCACCTGTAATTGAAGCCTGGTTGATTGCAGAGTAGCCATCAATAATTATTCCATCTGCTGCTATGCGGTCGCCGGGTCTTACAATAATTACATCTCCTTTTTTTAGGTCTTCCACTTTTACCTTTTGTTCTGTTCCGCTTTTAAATAAAACTGCCTCTTCAGGTCGCAGTTTCATAATTGATTGGATAGCCTTGTTGGTTCTTTCCATCGTATAGCCTTCCAATGCTCCACTTAATGAAAAAATAAAAATCAACACTGCCCCGTCCATCCAATATCCAATTGAAGCAGCACCGATGGCGGCTACCACCATTAATAAATCAACATCAAGCTGTTTTTCTTTAAACAGAGTCTCTAAGCCTTCCTTTGCTTTTTGATAGCCACCAATTACATAAGCAAGGATATATAAAGAAATCTCCAATCCTCTCATTTCGCTTTTTCCTGCCCACCATGCAAGCCCAATAAACATGAGGCATAAGCCGGTTACAATTGCAGCTCCATGCCGCTCCCAGTTTCCAAATGAAAAGCCATTTACTGGTTTGGGTATTGCTATTTCTGCCATAGTCCTTATTTTTTGCAGTAAAGGTATTCTAACGCAAAAGCTAACAACAGGTAAAAAACCGGCATTTCTCGGTATTTTTAGGATATGAAATCAATACAGCTATATAGGGATGTGGAAATAACTGTTAAAGAACTTAAATCAAATGCATCTGATCCTCATAAACACCACTTCTTTGAATTGATTTATGTCTTGGAAGGCACTGGTGTCCATAACATAAACAAGAATGATTATGAATTTAAAAAAGGAGATGTATTTCTGTTAACTCCTGAAGATGCACATACCTTTAAAGGTATCAGTTCAACTAAGTTTTGCATAATAGATTTTACGAAAAGTTTCTTTTCAAAAAGTGCTGGTAACCGAAATGAAAAAATGGACGTTAGCGAATTTTTTAAAAGGCTTGAATTTATATTTCACAATCACAATAATATAAAAGGCAGTATTGCCTTAAATGCAGATAAGGTCACATTTGAAACATTGATTAATCAACTAATTTATGAAAAACAAAACAATCAGCTTTTTGGAGAGATTATAACTCAAAATGTCGTTTTTTTACTACTGCATCTTATCGCAAGAAATATTCACCATAACATTTCTAAAGACTTTATAAAGCAAAACCCGAAAAGTAAGATATATGAAATAACTGCCTACATACAACAAAATATTTATGACAAAGAGCTGCTTAAAATAGAAACCATATCATCTTATTTTAATAAGTCACCTGATCATTTAAACCGCTATTTTAAAAAGCAGACAGGCAGTACGATTAAAGATTACATCATCCGCTATAAGCTGAACTTGATACAAACAAGATTAAAATTTAGTGACCTTACCATTTCAGAAATTGCTTATGAAATGAATTTCACGGATGAAAGCCACTTAAATAAAGTTTTTAAAAGTGTATTTTGTAAGACAGCTAAACAGTTTAGAAAAGAAGAAATAGTAAAGTTGAAAAATAATATGTAGTCGTTTGAAAAAATATGTGAGTTGTACTTTTTGTTATAATAATTTGAGAAAAATAATTCTTCCTTTTAAATTATTTTATGAATAGCAACCTTTCCCAAATTATCCGTCAGTACAAAGAAGATAAACAATCTGTTTACAATACCTGGTTCATCAATAATGAAGAACGGCTAAAAGCTTTTCGTTCCATCCGCCGGGGTGTTATGCAGGTAATTGATGATATTAAGAGCAAAAAGTTCCCCAATGATTTTAAAGGTTCTTCGTTAGAGTTTGTGCTCACTTGCATTACGGAACAAAAGCAGGTGTTTGAAGGTGCATCACATCCTTTTTACTGGAAGCCAAAATTGAGAATACCTGATATATACGAGAATGAAAACAACAAACAGGCTTTTGGGCAATTCTTAGAAACCTGTCTTAATGCAAAATCGGAAGAACAGATAATCAAAGAAATCATCAGGTTGGATAGTTTGAAAATTAAAGGGCTTGGCCCTGCTGTGGCAAGCATTCTATATTTTCTGCATCCTACTATCATACCGCCATTTAATACTGCCATAATTAACGGCTTCAACTCTCTGTTTAAAGACAAAAAGAAATTGGGAAGCTGGAGTGAATATTTAAAGTTGAGGGAGGTGATGATTGATACGAACAACCAGAATCGCTCTGAATTATCATCCGACATGGGAGCAATTGCAGGGTTGTTATTTGAAATTGGGACACAAAAATTGATTTTAGGCAGCGATGAATATTTATCAGAGCCGGAACGAAAAAAATTAGAAAAACTAATTGAGAAGCGGCAGGAAAGTGTGCAGCAGGAAAAGGAAGAAGAAAACCTGCATACGGAAATGCAATATCATTTATTAAAAATCGGCAATACTTTGGGCTATGATGTAATTGCAGCATCTAACGACAGGTCAAAATCGCATTGCGGCAACAACTTTTCATTCTTAAGTTTGCAACAATTCCCGGATATTCAATTAGAGAAAGATACATTGAATACCGTAAAGCTAATTGATGTATTGTGGTTTCAAAAAGGAACAAACAATGTTATCGCCGCTTTTGAAGTTGAAAAAAGTACAAGCATTTATTCAGGCATCCTGCGGCTTGCGGATTTAAGTTATACTATTGCTGATGGTGACGAAGTGTTTTACTTAATTGTACCTGATAAAAGGGAGAAGGATGTTTGTATGCAATTATGCCGCCCGGCAATTAAGCAAAATAATGTAGTTATCAAGTACATCCTGTTTTCTGAACTCCGAAGTAATTGCGATGCTTTGTGCAAGTTTGGGGAAAGTCATCATATTATGGAAAAAATTGCCAAAGCAGTATAAAATAAAAGAGATTCCATTTTACAAGAACCTCTTCAAAAAATTGCTTTCCCCTTTTTACTGCACATCGTACAAAGCAATCATTCCTGCTGAAATATGGTCGTTTACATGGCAGTGAAATTGCCATGTGCCTGTATTATCTGCTTTCATATCTGCCGTAATAAGGTTTGCAGGGCCAAGAAAAACAACGTCAGTGCGACTCCCATTTACTTTAGCGGTATTGCCATGCCAATGGGCGGTATGGTTATCCAACTCGTTGCCTAAATCCATTAAATACCATCTCACTTTTTCACTTGGTTTTATATCGGTGAATTTACAATTGCCATACATCAACCCATTTACAGAATGTTTCAGATTGCTTTCCTGAAAATCCGGGTCATCATTACTTACATTATTTAAAGTGTATTTTATTTTATTGCTATCTAAATACAAACTGTTGTTTTCATCAACTATCATGAAAAGAGAAAACTTTTCTTTGGCAATATCCTTTGCTTTATTGTTTTCTAAATATCCTTTTTTGTAAATAACAATAGAACCAACCAGGCCTGCATTAATATCCTTATTGTCATGCTCCATTACATGCGAATGATACACCCAGCCTATTGATGAGCCATCTCTTTCGGCAGGCCCGGAGTTTTCTGTAACAGCCCATTTATAAGTAAACGTATTACCGGGGTCAACACCCATGATACCTTCATTATTGGAGTCATACACCACACCATGCGGATGAATACTGTAAGGGAATCTGGCTTTGTTTTTAAACACCACTTGTATGCTATCACCAACTTCTGCCCTTATTATTGGGCCTACAATTCCCAGGTCTGCACTTTCCTTTGGCTTTTTTGTAGTGAATGTAGCATCTGTATATTCTACATAAATAGCCTTTATATTTTTATTGCCAATGCGATTGGTATCGTTTTGTAAAAAAACGTTTTCAGTGCTGCCAAATGCACTACCCGTTACCTGGTTAATTCCCGTTGGAACATAGTTCCATTCCACTTCTTCAGCAGCAATGTAATAAACCCTTTGTACAGCAGGAGTAGTTAAATCAGTTGATGTAATAATATTTTTTTCTTTTCTGCAACTGACTAAAGAGATGAAAATAATGCAAAGTGCCAATAAATATTTTGATAAATGGTTCATGTTTTGGTTTTATATGATTTTAAAATGTAGCGGTAAAACCTGCATAAAAACTACGGCCTACAGATGGAATAATTCCCGGCCCCGGATACTCATCTGTTCTGCGGGTGAAATAAGATTTGCCGGTTAAATTATTTGCACCAATTTTTATTGCGTAGTTTTTTATTTTGTAAGTAGCACTAAAATCTAAAACCGTGTATGCCGGTATGTAGCCTGCAATGGGATCGCTGCTTGTTTTTACATTTGAAGCATCGCCGTAAGCATCGCCTACTGAATTTACCTGAAAGGTTGAAGAGAAATGTTTGTTACTAAATATTAAACCTACCCGGTTGATTGTTTTTGCTGCTGCTTCTACTCGTTTATCTTTAAATTCTCCGCTTGTATAGTTTGCATCTATGTACGCAAATGAATTAAAAATGCTTAACCCAAGTTTAGATTTTTCATTGATGGCTTTTAAAATATTGAGTTCTATATAACTCTCAACGCCCTTGTGTACGCTGTTGGCAATATTGGTTCTTAAAGAATAGTCATTGCCTGTTGTTGGATCTTGTTTAAGCACTACACCAATTCTATTATTATAAGCCATGTAAAAACCGCCTATGTCAAAGTTCAAATAATTTTTTATTGTGCCTCTGTAACCTAAATCAATATTGAAACCATAAGCATCTTTTAGGTTAGGGTCTATTTTGGAAGTAATGCCAAATGGTTCTAACTGGCTGTAATCAATAGGGCGGTAAGCCTGGCTGAAATTGGCATAAACACTTGTGTTTTTAGATGGTTTATATTCCAACCCTAAACCTGCTAACGGAAAATATCGGTTACGGCTTTGGTCGGGTGAAAGTTTAATATTGTCTTCAATTTTATATCCCTTTGCTGTGCTGTTTAAATATTCAAACCTAAAGCCGGGTGTAATGGTTAAATTATTTCCGACTCTGAATATATTTTCTACAAACGGTGCAATATTGGTAGTGGTAAAATCTAAATTATAGCCCCAATCGCCTGTAATAGATAAATCAAAATCGCTGTTGGTGGTGCCTTCGCCACCGCCCAGCCGTTTTAACCATGCATAGGTATATCTTACTCCTCCTGCAATGGTAGAAGATTGTTTGCCTAATTTATAAGTGTGTGCAATTCTAAGTTCAGTAGTTGTATTGTTAAGATTTTGCCTCCCCACCTCTCTTGGCACAAAGGCATTGGTTGCTGGGTCTATTTCATCCAACGCACTTGCACCTCCGTCTTCATTACGCCAAACTAAAGAGCGGTTGCTGAACATGTAAGATGTTTTTAAACTTATGGTTGTGTTTTTTGTAGGTGTAAAATTTGCATAAGCTGTTGCAATATTCCAAGGGGTTTCTAACCAATTTCTGGCCCTTGTTGATGCTTTAGGATTGGCATAAAACATACTGTCCGTTAACCCTCCCGGCATTTTTAATTGATTGCGAAGCAAGGAATATTCAACTCCAATATTTAATTTTTCAGATGGTTTGTATTGTACTTTTCCAAATCCTGATAGTTGCCATTGCTGGCTGTTTGGGCGATAGCCATCCATGTTTCTATATTGGATAAAACCGTAGTAACTGATCTTTTTGCAAATGCCGCCAACGGAATTGAAAGAATTAAACATTCCAAAACTTCCAATGGTTTGTGAGGTAGTAAATTCAAAAGGTTTATTCGTTGGTGCATCTTTGGTAACGTAGTTTACAAGGCCACCAAACTGCGAACCAAATTGTAAAGATGCTGCACCTCTTACCATTTCAACCCGGCTAACAGCTTCCATTGGTGGAATATAATAGGCTTCGTTATATCCATAAACATCTGCACTTATGTTATACCCGTTTTGCCTTGTATTCATTTCAATACTTTGGGTAGGGTTCAGGCCTCTAGTGGCAATACCGTTTGCAGTAAAGCCGCTGCTTTCTGTTTCTACAATATTTAATCCGGGTATCCTGCCTAATATTTGCCGGGTGTTATTAATTGCTTTATTAGCATCCAAACTATCTACAAGTATTATTTCATTTTTCTTTCCTGCATAAATAATTCCGTTCTTAATTTCAGGCAAATGCCCTACACCATTTACAGTTTTGTAGCCAGTAACGGTAACATCTGGTAGTATTTTGCTGCTGTCTTTCGTTTGTGCATTAGTAGTTATTATCGCAAGTATCATTAAACACAAGAAAATCCCTCTTTTACTCATAAGTGTGATTTTGAGTTGCAAAAATGCAGATGCCTTGTTCAATACCACTTATGCAAAAGGGAAATCGAGTTATGCAATGCGGAAATGTTTGATTTTCTGTAAAATAACTTGCCGACTTGAAAATCCATTTTTTGTTTTGCCTGTAATATTAAAATTGTATGAGTGGCTGTTATTAAACGGTAATAAGCCTGTCTTTAAGTCCTTCAGGCGGGGATTTGAAGATGTTAGAAAGCAAAAGGAGAAAACTGATTTAAATAACCCAAATGGTGCATTTTCAACGGGAAACCCAGGCACAGATATCAGGAATTGATAACAAAATTTTGTAAAAATTGTCTATAATTTTACAAATTTAATAAACCATTCTCCCATATCTTTGTTCCGTTACGGGATTACTTTTCAATAAAATAGCCTTATTTTTACAACTATTAAATGAACCGGAATTTGTCCATAAAACTAAAAGCACTGTTCCTGCTGGTTGTATTTGCATCAAATACTGCTGTAGGTTTCGCATGTGCTGTAGGTGTAGATATGGATTTTAATTCCCCTCATCGTAGCGAAACTAAAGAGTCTGCAGAAGTGCATATTCATGATGATGGTATTAATCACCAACATGACAGTGAGCCGGCAAAACAAATTCCCGTTGGTGGCAGTAACTTATTTACAGAAAAGGATGGCGGATGTTGTACCAATAGAGTGCAGGAGTTTCAAAATTTAAATAAAAATGTTACAGTAAATTTAGGTATAAGTGTACCCGTGTTTGTGGCAATCCTGAGTATTTATTTTGATATTGATTTATCTGCAGCTATTAAAGATTTTCCTGTCAATTACAAGTCCCGTTTTTATTACCCCCCACCGCCTGAGATACGCATAGCAATACAGAGTTTCCAGATTTGATTATTGTAACTGAGTTTGATGGCATAGCCCGTCGAACTATCACCGCTTTGCCCAAAGGCATAGCTGTTTTGTTTCAGTTATTGTAATCAAATTTTTTTATGTTCAAACGTATCATAACAGTCTTTACAGAGTTGCTTATACTAGCAAACGCTTACAGCCAAAAAATTACTTCCGAAGCGGATGCTGTGAGTATGGCCGTAAAAAACAGCAGGAATATTTCTGCTGCCGGGTTATCTGTTTTACAGCAAAAGCAATTGCTTAAAAGCAGCATTAATCTACCCAATCCCGATGTTTTTATAGAAAGTCCTACAGGGAAATTTTATACCGGAAGTATTACCCAATCCATCGAATTTCCTACAGTTTACAGCAGGCAATACCAGTTGCGAAAGCAACAGATTGTACTGGCTGAAAAAGAAAAAGGTTTTACAGAAAATGAAGTAAAATTTCAGGTAAAGCAATTGTATTTGTTGCTACAGTATGCATCTGCCTTACAGCAGCAATTGTATGTACAGGATACCGTGTATGAACACATTAGTAAAGCTGCCAGCCGCCAGTTTGATGCAGGACAAATTGATTACCTCCAAAAAACATTTGCAGAAAGTCAATATGGCGAAATACATAACCAATATTTACAGGCACAGCTTACCATCACCAATCTGCAAAGCCAATTACAATATCTTACTGGTTTGCAGGAAACATTTATAGCAGCACCGCTTGATCCCAATCCTTTAATGGAGATTACAATAGCGAAAGACAGTAGTGCTTTTCTAGCGAACCCATCTGTACAAATTTTTAATCAGTCGAGTGTAATTGCCCAAAAAAATATCGCATTGCAAAAAGCAAAAGCATTACCCGGCCTGGCATTTGGGTACCTTAACCAGGGCGAAAGAAATACACCCATTGGCAATCGTTTTCGTGTTGGTTTTACAGTGCCTTTGTGGTTTGGTCAGTATAAAAGCAATATCAATGCAGCAAAAACGGAATGGGAAATTAATAAACAAAAGGCAAGTGGTTTACAACAACAGCTTTCTGTTCAATTGATACAGGCACAAAACGAATTGGCTATCTACACACAATCATTACAATACTATAAAAACACCGGTATCCCCAAAGCAAATGTAATTATTGGTACTGCAAAGCGATTTTTTGAAAGTGGCGCAAATGACTATATCAATTACCTGCGTAACATCAATGATGCTTATTCAATACAATTAAAATACCTGGAAGTTATAAGAAATTATAGCCAGTCCATCTTATCTATAAAATATATAACAGGAACATTATGATAAAGAAAATCTTGATTTTATTGCTGTTCATCCCTTCTTTGGTTTTTGCACATGGTGGAGAAGACGATGAGGGATCAAAAAAGACAACTGTAAAACCTGCGGCTTATTTCAGCAGTGAAGCCATATCGGATGTATATGAGTTGCTGGTAAAATATCAGCCACTGCTGCCGGGTAAGGAAGCTACATTTAAATTATTTGTAAGCGACTTTAATACCAATGTACCGGTTGACAGCGCCACCTTACAAATTGCAGTTGCTGATAATCCAAACATAAAATTAGCAGTAACTCAAATTGATGAAGGTGTGTATGAGGTAAAGGGAATTTTTCCTGAAAAAAAATCATACAACCTCACTGTTAATATTAATTCATCACTTGGGCCTGATTTAATCCTTATAAACAACATAACCATTGGCAAGGAATTAGAAAAACCAGCTACTGCCGTTCATGCTGATATGCACTGGTATCAAAGCACCTTGTTTTTTGGAATATCAGGATTACTATCCGGTTTATTGTTGATGTTCTTTGTAATGAAAAGAACAAACAGAAAAGTTGCTGCAAGCATTATTATCCTGCTTTGCTTGCTGCCCACTGCTACATATAATACAGCATCGGCACATGGCGGCGAAGATGATGAAGCTGGCAGTAAATCCGGTGGTGCAATGTCATCAACATTTATGGTTGAAAAAGAATCCCAGTTTCTTTTTGGCATCCTTACACAAAAAATTGAAACTGGAAATTTTAATCAATCGACGCAGGTGCTGGGCACTATTATTCCTTCATCACAGGGAAGAGCGGTAATACAATCGCCGCAAACAGGAAAAATAATTTCATTAAAAGTCTCCGTAGGGCAAAGAGTTTCTTCGGGACAGGTATTGGCCGTGATTGAACAGCAGGTAGATGCAGGTACACAAATTAATATTCTTTCTCAAAGAAATGCAGTAGATGCTGAATTTAATGCAGCAAAAGCGCAATACGACAGGCTAAAAGCTATAGAAGATATTGCTGCAAAAAAAGATGTGACCGAAGCAAAAGCCAGGTACGAAACAGCTTCAAAAAATAAGCAGTTATTTACTGCCAATGCCGAACGCAGCACAGGTAATACAAAAATGATAACCCTTACAGCGCCTATCAGCGGTGTAGTGGGTGCATTTAACTATTCTATAGGTGCAGTGGTTAATGCGGGTGAAACATTGTTTGATATAACCAATCTTGAAAAAGTGTTGGTAGAAACGCAGGTATTCGCCAATGATGCAGCACAGTTAAAATCTGTAGAAAACATCACTGCATCATCTAATATACAAAATGATACTACGACCTATCGTTTAAAATTAGTTTCCACTGCCCAGTCAGTTAATGGGGCCAATCAATCTCAAAAAGTAATTTTCGAAATCATCAATCCTAAATCTCAATTTAAAATTGGCGAAAACATTAAGGTGTTTATTTTCTCAAAAGATATTTCAACACAGGTAATCGTGCCAAGCAATGCTATTGCAGAAATAAACGGCAAGCCTGCAGTATTTGTAAAAGATAAAGCGGAGCAATACAGTATCAGTTACATTAACAAAGGCACATCAAACGGAAAATACACTACTATAATAAAAGGCGTTGAGGAAGGCGAAAGAGTAGTAACAACAGGCGTTTATCAAATGAAAACAATCTATTTAAATCAATAAGCATTTTTAGTAATCAAATAAATAATCACAATGAAACAATTCAGAATTATTCTTTCAATGGCAATAGCAGTATTTTCTCTTACTGCTGTAAATGCTCAATCAGCAAAAGCGAAAACTGACAGTATAACTACAGATACGGTCGTTTACCAATGCCCTATGAAATGCGAGGGAAGCAAAACCTATGACAGGGCTGGTAAATGCCCTAAGTGTGGAATGAATTTAAAAGCACTGACAAAACCGGCAGTGGCTGCTTTATATCAATGTCCGATGAAATGTGAGGGAGATAAAACATACGATAAGGCAGGCAAATGTCCAAAATGTAACATGAACCTTACGAAAGTAGAAACCAGGAAAAATGCAACGGAACACACAGGGCATAATCATAATTAATTAATCAAACAAAAGAAACAGATACATGAGAAAAGGATTTAAAATTTCGATGGCTGCTTTAGCCATTGCGACAGTTACATTTTTTACGGCTTGCAACAACAGCAGCGCAGATACAACAAAAAAAGAAACTGCTGACACTGCAAAAAATGCGATGGCATATGAAGGCGGCGACCATATATACGCCTGTCCCATGCACCCGGAAGTAACAGGTAAAGAAGGTGATACCTGCCCCAAATGCGGCATGAAGCTGGAACACAACGATAATGCCGGCGGCCCCAGCAATGTTAGTATGCAGTTCAGCACCAATCCTCCTTCAGTTAATCCCAACCAGGAAGTTATTTTATCACTTACACCCAAAATGAGAGACAAACCCAATGAGCAAGTTCCGCTTGATGTAGAGCATACAAAAAAAATTCACCTTATTGTAGTAAGCGAAGACTTAAGCTGGTTCAACCATATTCACCCGGAATTAAATGCGGATGGCTCTTACACTGTGAAGGAAAAATTTCCTTTCCCCGGCAAGTACACATTGTTTGCAGATTATAAACCAAGCGGTGCAAACCATACGGTAGATAATTTGAATGTAACAGTTGCAGGTACCCCACCTGCGGCAAAAACTTATGGGGCAGATAAATTAACAGGTGCCGGTGGTGATGGATTTTCTGTTTCACTTTCGCCTGAAGGTGGCAGGTTTTTAACCAATATGCCCATGCACATTAATGGTGTAATGATGCTGAATGGTAAAGAAGTAGATGTAAATACTTTAGAAGATTACCTCGGTGCAAAAGCGCACATGGTGGTAGTAAGCCTTGCTGATAAAAAGTATTTACATGTGCACCCAAGTGTGGAAGGCGGCAAGTTTGATTTGCATACCACTTTTGATAAGCCGGGTGTTTACCGTGGCTGGATACAATATCAATCAAAAGGGAAAGTGTATACCAGCGATTTTGTTTTCAATGTAGCAGAAGGCACAGCCGCTGATATGAAAGATATGAAGATGGATGAAAAGAAAGACATGAAATAAATGAAACATTAATTTTTAAAAATAAAAACAAAACAAAATGAAAGCATTAAAATTAAAAACAATTATTGCCTTATTTGCAATGATGCTGTTGGGTGTTACTACAACATTTGCACAAAAAAATCCACACAATGTAGGTGTTGCAGGTAAAGGCCCACACGGTGGCACTGTGCAGGAAGCTGACCCAAATCATGCTGAAATATTATTAAAGGATGGCATGCTGCAGTTCTTTTTGCTGGATGGTGATGCAAAACCATTACCCAACAAAGGGATAACCGGCACAGTATTGCTGCAGTATGCAGATGGTACTTCAAAAACCGTTGCTCTTATGCCAATGGGTACAGAAGGCTTTATGGCAGATGATGCCAAAGCATCTTCGTATGCCAATGCTATTGCAACCTTTAAAGTAAACGGCAAATCTGTTTCTGCAAAGTTTAAAAATAAACCTGCTGCAAAAGCTGCAGACGGACACAATCATCAGCATTAATTACTTCTAAGGGTACAGATGATTATTTGTCTGTACCCTTTACTAAAAATAAAGCAATATGAAAAAAATATTCACTACCGCTTTTATACTATGCCTGTCAATAGTATTATTTGCTCAAAATAAAGATGCAGATGCTGTGAAAACGGTTTTAAAAAGTTACTCAACAGCTATTGAAAAGCTGGACACGACAGGCATAACTAACCTGTTTGTTAAAAATTCAAGTATATATGAAGCTGGCAGTTCAGAAGGTACTATCGGCCATTATCTCGAACATCACCTGGGCCCCGAATTGAAAGAATTTAAATCTTTCACTTTCAGTGATTACAAAGTTGAGGTAACCGTAACCGGCGAATACGCATTTTCAACCGAAACTTATATCTATACAATTGTACTGGCAAAAGATGCTAAAGAAATTAAAAGTAAAGGTGTGGCAACATCCGTACTTAAAAAAAATAGCGAAGGGTGGAAAATTGTAAGCACCCATTCTTCTTTTAGAAAAACCAAATAACAATGCATTTTATCTATAATAATTAATAGCATGTTTAAAGATTTCTCTTCGCTGCATCCCCTGGCTGTACACTTTCCGATAGTGCTGATACTCCTTGCTGCTGCATTTCAGGCAGTGTTGGTTATAAAAGACTGGAAGCAAATTCGCTGGGCTACATTTTTTATCATGGCAGCAGCTTTTTTTTCGGCACTGGCCGCCAGTACTATTCTCCATGCGGAACCTTCTACAGATGCACCCAAAGCCGCCATGGAGATGTTTGAAACACATGAAAAATATGCAGCATACACATTGTGGATGTCGGGCATTACGCTGTTGCTTAAAAGCGTTGGTATTTTTTTCAAAATATTCAGGCGGCCTTATGATATGCTCGTACTTATCGCCGCAATCATTGCTGCGGTTTTTCTTTCCATTGCAGGGCATCATGGGGCAAGGCTCACACATGTTGCCGGTATTGGCCCCATGGGCAAATATTTAATGAAAGAACATGGTATGGGAGGAGGAGATATGGAAATGAATGGAGACAGTACTATGAAGATGAATGATAAAATGCCGGGTATGGATACCATGCAAAATATGAAAGGCATCGATAGCATGAAGAATATGAATGAGATGAAAAATATGCCGGGCATGAAAGAAACGAACGACCAGAAAGACATGGATAACATGAAGGATATGAAAAGTATGCGTGGGATGAATACCAGTAAAAATATGAAAGGAATGAAGGAGATGAAAGGAATGAAGAATATGGACAGTATGCCAGGCATGAAAAGTAAGAATAACATGAACGATATGAAGGACATGAAAAATATGCCGGGTATGGATACGATGAAAAATATGAAAGGCATGGACAACATGAAAGATATGAAAGACATGAACGATATGAAAGACATGAAAAATATGCCGGGTATGGATACGATGAAAAACATGAAAGACATGGACAACATGAAAGATATGAAGGATATGCCTGGAATGGATGCTACGAAGAGCATGAAGGGCATGGATAATATGAAGGGAATGGATATGCCCGGTATGAATATGAAAACAAATCCAATGGATACTATCCGCTTTCCTGATAATAACCATGCACAAAAAAAAACAAAGAAACCGGCCAAACAATAAGCTAGTCCGAGATGAAAAAGATACTTCACTTTTTGTTATTTCTTCCTTCTTGCGGTATGGCGCAAAGCAATCCATCCATGCAAATGGATATGAATAAAAATGCGGCGATGTCAAAAATAACTTCCTACAATTTTCCTTTGCAACCTTCACCCGTAAAAGCAGGAATGGCTTACAACGGAAAAAAGGTAGAATATGACTTATATGTAACCGATACGATGGTAAATTTTACCGGCAAACACCGCCATGCCATTGCTATCAATGGACAAATACCGGCGCCAATTCTTGAATTTACTGAAGGCGATACCGCCATCATACGTGTGCACAATCAAATGAAGATGGAAACATCTATTCACTGGCACGGTATATTATTACCCAATAAAGAAGATGGTGTTCCTTATTTAACAACATCGCCTGTTGAGCCCGGCAAAACTTATACTTTCACTTTTCCGCTTATTCAAAGCGGCACTTACTGGTATCACTCTCACACCATGCTACAGGAACAAAGTGGGTTATATGGTTCTATTGTAATACATCCTGCCGTAGAGGAACCAAAATTGAAAGAATATGTAGTGCTGCTGTCAGATTGGACGGATGAAAAGCCCAACCAGGTATTGCGTTACCTGAAACGTGGCGGCGAATGGTACGCCATAAAAAAAAGCGCATTGCAAAGTTACGGTGAGGCCATTGCAGCAGGTTATTTTAAAGACAAACTAAAACAGGAATGGCAGCGTATGCCCGCTATGGATGTGTCGGATGTCTATTACAATAAATTTTTACTGAACGGGCAAGAAAAAAATGAGTTTAAAGATGCAAAGCCCGGTGAAGTGATAAGGCTGCGTATTATTAATGGTTCGGCATCCACTTATTTTAATCTGCAATATGCCAACAGCTATATGCGGATAATTGCAGCCGATGGAATAAATGTATCGCCCATATCAGTTAATAAATTAGAAATCGCTATCGCAGAAACGTATGATGTTTTAGTTACCGTTCCTGAAAATGGCGCAGCTGAACTAAGGGCTACATCCTGGGATGTAACTGGTTATTCATCTGCTTATTTTGGTAATGGCCCTGCAATAAACGCACCCGATATTCCTAAACTCAATTATTTTAAAATGATGAGGGAAATGGGTAGTATGAATATGAGCGGGATGAACATGGGTGGTATGGATATGAAAGGAATGGACATGAAGAATACCGATATGAAAGAGATGCAAATGCCATCAGATACCTCAGCCCATAAAATGGATATGAATATGGGTAATATGGATGGCATGAACATGGGAGCAATGCAGGGAATGGATATGAACATGATGCCACCAGGTGAATTTAATTATAATATGCTACGGGCTTTGCACCCCACAACTTTGGATTCCAGTTTAAAACCAAGAGAAGTTAGATTAGCGTTGACCGGCAATATGCTGCGGTACGTATGGTCTTTCGACTTTAAAACTTTATCTGTTGCCGATAAAATCCTTATCCGTAAAGGTGAAATAGTAAGATTTGTTTTGACCAATAACACCATGATGCGGCATCCCATGCACCTGCACGGCCATTTCTTCCGCTTTATTAATTCACAGGGCGAATATTCACCTATGAAACATACGTTCGATATCAAACCCATGGAAACAGTTACCATCGAGTTTGAAGCAAACGAAGAGCAGGATTGGTTTTTTCATTGCCACATA
Source organism: Sphingobacteriales bacterium (assembly GCA_016200915.1). Taxonomy (GTDB): domain Bacteria; phylum Bacteroidota; class Bacteroidia; order Chitinophagales; family Chitinophagaceae; genus AWTP1-9. The sequence goes on from JACQDV010000027.1 coordinate 68,832, forward strand.
TTATACCACATGATGGCTGGAATGGCCCGTATTGTAAGTTACGAAGGCAGCGAACAAAATGAATTTGCAAAAACAGGCTACAAAAAATTGAAGAAAGAAGACAATGCCCTTTATCCATGGTATGATTTATCAGTACACTCCCAGGGTGCCTGGTTAAGCGGCAATATATCTAATAATAAAAATGCACTGGAGTTTGAGGGCAGGGTGGACTGGAAGGGAAATTTTGAAACGGAAACACACCTGCTGCGTTATCTTGATAAACAGCAATACCTGGCCTTTTATGTTGGTTACGATTACAGAAAAAACAAAACACTGCCGCTATTCAACAAGCCGAATAGCAAAGACAACCGACACGTATTTGATGCAGGTTTTTATTATCTGCTGCCGATGCTTATTAGGTCTGAATGGAGGGTTGATAATACAGGCAGACTGCGCCTGCAATTGGAAAGAAGGGATTTACCACTGAGCAATAATTTCTTTTTTGACTTTCGGATAAATACGGATAAGGAATATACTGTAGCGGCAAGATATATGATTGCGAAATCATTTTCCATCAGCACAAATTATGACAGCGATTATAAATGGGGAATTGGATTAACATGGCATTATTGATTGTATTATTTGAAACAAAATAAAAATAGAATCTATTTTTTACTTAAATAATAATAATATGGAAATGCATAAAATGGAAAACATGCCAATGGCAGACAAATCTCAATATTCAAAATTAATCTGGATGATAATTATCTCCTTTATCGCTATGTTTATATTGATGTATTCGATGGTTGATAAGTTCGCCAATGTTGTCATCAATGTTAATCAGTTTTACATGGCTGGGCTTATGACGGCTCCTATGATAATAATTGAAATGATACTTATGGGCGGTATGTACATGAATAAAAAACTAAACCTCATAATTATTGCAATAAGTGCTGTGGTGCTTGTAGCCTGCTTCTTTTTTATAAGGGTGCAAACTGCAGTATCCGATAGGCAATTTTTAAAATCAATGATACCACACCATGCTGCTGCTTTGCTAATGGTAAATGCTGCAAATATTACCGACCCCGAAATAAAAAAAATGGCCGGTGATATTATTTCATCACAGCAGAAGGAAATTGATTTTATGAAGGCCAAATTAAAGGAAATGGAAAAATAGTAACAGGCAGTAAGGCAACTAAATTAAAACTGCTGTGAGTTTTTTAAAGCTATAATTTATTAATATGGAACATCAACATCATAACAACACCAGTGAGACAGGTACAATGTACACTTGCCCTATGCATCCGGAAATAATGCAGGATAAGCCCGGCCAATGTCCTAAGTGTGGAATGAACCTGGTTCCTGTAAAGACTGATGCGGATTTATCAGTATCAGAAAATCAATCCGGTAATAATGATGAACCAATAAGCCATGTAGAACATAATCTTGAGCAAGCGGTAAAAGCTGATTCAAGTAAAGCCTCACAGAATTTTCAAAAATATACCTGTCCCATGCACCCACACATATTGAGGGATGCACCGGGTAAGTGTCCATTATGTGGTATGACCTTGGAGCCTGTTATAACCGCAGGTGCAGATAGTGTTCATGGAAAACACAATAAGCATAGTGGGATGATTGCTGATTTTCGCAAAAGGTTTTACACCGTGTTGGGTCTTACTATTCCAATAATGCTGTTATCGGAAATGATACAGCACTGGTTGAACATTCATATTAGTTTCCCAGGTTCAAAGTATGTATTGCTGGCATTATCCTCCATTGTTTTCTTTTATGGTGGCTGGCCTTTTTTAAAAGGATTGGTTGACGAAGCCAAAGCAAAGAATCCCGGCATGATGTTCCTGATTGGTTTTGCCATTACAGTTGCTTATGGCTATAGCGTTGCTATTGTGTTTGGCTTGCAGGGGATGGATTTTTTTTGGGAACTGGCAACACTGATACTCATCATGCTGCTGGGTCATTGGATAGAAATGAAATCAGTAGCCGGAGCATCAAGAGAATTGGAATTGCTGGTGCAGTTAATGCCTTTAGAAGCCCACAAAGTAAATGGCCAAATGACGGTTGATGTAAAAACAGACACCCTGAAAGAAGGCGATTTGATTTTAATAAAACCCGGCGAGAAAGTGGCAGCCGATGGAATAATTGATGATGGTGAAACTTATTTGAACGAAAGTATGCTTACCGGTGAAAGCAAACCGGTTCAAAAAATAAAAGGGGAGAAAGTAATTGCCGGTTCTATCAACGGAAATGGAGCCATTAAAGTCACTGTTTCGCATGGTGCAAAAGACTCTTATTTATCGCAGGTAATAAAGCTGGTACAGGATGCACAAAACTCCAAATCCAATACACAACTCTTAGCAGATAAAGCAGCAAAATGGTTAACTGTTATTGCGATTGTGGCAGGTATATCAACCTTTTTATATTGGTATTTAACAGGACAATCCCTGGCGTTTGCTATGGAGCGGATGGTTACGGTAATAGTTATCTGCTGCCCCCATGCTTTGGGCCTTGCCGTACCATTAGTGGTTGCCAAATCAACCGCACTGGCTGCAAAAAGCGGATTGCTGATTAAGAACCGGACAGCATTTGAAAATGCAAGAAAAATAACCACGATTGTATTTGATAAAACGGGAACATTAACTGTTGGAAAATTTCAAGTGATAAGATATGTAACGCACAGCGTAAACTTCACAAAAGAACAGGTACTGAAATATGCTGCTGCGCTCGAGCAAAACTCAGAGCATCCAATTGCAACAGGTATTACTGCCAGGGCAAAAGAATTAAACATGTCTTTACCCGAAGTAAAAAGATTTGAAGCCATCACCGGAAAGGGAATTTCCGGAACTATTGACGGTAAAGATGTAATGGTAGTTAGTCCTGGCTATTTAAAAGAAAAATTTACATTTTTTACAAAAGATGATACAGTAAAAGCTGAAGAAACATTGGTATTTGTATTAGTGGATGAGGATATAGCCGGTTCTATTGCTCTTGCTGATGAGATCCGCCCCGAATCCTTTGATGCTATAAAAAAATTGCGTCTAAATAAAATCAGAACCACCCTGCTCACTGGCGATAATGCAGTTGTTGCGAAAGGAGTAAGTGAACGGCTGGGCATGGATGGTTTTATTGCCGAAGTGTTACCCCATCAAAAATTAGAGAAGATAAAAGACCTGCAAAGCAAAGGTGAATTTGTCGCCATGACCGGTGATGGTGTAAACGATGCACCAGCTTTGGCAATTGCAGATGTTGGTATCGCCGTTGGCAGCGGCAGTGATATTGCTGCAGAAACAGCAGGAATAGTTTTGGTAAACAGTAATCCTAAAGATGTAGTGAACCTCATTTTATTTGGCAAAGCCACTTATCGTAAAATGATACAGAATTTAATTTGGGCAACAGGGTACAACGTAATTGCCTTGCCATTGGCGGCAGGCGTTTTATATAGTCAGGGTATTTTATTAAGCCCTGCCGCAGGTGCAGTACTAATGACGGTAAGCACTGTGGTGGTAGCTATCAATGCAAGTATGTTAAAAGTGAAACAGTAATTATTCTAATAACTACAGTATAAATAAAAAACGATTTACAAGAATCACTAAGTATGTTTAAAGGATTACAAACATATCTGTTCAAAAAGAAACAAATTCTTTGCCCGGTTATTTTTAACGGGTATGGAACTGCGGTTCTGTTGAAAGTTGTGGCCATAGTTTTTGGTTTTACAATCTGGTGGCTCAACCATACCCCATCATTGGAAGGTATATGGAAAGATTTTCATGGAAGCAATGATATAATTGGAACATTTTGCGAAAGGCTCGAATTGGAAAAGCCAGTAAGGCAACCTGTTAATACATTCAGCAGCGTTGTTTATTTATTAGTAGCGGTCATTATTTTAAAAAAAAGCTGGCTGGAACAGAAGAACAACCGTAATTATAATAAAACATATCTTATGCTGGAATTTATCTTTGGATTTGTTCTTCTGTATGTTTTTTTTGCCAGTTTCTTTTATCATGCTTCGTTGATAAAACCCGCTCTTAAGATTGACTACTCAGCAGTTTATTTTTTTTCACTTTTTCCGGTACTGTATTTTTCAGGCAAATGGTCGCTTATCAATAACAGCAAGCTGTTACGCATCTCAAACAAATTATTAGCCATTGCATTTTATTCAATTTATATCATCATAGCACTTTTACTCTCCTTTTATACGCCGAAGGGTAAAGAGCATATTGTAATATTTATAAACATCTTGATATTCTTTTCATTTACTGTTGCAGCAGTATTTGCTAAACCTTATAAAGACAATTTGAATTACCTGGCTTTAAGTATTGTTTGCATAATGGTTGCCCTTGTTTGGTTTGAGTTGGATAAATACAGGGTTTTGTGCAATCCTGACAGTTATTTTCAACCACATAGTTTTTGGAATTTATTCATTGCATTATCAGGATTTTATTTTTATGTGTATATACGGAGTGAAGGTATGAAGGCGACAATTGAAATTAAAATGCACTCAGTATAAATACTGAACTATAAACACTATAGAAAGAAATAAAAAGCAGTCTGAAATTAATTTATCATGGACATAAGCACTGAATTTACATTACTGCCCCGTTTGCTGATTGCCACAGTACTGGGCGGTATCATTGGGTATGAACGGGAAATACATGGAAAAGCTGCAGGTATCAGAACCTACGCCGCTGTTTCTTTGGGGGCAGCCATGTTTACCATTATCAATGCACATGTACCCAACTTATCTGACCATACAAGAATTGTTTCAAATATTGTGACCGGGATAGGCTTTTTAGGCGCTGGTATTATTTTTCGTGATGCTGGAAATGCATTAATAACCGGGCTTACTACTGCTGCTACACTGTGGGCTACCGCAGCAGTTGGCGTTGCCGCTGGTTTTGGTATGTATGTTATCAGCATATTCAGCACCGTAATTCTTTTTCTCTTATTATTCCTGAATAACGCTCCTTTTATTAAACGGTTAAAAAATAAGAACCAGCCACCTAAATAAACGGGATAATTATAAAAAGGAATATAATCGCAATTGACAGACAGAATTCAGCAACGGAATATTTTGTAAGCATTTTAAAATAAAAAAATTATGAACCAGAAAATTATCATCCCTATAATGTTGCTGTTATTTACAGCGGCGGGGTGCAGTACTGCCTATAATCTTACTTATGCAGACTACGATAAAAGTATTGAATTCGCTAAGTATAAAACATTTTCCTGGATTCCGCATCAGGATAATGACAATACACCTTACCACAACCAGATTATTTTTAATAATGCTATCAATTATTTTTCGCATGAACTGGCAGCAAGAGGTATGACAGTTGATAACGACAACCCAGATTTATTATTTGAGCTAAAAGTAACGGAAAGTAAAAAAAGCAGAACAGAACAGATTCGCTCAACAGTTCCAACCTACAACTATAATAATTCTTTCCAATACCGGGCTATTTCGCCGCATAACCCGTATTATAATGTAAATCCACGGGCATACTATTATAACAGGCCATTGAATTATAACTACAATAATTATACTTATGGATATACAACCAAAACAGTGGAGTACACCCGTGGAGGTATAACATTGAATGTAATAGACAGGAAACAAAATAGATTTATTTATACGGCTACTGTAGAAGCAGATTTGTATGACCCTGCTACTTTGCAAAATGACCTTCATCCTGCGATACATACACTTTTAGAAAATTATCCTGTAAAACCTCCTTCTAAAAAAAGAAAATAACGGAAAGTAGTAAACATCAGTTAATAAAAAATGTAACATGCTCAATAAAATCATTCAATTCTCATTACGTAACCGTTTGTTTGTAGTTGCTTTTGCAGCTTTGCTGATGGTATATGGTGTTATTACACTTATCAATTTGCCTGTTGATGTGTTACCCGATTTAAACCGGCCAAGAGTAACCATATTTTTAGAAGCCAATGGAATGGCTCCGGAAGAAATTGAAGCCCAGGTAACACTGCCAGTTGAAACTTCTTTAAATGGCGCTCCCGGTGTAGAGGTAGTGCGTTCTGTTGCCAGCCCGGGTTTGGGACTTGTGTTTGTTGAATTTGACTGGAGCACAGATGTGTACCGTGCCCGCCAGTTAACTGCCGAAAAATTGCAAACAGTTCAATTACCCAATAAAATTGTTCCGGTAATGGGTCCTATTAGTTCTGTGATGGGGCAGTTTATGATGGTGGCCGTTACGGGTGATTCTACATCACCGGCTGATATCAGGACATTGAGTGATTTTACTATCAGAAGAAGGTTGATGAGTATTAAGGGGGTAAGCCAGGTAATACCGATTGGTGGTGAAAGGCTGCAGTACCAGGTATTGATATCTCCTGAAAAAATGCGCCAGTATAATGTTTCAATCAATGAGATTGACAACGCTTTACAGGCAACCAATCTTAATTCAACAGGAGGGTTTGTAGATGATAATAAAGGAAGCGAAGTGTTGGTAAGAAATATTGCCAGGGCAAATTCTTTAGAAGATTTAGCCAGTACTGTAATCAGTAATAAAAACAATGCTCCTGTTTTATTAAAGCAGATTGCTGAATTAAAATTTGGCGGCCCTATTAAAAGAGGGGATGGTTCATTAAATGGTAACCCTGCGGTAATCCTGAGTATTGAAAAACAACCGGGCGCCAACACGGTTACTTTAACAGCGGAAATTATCAAAGCTTTGGATGACATAAAAAAGTCAGTGCCAAAAGATGTCAAGATTAATACTGATGTGTTTCAGCAAAAACATTTTATCGAAAACTCCCTTACCAATGTGGAAGAGGCATTGAGGGATGGTTTTATCCTCGTGGTTATAATTCTTTTTTTGTTTTTAATGAATTTCAGAACCACTATTATTACACTTACAGCTATTCCTTTGTCATTAATTATTACGGCCATTATTTTTAAAATGTTTGGTATTTCCATCAATACTTTAACGTTGGGTGGATTGGCTATTGCTATTGGCGAACTGGTGGATGATGCGATAGTGGATGTAGAAAATGTTTTTCGACGCTTAAAGGAAAATTGGGCACTTCCTGAACCAAGGCCCCTGTCAAAAGTAATTTATGAAGCCAGCAGCGAGGTAAGAAACTCTATTGTGTATGCCACCATCATTGTGGTGCTGGTATTTATGCCTTTATTTTATATGCAAGGTATTGAAGGCAAAATATTTGCACCACTTGGTATTGCGTATATCACCTCAATAGTCGCATCCCTGGCGGTTTCATTAACTGTAACTCCCGCTTTATGCAGTTATTTATTGGGTAAAAAGAAATTTTTACAGCACGTTAATCTTGCTTTCTGGAAAAAGAAAAAGGAATATACTGAGCACCAGATTTTAGACCATACGCCTGCCAGTGATACAGAGGCTGCCATGCTGGCTTCTTCTCATGACGATAGTTCGTTTGTGAAATTTTTAAAGCGACAGGATATTAAGTTGTTGAAACGTGGGTTAAAGCATCCTAAAATAGTAATAGGTATCGCCATTGCTTTAATAGTAGCTGCCATAGCCATTGTACCTTTTTTTGGTACAGAATTTTTACCTCCGTTCAACGAAGGAAGTTTTACTATTAACCTTTCGTTGCCTGCAAGTACTTCTCTTTCGGAAGCCAATAATGTAGGCAGCATAGCAGAAAAGGAGATATTAAAAGTAGATGGTGTATTGCTAACAGCCCGCCGTACCGGCCGTGCCGAATTAGACGAGCATGCAGAGCCCCCCAGCAATTCAGAAATTGAGGTTGCCATAAAACCGGCAGACGTTAAAAGGAGGGATATCATATTAGCACAGATTCGAAACAGGCTTTCTGTTCTGCAGGGCGTAACGGTAAATATTGGTCAGCCTATTTCACACCGGTTAGACCACTTGCTTTCAGGTGTAAGGGCCCAGGTGGCTATTAAAATATTCGGTAATGACCTTGCAGATTTAAGAAGTAATGCGGCACAATTGAAAGAGATTGTAAGCACAGTGCCAGGTGTGGTTGACTTACAGGTGGAAAAGCAAGTATTGGTACCTCAACTCATTGTTAAAATTGACCGGCAGGTGGTACAGCGTTACGGATTACAGGCAGGCAAAGTAGCAGAGGATATTGAAATATTCTATAATGGTAAAATAAGCAGCCAGATTTTGGATGGTATTAAAAGCTTTGATATTGTGCTGCGTACTACAGATAGTACCCGAAAGAATTTAGATGAAATAAAAAATACGCAGATATCTCTGCCCGATGGCTCATTGATACCCTTACAACAAATTGCAAAAATAGAAATTGAAAACGGAGTTAATTCCGTCTATCATGAAAATACCTTGCGGAGAATAGTGGTAAGTGCCAATGTACAGGGCAGGGATTTGGGAACCACTGTAAAAGAAATGCAGCAAAAAGTAAATGAGCAATTAAAACTGCCGCAGGGATATTTTTTACAATGGGGCGGCCAGTTCGAAAGCCAGCAATCAGCATCAAAACTGATAGGCATCTTAAGCATATTTTCTTTCCTGGGAATTTTTCTGGTATTGTTCAGTCATTTTAAATCATCAAGAATTGTGCTGCAGATAATGCTGAATATTCCATTGGCATTAATAGGTAGCGTAATAGCAGTTATGTTAACTGGGGGGGTCTTTTCTATTGCAACACTTGTTGGTTTTATCACTCTCACAGGTATAGCTTCAAGAAATGGAATTATGATGATTTCGCATTACATCCATTTAGTACAGCACGAAGGGGAAACTTTTGGCGATAAAATGATTATCCGTGGTTCATTGGAAAGATTAGTGCCTGTGTTGATGACTGCATTGGTTGCAGCATTAGCACTGATACCATTAACGTTGGATGCAACTGCACCCGGCAAGGAAATTCTGTATCCGGTAGCCACTGTTATTTTGGGTGGATTAATCAGCTCTACTTTATTGGATATGATTGTAACACCTGTTGTGTTTAAGCAGTTTGGGGAGAAGGCTTTAAAGAAGTATCTGGAAGAACAAGGAAAGAAGGAATTTGAATAAAGATAATGATGTTATAGAAAAAGAAAAACCACATGGGTCGGATCCCTGCTTTAGTTTCCTTATTTATAATGAAACGCTTTTGGAGCAGGGTTTCCGTACCCACCAAATTGAAAAGCCGGGTTTTAAAAAGATTTATGCACTACATAATTTCAGGATTGAGATATTGCAATGAATAAACCAAAATACATACCAGCACTCCGGTTCAAATGGTTAACTCCATTGTATGATTTCTTCATTAATCTCACCATGCCTGAGAAGAAAATTAAAAAGGCATTAATTGAAGTAGCCGGTATTTCACCACGCATGAAAGTATTGGATTTTGGATGCGGTACAGCTACATTAACTATTATGATAAAGGAATTATACCCGGAGGTGAAGTTAACGGGTATTGATGTAGATAGAGAAATTTTAGATAAGGCAGGTCAAAAAGTAAGAGAAAAGAAGTTGGATATTTTTTTACTGGATTACGATGGTTCACATCTTCCCTTTCAGAACAAAGCCTTTGAGAGAATACTCTCCTGTTTGGTTTTTCACCACCTTCATACGGATGCAAAGAAAATAACTATGTCTGAAGCCTTTAGGGTTTTAGGTAATAACGGTGAAATAATTATCGCAGATTTTGGCCGTTCAAAATCATGGGTTCAAAGAACTCTTTTTAATTTAATAAGAGGCCTGGATGGATTTAAATCAACAGATGCCAATGCAAAAGGGTTGCTGCCAAAATTAATCTCAGAAGCAGGTTTTGAAAATGTAACTATTAAAAAACGTTTCAAAACTATGTTTGGTGAAGTTCAGATTATCAGTGCTGAAAAAATATAAACACAAATAAATAATATAAAGATGAAGAAGTTTTATTTTCTGCTTTTAATGGTTGCAACTGCGTTTGGAGTAAAAGCACAAGAACAAAATAAAGAAGCAGTATGCTACAACCCAAATTTAGTAAAAGATACCAGTAAGAAAAGTATCAAATCAATGGCCTTTGCTATCGTCAATGGCGATAGTATAAAAATCAATTATCATTCTCCTGGTGTTCGTAAAAGGGTTATCTGGGGTGGTCTTGTTCCTTACGATGAAGTGTGGGTTACAGGGGCACACGATGCCACTACAATCGAATTCGGTAAACAACTTATTGTTGGCGGCAAACAAATCCCTGCCGGTAAGTATGCGTTTTTCACTATTCCCGGAAAAAATGAATGGACTGTTATTATTAACAAAAAATGGAAACAACACCTGGCAACTGAATATGATGAAAAAGAGGACGTAGTAAGAATTAATGTAAAGCCACAGGAAAACAATTATACAGAAAGGCTGCAATATTTTATTGATCCTGTAGAGGGTAATAATGTGAAAATATCAGTCGCATGGGAGAAAATCAGGATTGAGTTTCCAGTTATAATAAAGTAATCATTATGGCAAAAAGCAAACACTACTATATCCGAAAGACACACCGCTGGCTCGGTGTTATTTTAGGCATCCAGTTTTTATTATGGACAATTGGTGGCCTGTATTTCAGTTGGAGCAATATGGATGAAGTGCATGGAGATTTTCAAAAGAAAAATGCACCGCTACTTTCATCTGATATTTCATTAGTCAGCCCTACAGTAGTGCTTGATACAATAAAAAAAGTTCATCGCATTGATTCAGTTGTGTCCATTCAATTGATTGAAATTTTGGGCAAGCCTTTTTATCAGGTTCGTTGTATAAGTGCCATTCATAACGAAACTAATCATGAACATGATATGCAGGCAATGAATCATCTTGCCAATGCAGAAACAGGTCAGCTTCGAGGGCCGTTAACAAAAGAGGAAGCAGTTGAAGTTGCTAAAATGAGATTTAATGGTGAGCCAAAGTTAAAATCAGTTGAATACTTGACAGGCACAAATGGTCATCATGAATATCGGGGAAGCCCCTTGCCGACGTATGCTATTACATTTGAACATCCGTCAAAGACCACCGTTTATGTAGCCAGTGAACTAGGAACCGTTCAAAAATTCAGAAACGATAAATGGAGAATATTTGATTTCCTATGGATGATGCACACAATGGATTATGAAGGCAGGGATAATTTTGGGAATATATTACTCCGTGGTTTTTCCATTTTTGGATTGGTAACGGTGCTGAGTGGGTTTGCTCTCTTTTTTGTTAGCACTAAATGGGGTAAAAAAGTCCTACGAACAAAGTAAAAACCGTTTGATTTTCTACTTTCGCAATTTAATTTTAATCCGCCTTCGGGTTTTATTTTATTTTAGCAAACCGTATGCTTTTCCCTCGCTTCAATAATTCAATAATATGAAGTAGCTAACCTACAACTTCCCTGCAATACCTGCCCATTTTTGTAACATTTCTTTCATGATGTTTAATGTCGTTTTATCCGGGGCATGGTATTTTGTTTCCAGGCTACCGTAAGATATTTCATCTTTTTGCAAGGTTGTAAATAGCTTGGAAACAGTACGTAACATAGGCGCTACCGTTTTATTGATAATAATTTTATCAGCAACAAGCAGGCGGATTAATACAGCCAGTTTAGCTACAGAAACAGAAGTCTGTACCTTTGATTCTGGATCTATTTGCAAATCTTTGTTTTTCCCCTTTAGAATAGATAATTCTTCGCTTCTTATTCTTTCAATTATCCAATCATTCAATTGCACTTTAATAGCAGGATGGTTTAAATCATACCCAACACCTGGCCTTTCTTTCCATTGAGCAATCTGAAATTGCTCAATTTTCAGCAACACCAAATTCTCGTCGTTACTGCTCTTGCTGCTTATTTTAGTCTTGATAAGATTGATTTCATAATCAATAAAACCTGTTGTGTTTAGGTTGTTGTCAATAAACAATTCCCGGATAAAGGCTTCATTTATTACAGAGGTTGAGGACTCAATTTTTCGGAACATATTTTTAAGATAGTTAACTTTCCGAAAGCTGAGGTAATTTTCTGATGCTACTGAGTTTTGATTAAGACATTCCTGCAAGACATCCATTATTGGTGATTGAGCAAGTTTTATTTTCCAGTATTCCAGTTTTAGAGTTGTGCTCTCCTGTAATTGTTTCCAACAATACACTGAAATCCTGAAATCAAAATCAAAATGCTGGTATAGAAAATTCTGCATAAAGTGCAATACCATTTCCACTTCATTGCACAATGGCTCTTGTACTTCCCGTTCGGGTAAAATGTCAGAGAGGTTAATCAGCAATGCCTGTACCAACCTAATATATTGTTTTTTGTCTGTGATTCTTATGTTATTAATCAGCACATCCATTAATAACTCTGGTATCAATTCCAGGTCGTTTTGTAAACTTTTCAGCATGCCCTTATATTCTAAGTTGTCAAATAGACACTCTCCTGATTCCTTTCGAAAAGCCCCGTCTTTCAAAAAACGATACCATTTAGTTAATGCTTGTTGAACAGTTAGTCTGCTTAGCAAAGTGTTTTCTGAGTATTGACTGAGCAGGGAATGCCCCGGCATAAGATCAATTTTATGACCATTTCCATTCAGCAGTGTTTCCATAACAAATTTTATGAATGAAACCGGCAAATTGTAAACCAAGCATAATACGTTACTCTGAGTATTTCAATACGTAAACCAGCTTATTTTTTGACAAATAACAGTTAACTGGGTTGCCCAACAGCAGTTGCCCCTAGTTTGTTAAGCAGTTCGAGCTTATTCGAAGCATTCACTTTGGTAAAAATATTCTGCACATGCTTTGTTACTGTTCTTTCAGCAATAAACAATGTCTCAGCAATTTGCCTGTAGGAATTACCACGACAAATAAAAAGAACGATCTCTTTTTCCCTACTCATAAGGCTGTAAATGTGGCAACTGTTCATAACCCTTTCTTCAGCACTTATTTTTTCCAGTTCTTTGGTTCTTTTGTCTACTTCCTCTTGCAGTTGTTCATTCCAGTTCAAAAGCTGACTTTCTGAAGCGATTAACCGTTCATGTTCCGTTCGTACTTGCTCTACTGTTTGTTTTACATGAAGAGCAAGCAATAATAAAAAGCCTGTATTCGTAACAGTTGCCTCGATCGATTGATTCAAATTAAAATAAGTAATAAAAGGGAGACCTACCCACGGCGTTAAACTAAAAAAAAGTATTCCTGCTTCTTGTTTTACATCACGGGATATATGAGAACCGGCATTTTTAAACCGAATGGATTTTTGAAGTGAAACCAATACCCAAAGTGCATAAACCACCGGAATAATCAGAATATTTTTTGCATAGTTAAGATTGTGGCTGACAGCAAATACTATTACAAATAATAAGTATGGCAGTACCAGGAAATAAATTACTCCACGCCTTGCATGAAATTCCATTTTCCTTAACTCAAACGCTTTATAAACGTAATAAGGGAAGTAAGCTGGCGTAATAAAGCCTGTGGCATACGCAATGCATTCCTGCACAAAAAAGGATCCCGGTAATTTTGGATCAGGCAGTAATCCACCTGTGATATTGTAAGCAAGCAATAATAGTATGAGAACAATATCCAAGCCTGTTGTTTTGTGGTCGGGTCTTGCGAAACGATAAATAAGCAGATAAAAGAGAATTACCAGCTCAACGCAAATAAACCCAAAAGTGACCCAATGCATTTCTGTACCCGGAACTAACATAACTCGATATTTTCTTACGTTCTTTTCATACAATACAGGCTATAACCAAAATCAAGCTCCTTGTATGTTTTAAACCTATGCTTTTCATACCAGGGAAGATTCTTTAATGTTGATGTTTCGAGACAGATAATTCTTTTTTGCGAAAGGCCTTCTTCAATAACTGCAGTAAGCAGCTTGCTTCCAATACCTTTGCCTTGTTCTGAGCAATCAACACCAATAAACCACAGGTAATACAGAAACCCTTCCGGGTGGATTTTACTAATGGAAGCTTCACGGCTCATCGCCTTTTTGACATTCCGCAACCCGATCACGGAAGTTGCAAGCTTTATATCCAGTAAGACAGACCGCAGAGAAATTTTTTTCTTGTCAGGCAAAAGGATTAACGCAAAAGCCTTTTTGTCGCCGGACAGAAATACATCTCCCGACAAATAGCAAACATCGAAAGAATAAGCCATCAACTTCCTGATCCATTTCTTTCTTTTAACATCCTGCGGAATGATGTAGTTAATGCTCTTGTTGTCATCAAAAGAGTTGGAAAGTATCTCAACAATACGATTTTTATCCTCAATACCGGCTCTTATCATAGTACCTTTTTTTTTGACGCAGATTCCCTCCTTATTAAATCTCAAAACTCATTCCGGTTGGTTTGAAGAAGTTTTGCGCAAAAGCAGAAAAGTTTTGCAATCGGAATTTTTTGAACCGGTTCTTTTGGGTTGTTGCAGTTCTTCAGAGTAGGGCTTGCTATTGAACCTCGTTTTGAATAACGATATCTTCAAATATTAATTTGCCGTTTATTTTTGTAAATCGAACTATATAATTAACAGCTTTATTTGAAGGTCCAGAAGCTAAATAAGGATTTGCCACCTTTACTATTACTGTTTGTAAAAGGGTATCATCAGGTTGATGTTCCCATTTGCCCTGTAGTCGTTGCAAACCCTCTTCAGCTAATTGTTCCAGGCTTAAATGTTCATTTGCTACTCTGAATTTACCATTGAGCCATTTTAATTCTTTCAGGAGATTATCAAAATCAGGAGATTCTCTGTAGATCATATTGGCCTGCATAAACTCATAATCCTGCCGGTACAATTCTATCAAATCCGGAGCAGGAATGAATGCTAAGCTTTCAACAGTCATTCCTTCATAATTGATTACACGTATATAACCAGCCCGGTGTTGCAATAGACTTTTGAAAAGCTCTTTGTCATTTAATGCTTCCTTCATAACGGCTGTTTGCATCATTGTAACCAGGTCGTACAAATGTCTTGACATACGATCTCCCTGAAGTTTTGATAATACAGGGTTGGCAAATTTCTCATGCAATAAAAGCACTTTCTCAATGAACGTTTTTCTTGGCACTACTGTTCTCACAGCAAACGGAGTTTCTGCATAAGCAGGATTGGGGAAATATTCATTGAGTAGGGAATGTATCTGTATTATTTCAGATGGTTCAGCAAGCAACCGCACACTGAATTCAATTTTTATTGCATCAGCCAGGTAAGGATTAGGTTCGTAAAGTGATGGATAGTTAACGTAAAGCGATTGGGGGTCTTTATCAGGCATGGTCTGCTTCACTTCTTCAGCTATTATTTCCAGCATATCTTCTGGTACTTCTAACGAAAGTAATGATTGTTGCAGTGCATCTTTAATAGCGGTGCTGGTAAATGTACAGCCTTCCCGCTTTAATTGCTTTACGTATGAATGCGAGGGATTGTTTAATTAATTCAAGTTTCCTGTTTTAAATATTATTGTTTTTACCTGAAAAGCAAAAACAAATAGCAATATTTTCAGTAAGAAGCCATCCTTAGTTACTGCATGAATAGAATGGGGCGTCATTTCTATTATTTCGCTAATGGTGGTTTCTATTCTTTTTCTCATTACATTTTTTATAAAAGACTGATAGGGTCTGTCCGGTTTCTTACTGTTTGATTTTCTGCAAATCTTCAATTCAATCAACTCCGTTTCTCTATACAGGTCTTCCAGTTCGTAATTGGTGTAAGCACTATCGCCAAACACACTGCTTTCGGCTGGCAAATCCATATACATCTTGTGCAATGCTGCGGCATCATGTTCGCTGCCGGGTGTAAAGCATAACTCTACCGGGATACCCTGCTTTGTCGTAATCAGTTGCACCTTCACCCCATAAAAATATTCCCGTTTACTGGCATTAAAACCCCGCCATTCCGACCCTTTCAGCAGTTTGCTCCTGCTGATACGGATGTTATGACAGCAACGCAAGGGGAAGGAATCAATAATATACTCTAATTCCGCACTTACATATTTGAACAAACGGCCTACCTGCAAAAACAGCCACATAATCAATGATGCCACCTTGTGCAGACGCTTTGTAAAGCCACTTTTGCCTATCATGGCTGGTATCATGTTATGGCTACGCATATAATTGATAGCATGCGATTGGTTACCTTTAAAATAAAGAGCTGCTATTAAAGCCGTACTTATTATTTCACTGTCACTTACTTGCCTTTCACCATGTTCACGGTGTCCAACTCCTTTTAGTATGTCGTCTATCAAACAATAAATACCAATAACTTTGTCCTGAAGCATTTGAGTAGGTTTTTGGTTTCGCAACTCAAAAATATTCTATTTCAAATGCTTCTTCTTTTTAGGAAACTTGGGTTAATTA
>JACQDV010000029.1 GCA_016200915.1 Sphingobacteriales bacterium
CTTTGTATCAAACTGTTTGGCAAACTCCAAAATGTTAGTACCCTTGAACATAACTTAACTGGTTTAAAAAGCTAAGCTATTGATTTTGCTAATATTATTAGCTTTCTTTTTGGAGTATTTAAATGCCTACTTCGATAAAACAAACCAACTGGAAAGTAAGCGGTGAAAAAGGTGCTGCAAAAATTTTAGGATTAAATGCCACAACCCTGGAAGCAAGAATGAAAAAGTTGGGAATTGTAAGAGAAAAATAAATCCTACTCTATTGATATTTCCTGCTGTAAAGTATTTTACAACTACTATAAAACATATCTATCTTTTTTTCTTACTGTCATTTCGCTTACCATAATTGTTTTTTACAGGAAATAATTTTGTATAAAATTTATTTCAAATGAAAACGCTATTAGGAATAGTGAGTTTGGTTATCGGTTTATCCGTTTCCGCTCAAACCACTTCAGAAATTTATCAAACAAAAGAGGGAGCCATTAAAGGGTATGATGCAGTTGCTTATTTCACACAAAACAAAGCTGTAAAAGGCAACAAACAATTTGCTGTTTCTTACAAAGGTGCTACCTGGTATTTCTCTACCAATGAAAACAAAGAAGCATTTCAGAAAGATCCTGCTAAATATGCCCCACAATATGGAGGCTATTGTGCCTATGGTTGTTCACAGGGACATAAAGCAAAAACAGAAGCAGATGCATTTACCATTGCAGATGGAAAATTATATTTGAATTATAACCTGGATGTTCAAAAGCTATGGAGTAAAGACCAGCAAGGCTTTATTAAAAAAGCAAATGATAATTGGAGTAAAATAAAAAATGAAAAATTTGAAGAATAAATAAATATCCTTCATTAATCAACCGGGTTCAGTACGAACCCGGTTTTTTTATTTCCCCAAACAAAAAAATGGGAAAAATTTTCCCAACATTTTGTGAGAATCCCAAGATTTTGGGAAATGTCTCGGTTTAATACGAAATGATTCACAGATTTTTAATTCGCTGAAATCCTTTACAGTAAATAGTTTCAGCGATTTTAATTTTCAAAAAAAATTTCTGGCACACCATTAGACTATCTATACCAGTCCCGATGATAAAAATATAAAAAATGAAAATGACAACCGAAGCAAGTTTTAAAAAGGATGTATTAGAAACAAGAGGTATTAGCGTAGTAAAGTTTTATGCAGACTGGAGTGGCACCAGCCAAATGATGATGCCGGCTTTTGAACAGGTAGCCGAATCATATAAAGGCAGTGCCAGTTTTTTTAAAGTAGATATTGATAACAGTCCTGTACTAAAAGAAAATTATGGTGTGATGGAATTACCAACCATCCTGTTTTTTCAGAACGGAAATATTATTGACCATATAAGCGGAATGATTTCAAGAAATGCTTTGATCGCTAAAATGGAAAATTCCTTATCAGCAAAAAATTAATAAAAGCACCAATTATAAAACCATTAAAACAACAAACTATGTACACCGAAATTAAGTACATGTATTTGAAACAACACACACTCACCAACGGTTTGAGTGAAGGTCAAATCATGGAGTTTTGCGACCGTGGGAAATTGCGCCAGGTTAAAAAAGGTGAAAGCATCTATTTGGCCGAAGGTTATGATGACCGCATTTATTTATTGCTGAAAGGCAAAGTAAAGGTGAGTGAAGTAGATGATAGCGGTGGTGAACTTATAAAAGAAATTCTTACCGAACCGGATGTGTTTGGTGATGTAAGTTTAAATGGTAACATCAGCGAAGATGAATTTGCTGAAGCATTAACAGAAAACACAGTTGTGTTATCTTTTAAGTCTGCTGACTTTAAACAAGTAATGCAGGGCAATCCTGTATTGGCAATGAATTTTGCTACACAGGTTACTGGTAAGTTTCGTCGCCTGGAAAGCCGTCATAGTAATTTAGTGTTTAAAGATGCCAAAGGAAGATTACTTTCTTTCTTCAAAGATTGGGCAAAACGTGAAGGCAGTATGAAAGGTGATAAAATTGTTTTGAATAATTATTTAACACATAATGATATTGCGGGCATTATATCTACTTCCCGTCAAAGCGTAACCACCTTGTTAAACGAATTAAGAGACACAGGTTTTCTCTTCTACAACAGAAAGCGCATAGAAATTAATGCCCCACAATTCAGTAATTAAGTTTTTTATGTAAATCATGTGACAGAAAAGGCTTTGGTTGTACTGTAGCTTTACATCCTGTAAAAGACCAGCAAGAAGAAACAAGACTATAAGATGATTCGGGTTAAAAGAAAAGGTTAATGAAACGCCCTGTGTTATAAAGCAGGGCGTTTTATTAAACTGTAAAATAACCAATGATTAACCGTTTATTGAACCAACAGCAAATAAATTTACCAATGCCGGCAGCAGTGCTATATTTTAAAGTACATCAACCTTACCGTTTGCGGAAATACGGCAATACAGATGTTGATGCCTTGCATCATTACATTGACGAAGCAGCAACAGCAGCAGCCATTAATATTGTTTCGGAAACCTGTTATTTACCTTCCAATAAAATCTTGTTGGATTTACTGAGAGAGAATAATGGAAATTTTAAAATAGCTTTTTCCATTAGTGGTGTTACACTTGAATTACTGGAAAAATACCGGCCGGATGTATTAAAGTCCTTCCGTCAGTTGACAAGAACAGGTTATGTGGAGATAATGGCTGAGACATATTATAATTCTTTCAGCTGGCTTCACTGCAAAAAAGAATTTGAACGGCAGATTAAAAAGCATGATGCTATTGTAAAACGATTACTTGGTGTTGAACCAAAAGTATTTCGCAATACAGAACTCATTTATAATAATGAGCTGGCAAAATATATTAACCATCTTGGTTATAAAGGAATTTTATGTGAAGGCTTATATAGAATACTACAAGGTAAAACAGCCAACCAGGTATATGCCGTACCGGACAATGGCGATTTTGGTGTCTTGCTTCGTAATGTGAATTTATCAGACGACATCGCTTTTCGTTTTGGCGAGATGAGCTGGAGTGAATTTCCGTTAACCGCAGAAAAGTTTGCCGGCTGGTTACACTTTCATGCAGATGATACGAATGTCATCAATATCTTTTTAGATTATGAAACATTTGGTGTTTATAAAAAAAAAGAAACGGGCATTTTTGATTTCTTAAAATATTTACCTGCTGCTGTATTAGCAAGAGAAGGAATGGAATTCTGTACGCCTTCGGAAGCATTGGAAAAATTTTATCCCTCCGCAATTTATAATGTGCCACAGACTATTTCCTGGGAAGATAAATCAACAGAAAACTGTGTATGGTGCGAAACAATGGAACAAAATAACACACTGAAAAAATTATACAGCCTTGCCAATATGGTTTTTGCCAGTGAAGATGAAAGCATCATTGAACGCTGGAGCCAGTTGCAGAGCGCCGAATATTTCTTTTATATGAACAGTGAAAAGAAATACAGTGATTCACATCCATACCTGCATAATCCTTATTGTTGCTGTGATGAAGCATATAAAAACTTCATGAATATCCTTACCGATTTAGAAATAACTTTAATTAAAAATAATTTGCAGCAGTTTAAAAAGCAATCACAAACATTCAATCATATTTATTAAAAAAATAACAATGGAAAAAAGAAAATTAGAAGGACAGGTAGCGATTATCACCGGCAGCAGTAGCGGTATAGGTGCTGGTTGTGCTAAAGAAATGTCAAGAGCTGGAGCTGCAGTCGTTATTAATTACCCTTTACCACAGGCGCAGACAATGGCTGAACAGGTGGTGGCTGATATAATTGCCGAGGGAAATAAAGCAGTTGCCTATAAATGTGATGTAAGCAAAGAAGATGAAGTGATAGCGATGTTCAAATTTGCTGAAGACCAGTTTGGGCGAGTAGATATTCTGGTAAACAATGCTGGTTTGCAAAAAGATGCAAAGTTTACAGAGATGACACTGGACCAATGGAACTTTGTGATTGGTGTGAATTTAACAGGTCAGTTCTTATGTGCAAGAGAAGCCATTCGCATGTTTATGAAAAAAGGTGTAAATGGCGTTTCTAAAGCAGCCGGAAAAATTATTTGTATGAGCAGTGTGCATGAAGTTATTCCCTGGGCTGGTCATGCTAACTATGCAGCCAGTAAAGGCGGTGTAATGCTGATGATGAAAACCATTGCACAGGAATATGCGCCGCATAGAATCCGTATTAACTCTATTGCACCGGGTGCTATTGCTACTCCTATCAATAAAGATGCCTGGGATACAGCAGAACATTTACAACAATTATTAAAACTTATTCCCGAAAAACGTATAGGACAGGTAGAAGATATTGGCAAAGCAGCCGTGTTCTTAGCCAGTGATGATGCTGATTATATTAATGGAACCACTTTGTTTATAGATGGTGGTATGACATTATATCCGGGTTTTGAAGATAATGGATAGCTAAGAGCATAAAGGAGTGAAAGAGATAAAAGAGCTTATCATTCCATCTCTTTAAAACTCTTTTTTCTTTTAATCTCTTATCCAAAAAATAAAAACCAATGAATGCAGAACAAAAACGATTGGCAGACAGCAAATGGAAACGCTGGGGACCTTACCTGAGCGAACGGCAGTGGGGAACCGTTAGGGAAGATTACAGTGAACATGGTGAAGCTTGGGATTATTTCCCACATGACCATGCCCGCAGCCGGGTATATCGCTGGGGTGAAGATGGTATTGCCGGCATCAGCGATGACCAGCAGCATATTTGTTTTGCTTTAGCATTGTGGAATGGGAAAGACCCAATAATAAAAGAAAGATTGTTTGGATTGACCGGTAATGAAGGAAACCATGGCGAAGATGTAAAAGAGTTGTACTATTATTTAGACAGTACTCCAACGCATTCGTATATGAAACATCTGTACAAGTATCCACAGGCAGCGTTTCCCTATGCAGATTTGCTTAACACTAACCGCAATCGTAATAAGTTTGAAAAAGAATATGAGTTGTTGGATACAGGAGTGTTTAATGATAACAAATACTTTGATGTATTTACTGAATATGCCAAGAATGATACAGAAGATATTTTAATCCGCATCACCATTCATAACCGTGGCAATGAAGCTGCTTATGTAGCAGCTTTGCCCACACTATGGTTGCGTAACCTGTGGAGTTTTGGACTGATGCATGATAAACCAAAAATATTTATAAAAGATGGAGGAGACGATTATGGTCATGCCAAAGCTGACCATTACTGGGAAGGTGATTATCATTTTTACTATGAAAAACCTGTTCGTACACTAATAACGGAAAACGAGACTAATACTGAACGTCTCTATGAGCAACCTAATCCGTCACCTTATGTAAAAGATGCATTTCACACTGCCGTACAACAGCAGCGGTTTGACTGGTTGGAAGAAAATAAAGAAGGAACCAAGCTGGCGCCAATGTATGAATTTAATATCAATGGTAATTCATCAGTAACTATCAAACTGCGTTTAAGCAAACATTTTATTGATAAATCTCCGTTTGATATATCATTTGATGAAGTATTTGACAACAGAATTAAAGAAGCAGACGAATTTTATGATAGTATAACAGCCACGAAAGATAAAGAGTTACTCAATATACAACGGCAAGCGTTTGCCGGTATGTTGTGGAGCAAACAATATTTTAATATTGATATTCCCCGCTGGTTAAATGGTGATCCCGGACAGCCTGCACCACCGGAAGCAAGAAAGAATGGCCGCAATCATCAATGGCATTCACTCAATAATGAAGATATAATTTCTATGCCCGACAAATGGGAATATCCATGGTATGCCGCATGGGATTTAGCTTTTCATTGTGTACCGCTGAGTATGATAGATGCAGATTTTGCTAAGAACCAGTTGATATTATTCTTAAGAGAATGGTATATGCATCCCAATGGTCAGTTGCCGGCATACGAATGGGCTTTTAGTGATGTGAACCCGCCTGTACATGCATGGAGTTGTTTGCAGGTGTATAAAATTGATAAAGAAAAAACCGGTAAGGCGGATGTTCAGTTCCTGGAAAGAGTTTTTCAAAAGTTATTGATCAATTTCACCTGGTGGGTTAATAGAAAAGATAGTAAAGGCAATAATGTATTTGAAGGTGGTTTTTTGGGATTAGATAATATTGGTGTGTTTGATAGAAGCAATATGATTCCCGGCGGCGGTGTATTAGAACAGGCAGATGGAACAAGCTGGATGGCGATGTATTGTTTGAATATGTTGGAGATGGCATTGGAAATTTCTCAATACAATCCTTCTTATGAAGATGTAACTACTAAATTCTTTGAGCACTTTGTTTATATAGCGGAATCATTAAACCGTATTGGGGAAAACTGGACAGGTAGTTGGGATGACCAGGACGGATTCTTTTATGATGTGTTGTCAATGCCCGACGGAAGATTTATTCCGGTGAAGGTTCGTTCATTAGTTGGACTGTCTCCATTGTTTGCTGTGTTTGTATTGAAGAAAGATTTGCTGGCAAAGGTGCCTGATTTTTATAACCGTTTAAAATGGTTCCAGAAATACCGGGAGAAAAACAATCAATATTTAGTAATAGAAGAATTAAAAGAGCATGATGATATTCTGTTATCATTAGTGCCAAGACCAAGATTAGAAAAATTATTAAAAGCCCTGCTGGATGAAAATGAATTTTTAAGTAAAGGTGGCATCCGCTCTATTTCAAAAATTCATGAACATGGTTATAGTGTAGATATCAATGGCGAATATTTTGGATTGGATTATCAGCCCGGTGAAGGAACGAGTGCACTCTTTGGCGGTAACAGCAACTGGCGTGGTCCGGTGTGGATGCCGATGAATTATTTATTAGTAAAGGCGCTTCGGCATTATTGTGATTATTATAAAGACGAATGTACGGTTGAATTCCCAACTGGTAGCGGAAAAAAAATAAACCTGCAGGAAGTGAGTGACGAAATTTCCAAACGCATAATTTCTATTTTCACAACAGATGAAAATGATAACCGTCCGGTGAATGATAATTATGCTGTTTATAAGAATGAGTATTTTAAAAATTTAGTTTTATTCTATGAATATTTTCATGGCGATACTGCCAGGGGTGTAGGAGCCTCACATCAAACCGGGTGGACTGGTGTGGTAGCGGAGTTGATACAAAATATAGCTACAACTGAGAGTGAAATAAAAGAAAAATCGAAAACAAAAGAAGCAGTGATGTAGTCACCAGTAACAATGCTATTGTTCACCGGTTGCGTCGCACACTTCAGCAATTTGTAACTTAATTCTTCAAATTAAACTACAGAAACACAGCGTCACAAAGGTTCACTGTGATTCTCTGTGCCATATTGTCTCTGTGGTTCAAATAAAATTTATGCAACTCAAAAAAGATAAAGCGGTTCTCCAGAATTTTAAAAACGCCACTCAATACGAATGGTTAGAGACAAATGGATTGGGCGGATGGAGCGGTTCATCTGTTATTGGATCACATACAAGAAGATATCATGGCTTGCTGGTGGCAGCCACCAATCCTCCGGCTGAACGGACAGTTTTGCTCAGCAAATTAGATGAGGCCATCGTAACGGGTCGGGACGCTACAGGCGGCCTGAACCGTTATGAATTAGGTAGCAATCTCTATGATGGTGATGTCATTCATCCCAATGGTCATCATTACTTAGAAAGCTTTACAAAAGATTTGTTTCCTCAATGGATTTATAAAGTAAATGGTATTCAGTTAAAGAAAACCATTACGATGGTTCATAATGAAAACACCGTGGTAATAATTTATGATGTAATTAAAGCTCCTTCAGCATTTACGCTGGAATTATTACCATTGATGGCAGCAAGAGGTTATCATTCTCTGCAACATACCGGACCACAAATGCATTGGGACACTGAATTTAATAATGGCATCTTTCATAATAGCCCGGATGGAAATTTGAATGTATATATCAGTGTACCTGGTTCAGTTTATCAGCATAAGCCAAGGTGGTTTACCAATTTTAAATACAGTGTGGAAGAATATCGTGGGCTGGATTATACCGAAGATTTATTTAATCATGGTGTATTCTCTGTTGTGTTAAAAGAAGGTGATTCATTCGGTGTGATTGTCTCTACTGAAAACCCTGAAGGGAAAGATGCAAAGGATTTAATGCTAAAAGAAGAAAAGAGAAAAAGAGAATTGGTAAAAGATATTCCTGCTGATGAAACGTTACAACAATTAGTGCAGGCAGCTGACCAATTCATCGTAAAACGCAATATTGAGAACTCCTCTACCATTGGGGGAGGCCGGGAGGGGGCCACAGTTATCGCCGGTTATCATTGGTTTACTGATTGGGGTCGTGATACAATGATTTCATTGCCCGGCTTAACATTAAGCACCGGTCGTTTTGATGATGCAAAGAAAATTATTAATGCATTTGCAAAGAGTGTAAGCATGGGAATGTTGCTCAATCGTTTCCAGGATAATAATGAGCCACCTGAATATAATAATGTGGATGGAACATTATGGTATTTTGTTGCTGTATATAAATATTTACAAGCAAGCAATGATAAAGATTTTGTGCTGAATGAAATCCTTCCGGTATTAAAAGATATTATCGACTGGCATTATAAAGGAACAAGGTTTAATATTCATGCGGATAAAGACGGTTTGTTGTATAGTGGCGAAATCGGTCAGCAATTAACCTGGATGGATGCAAGAATAGGAACATGGGTAGTTACACCACGTATGGGTAAGCCGGTAGAGATCCAGGCTTTGTGGTATAATGCACTGAAGATTTTTGCTGAGTTGCTGACATTAAATAAGCAAAAGAAAGATGCTGCACAGCTAAATGAAAGTGCTGATTATGTAAAACAGCAGTTCAATGAAAAATTCTGGTATGATGGAAACGACCTGAGCGGTTCATCCGGTCGGGGCGGTTACCTGTACGACAATATAGATGAGAACGGAAACCTTGTTAATGAAGTAAGACCGAATCAACTATTTGCTATCAGTCTGCCATTTGCATTGATTGATGATAAAAAGAAAATAGAATCCATCTTAACTATTATTAAAGATGAATTATATACACCTGTCGGTTTAAGAACACTGCCGCAAACAGATGTACACTACATACATCATTATGGCGGCGACCAGTGGCATCGGGATTCAGCCTATCATGAAGGAACAGTGTGGAGCTGGTTACTGGGTACTTATGTGGATGCGATTATGAAGCTGAATGCTAAAGGCGCAAAGCAAGATGCAAAGGAAGTGATTGATAATTTTGCCTATCATTTGAATGAAGGATGTATTGGTTCTGTTTCAGAAATATTTGATGCTGATGCGCCGCATCATCCGAGAGGCTGTGTGGCACAAGCATGGGGAGTAGCAGAAGTATTAAGAGTAATGATGGATTATGAATTGTACGAAACAGGAAAAAAAGAAAGTAAAAGTAAAAAGGCAGCCGCAGAGGCTTAACCAAAAATAATTAGTGATATGAAAGCATTGGTTTTTTCTTCGTTCGGTAGTTCTGATGTACTTGAATATGCAGAAATAGCAGACCCTGAATTAAAACCCGGAGAAATTTTAGTTCAAATGAAAGCGATTGGTTTGAACTATGCAGATATTATGCGCAGAAGTGGTATTTATTCATTACGTGGTCAAGCGCCTTATATCAATGGGTATGAAGGTGCTGGAGTTGTGGTAGATAATAACGGGCATAGTGAATATAAAATTGGTGACAGGGTTGGTTTTGCAGATGTGCCATTTGCCAATGCAGAATTAGTAGCAGTACCGGCCACACATATTATTCCATTACCTGGTTCTATAAGTTTTGAAACGGCTGCATCAGTTTTGTTACAGGGATTGTCAGCACATTTTTTAACTACTGACTGTAATCCTACAAAAGCTAGTGAAACAATTGTCATTCATGCAGCGGCAGGTGGTGTTGGACAAATCATGATACAGATCGGCAAACTGCTGGGAGCGAAAGTAATTGCATTGGTATCATCTGAACATAAAAAACAAGTAGTGGTTAATCTTGGTGCCGATGAAGTTTTTCTCTACAGCGATGACTGGAGAAATAAAATAGTGGCCATTTATCCAACAGGAGTAGATGCGGTGTTTGATAGTATTGGTAATACAATCGAAGATAGTTTGCATGTAACCAAAGTAAGAGGCCGGGTAGTTTTCTTTGGCATGGCAGGCTGAGAGTTTAAGTTAGGCAACCCATTATATATTATTGGAACATCCAAAACTATTACTGGCGGAGACCTTTGGGATTATCTTACTTCAAAAGAGGAAAGGGTTAAAAGAGCCGGCCAGTTATTTAGCTGGATACAACAGGGGAAAATAAAAATTGCAGAACCATCCGTGTTTAAACTTTCGGAAGGAAAACAGGCGCATGATTTTATGGAGAGCAGGAAAAGCACCGGAAAAATTTTGCTTACACCATAATTATTCTTCTTCATATAAATCCCCCTGCGAAGAAAGTATTTCACGGTATTTGTTGAAGAGTTTTGTTTTAGAGATGAAGCCTTTAAAATTTCGTTGTTTATCCAATACAGGCAGATACCAGCTATGCGACAGATCAAATTTTTCCATCACCGATTTCATGTCTTCTCCTTCATAAATAATACCGGCAGGTTTTTTACTCAACTGACGAATGGATATTTTGCTGAAATTCTCTGTTTCAAATAATTGTTTTTTGATATCGTTTAATTCAATGATAGCAATAAACTGGTCTTTATGATTGGTGACAGCAAAAATATTTTTCTCTGAGCTTTTTAAAACCTCAACTAAATCGCCCAGTTTTTTATTAACCTGTATTATGGGATAATCATCCTGTACAATATCTTCCACTTTTATGGAAGTAAGAATATTGTGTTCTTTTTTATGAGTAAACATTTGTCCTTCCATTGCCAGTTTCTTCAGATCCATCGAATAAGGTTCATAATGCTTTACAATAAAATAAGAAATAGAAGAAACAATCATTAGCGGAATAATCAATTCATATCCATTGGTGATTTCTGCAATAAGAAATATAGCAGTCAAAGGACAATACATTACCCCGCTTAATACACCTGCCATTCCTACCAAACTAAAATTGCCAATAGGAATTTTTACCCAGGGAGTAGCGTTAACGAGTTTGCTGAAGAAAAAACCAAGAAACGAACCAGTGAATAAGGAAGGTGCAAAATTTCCTCCATTGCCACCGCTACCGATTGTAATAGCGGCAGCTATTGGTTTTAAAAGAACAATACATGCTGTAAAAACTATGATAGCAGTTTCCCCGCTAAAGTTAGAGAAGAGCATACTGTTGTCACTAAAATGAGTGTAGGTATCGTTGGCTAATTTTTTAACTACGTCGTACCCTTCACCAAAAAGTGGACTAAACACAAAGTAAATAGCCAGTAAAAAAACACCTCCAATAATTGCTTTAATGTATGCGTTCATTTTCCAATGGTGAATCCGGCTTTCAACTCCTTTAAACACTCTTGCATAATACAAAGAAATAAAACCAGCAAGGACACCCAGTAGTAAATAAAAAGGGACATTGTGGTAATCGAAACTTTGTTTTAAACTGAAATTGAAAAGTATTGATTCCTGTAAAATGATTTTAGAACACAATGCTCCTGCAACAGATGAGATAATTAATGGAATAAAATAACTCACTACAGTTTCAGTCAATAAAACTTCAATGGCAAAAATTACCCCGGCAATAGGCGCATTAAATACAGCAGCAATACCGGCAGCAGCACCACAGGCAATTAACAATGTTCTTTCACGATAATTAAAATCACTGATACGGGCAATGTTGGAACCAACAGCTGAACCGGTTGCTACAATCGGTGCCTCCAGTCCCACGGAACCGCCGGTACCAACTGTAATGGAACTGGTAATAACATGAAGCCAGGTGTGTTTTAAAGGAATAAAGGATGATCTTCTTGCTATGGCTTTTAATACCATAGCGATTCCCTTCTCTATTTCACCACCAAAAAATTTCTTTACTATAAAAGTGGTTATCAGCAAGCCAACCAATGGAAATAACAGGTATGAAAGTTTTGAAACCGGTATTTCTTTTATCCAGTGCTGGAGATAATGTACTAAAGTTTTTAATAGTATTGCTACAAGACCCGATACTAATCCCACAACAGTAGCTACAAACATGATGTATTGCACCCTGTTAAAACGAATGCGCAGGTACTGGGTAAACGATTGATATAAATGTTTAATCCACTTCATTGCTGGCAAGCGAATTGCAAATATAGACTATAGCAGCAAACACCGGCAGCTGTATAGATTTGTTAACTTGTGATATGACTCCTTCATCTCCGCATAATATGTATTATGTCGCCATTGTTTGTCCGACAGCAATTAATGAAAAAGTTCAGCAGTACAAATTATGGATGCAACAACAGTTTGATTGTAAGGTAGCATTAAAGTCACCGGCACATATTACATTGATAGCTCCTTTTTATTTTGAAACAATAAAGGAATCAGAGCTCATAACTGCACTCGAAGGTTTTGAATACAACCATCCGCCTTTTACAATTCAATTAAATGATTTTGCAAATTTTGGTAAACGGGTAATTTTTATACAGGTTGTTGAGAATAAAGAGTTGGAATCATTACATGACAGCATCAATATTTATTTTCATCAGCTATTCCCCAAAATAATTAAAAAAGAAGACCGCTCTTTTCATCCGCATGTAACAATTGCCAACAGGGATGTAAAACCTTCAGCATTTGTAAAAGCCTGTGAATATTTTTCTGAAAGAAAGTTTGAAGAGTCGTTTACGTCCAATACCATTTCACTGCTGAAGCTGAGTGATGGTAAATGGAATGTTATTGCACAAAAAGAATGGACTATCAGCAACCAATTTTAGTAAAATTGAATTTAACTTTAATCAAAATTTATTGCAATGGGAATTAAAAAACTTCTTTGTTTTGTTATTGCAGCCGGCTTATCTCTCTCTGTGTGGGCTTGGGGACCAACCGGCCATAGGGTTGTTGGACAAATTGCCGACAGCTATCTTACTCCCAAAGCCAAAGCAGCTATACACAAAATTCTCGGGAATGAATCAGTAGCCATTTCAAGTAACTGGGCAGATTTTATAAAATCGGACTCAACCATGAGCTATTTAAGTCCGTGGCATTATATCAACATAGCGGCAGGTATGAATTATTCTGATTTTACAAATTATCTAAAAAGCGATACAGCAACAGACGCTTACACCAAACTTAACTTTTTAATAAAAGAATTAAAGAATAAAAAACTGGATGCAGCTAAAAAGAAAATGTATTTGCATTTGTTGATTCACATTGTGGGAGATGTTCATCAACCCATGCATGTAAGCCGTGCCGAAGACCAGGGAGGAAATAAGATAAAAGTGTTATGGTTTAATGAACCAACTAATTTGCATAGTGTATGGGATGATAAGCTCATTGAAATGCAAAAATTGAGTTATACAGAATATGCGGCTAATATTAATCACTCATCATTAGAAGAACGAAAAAAACTACAACAGCAACCGATTGTAAAATGGTTTTATGAATCTTATCAAATAGCGGATAGTATATATAGTGATATTACACAACCCGATCAAAAACTTGGCTACCGGTATAATTTTGATAATATTGAAACACTAAACCAGCAATTACTAAAAGGAGGAATAAGATTAGCAGGAATCTTAAATGAATTGTTTAAATAAGTGTTTTGCTGGAAACACATTAAAAAAAACACGGCACAATCACCGTGGTTTAGAACAGAAGACACCGCACTACTCTGGAGCTTTGCCCCACCATTGTTTTTGCCAATGCTCTTTAAAAGCAGTTTTTTCTTCTTCACTCATGTTCATAAATTTTTCTCTGAGGTGATATGGTGGTCCGCCCCAATGTCTGCCCCGGCGTGGACCTCCGGGCCCCATGGAGCCAAATAATATTTTACTCAGCACCAGTAAACCCATCGCCTGCCAGTAACCAAGTACTCCCACATGTAATAAAGATGGAAGAATAGCATTCCACAATAACATTACGATGGCACTGAATCCAAACAACGCAGCAATGCCTATTAATCCAAAAAATAAAAACCTTCCGGGTTTTCTCCTTCCTTTAAAATTCATCTCGTTCATTTGTTTAGTTTTAATCGTTTAATAATTCATTATACAAAAATTGTAACCGGTTGCGCAGGTGCTTAACGGCATAACCTTTACGGCTGGTAATCGTTTTAATATTCTCGCCTGTGTTGTCAGCAATTTGCTGCAATGTCATTTCTTCCATTTCATTTAAGATAAAAACCTGCCGCTGATTTTCTGGCACTTCATCCAATGCTTCTTTTAGTTGCTGCCAGAAGAGTCTTTTTAATGCCAATGTTTCTGCATTGTCATCACTGGCTAATAAAATTTCTTTAAAGTGCAATTCACCTTCTTCATCCTCATACACTTCATCTTCAAGCAATGCTGTTTTTTGCTTGCGGTATTTATCGGTGATTTTATTTTTAGCCACCGCATATAACCAGCCGCTTACCTGCTCAATGGTTTGCGTACCTGATACATTACTGAACTGGTACCACACTTCCTGCAAAATATCTTCTGCCTCTTCATCTGTATGTACTTTATTGCGGATGAAACGGAATAATTTATTTCCGTAATCTTTTACTGTTTGAATAATATTCTGTCTTTTTCCTTCGCTCATGTATGTAAGTGCCTGCGCTTCCATTTATAAAGAAGACGAAGCAAATGGAAAATTACTTTACGGAAACCGGCAAAAAGCTGATTTATCGGTGAGCTGTAGTTAATCAGCGGTAAGTGTCAATGTTTTTTGTATCTTCCAATGCTAATCATATTCTTAACCTTTAACCTGACGACATGAACATCCGTTTCTTTACATTGGCAGTAACTGCTATTTTATTTGCTGCCTGCACCAAAATCAAAACTTCAACAGACAGTGTTCCATCTATTTCAGACCAAACCAGTAAAAATATTGCAGCGGCCAAGGCTCCTCCATCTGCTGTAACATATTTAACAGGCGATGGAGCAGATGTTACTACCACACCAGTTGGAGGATTGATATTGATGGGGGGTGGTACGGATGTAGATGCAGCCATTCAATGGTTTTTACAAAGAGCCAATGGTGGTGATGTGGTAGTGATAAGAGCAACCGGCGCAGATGGATATAATACTTATATGTACAATATGGTGCCGGTAAATTCTGTGGAGACAATTATTATTGACAGTCGTACCAAAGCAGCATTAACGAGTGTAACGGATAAAATAAGAAATGCAGAAGCATTATTTATTGCAGGTGGCGATCAGTGGGATTATGTAAACTACTGGAAAGACACGCCAACGGAAGATGCGATTAATTATCTCATCAATACAAAACATGTAACGGTTGGAGGAACGAGTGCAGGACTGGCAATTATGGGAAGTGGTTATTATAGTGCTTCCAGTGGTAAGTCAGTTACTTCTGCTGAGGCAATGGGTAATCCTTACAGCCGTAATGTAAATTTAGGGGCAAATGATTTTGTTGCTTCTTCATTCCTGGCAAATACTATTACTGATTCTCATTATACTCAACGTGACCGGCAATGCCGCCATGTTACTTTTATGGCAAGACTGATGAAAGATTTTGGTTACAGTACAAGTGTAAAAGGAATTGGCATTGATGAACAAACTGCAGTGTGTATTGATCAAAACGGTATTGGAAAAGTATTTGGCATCAACAATGCTTATTTTATGCGTAGCACCAGCCTCGGTGCAGAGACCTGTATAAGCGGAACATCATTAACATGGAATCGCAGCGGTATGGCGGTAAGCACATACCGTATTGCCGGCAGCAGCATTGGTAATGGTTCTTTCAATGCAACTAACTGGACGTTTAGTGGCGGTGCCAGTTATTATAATTATGTAAACAGCGGAACATTGTTTTAAATACTACAAGTAATTTTTAATCACTATTGTCCGACTAAACTACAAATAAAAGGGCAGTTCTAAGGAACCACCCTTAATGGTTATGTTTGAGTTTCCACACAACAAACAAACCATATGGATAAAGATAGAAGTTTTGTCGGACAGCCACTCTTATCACA
>JACQDV010000031.1 GCA_016200915.1 Sphingobacteriales bacterium
AAGTGCTGATTGTTTAGTTATGCTTTTGTAATAGATAGAGTCTGTTATTGCAAGAGCAGATTGCTTCGCCAAGTTGCACAAGGCTCGCAAAGACGGGCAGTGGGTTATTAATGTTGCTGTGTGGTAATGGTGGGCTGTTGTGCCCTTCCCGTCACTGCGAGGCACGAAGCAGTCTGCTTTATGAATTGGGTGGTAACTGCAATTGTAAGTGCTGATTGTTTTGTTATGCTTTTGTAATAGGTAGAGCCTGTTACTGCAAGAGCAGATTGCTTCGCCAAGTTACACAAGGCTCCAAAGACGGGCGGCGGGTTATTAATGTTGCTGTGTGGTAATGCTGTGCTGTTGTTCCCTTCCCGTCACTGCGAGGCACGAAGCAGTCTGCTTTATGAATTGGGTGGTAACTGCAATTGTAAGTGCTGATTGTTTTGTTATGCTTTTGTAATAGATAGAGTCTGTTATTGCAAGAGCAGATTGCTTCGCCAAGTTGCACAAGGCTCGCAAAGACGGGCGGCGGGTTATTAATGTTGCTGTGTGGTAATGATGGGTTGTTGTGCCCTCATGCCGCAGAGTTCCCGGCTAATGCACAGGCTCGTAGGAGATTTTGCAGGAAAGAAAATAAACTACGATTAGTTGAAGTTAATTTTGTAAGTGAAAGAAGTTCTCTATAATGTCACTAATACCATTTTTTAAATATTCGGTATTTTCAGATGAGTATTCTTCATTTGTAAAATGTATTTTAGTTTGATTTAGTAAATCAATTGCGTTTACTCCTTCTTCTTCAGTTTTCGGATGTTCTTTAATAAACTCTTCTATTGCATCTATTAAATTATCAATCAAGAGAAGTGTCATTTCACTGATTTTTTCCACCTGCCCAATTGTATTACATGTATCAAGAATTTTTGAAAAAGGAGAAGGAGATTTACTGCTTACTATATCAAATGCTTCAAGCCCCATAATATCGGATGGTTTAATAATTACTTCTTCACCAACTGAACTACTTTGAGCCGATAATAAACTATTGTACCTGTTAAATCTTGCTGATATAATTTTATCGAATGGCTCCGCAATAGCATTGCCGGGTCTCCCATAATACTCCTTGCCATTTATCAAAACCTTAAATAAAATATAATGTGGAGTATTCCACATTTCTTCTAAACTGTTTAATGGTGAATACATATTTTATTGATTTTGTTAAATCCTCTTTTTTTAACATTAAAAGAAATACGTATCTGGATATTATAAACATTTCTTTATAAATCAAAGCCCCAACTTGCGTTAGGGCTTTTTAATATATTACTTCACTTCCTCAAACTGCGCATCCTCCACATTATCACCTTTACCACCAGTTTGTTGTTGTGATCCATCAGCGGCACCGGCATCAGGGCCGGGTTGTGCTCCGCCTTGTTCCTGTGTTGCTTTGTACAGTTCTTCACTGGCGGCTGTCCATGCGTTGTTCATTTCTGTAACGGCTGCATCTACTGCGCTTATGTCTTGTGATTTGTGTGCTTCTTTCAGTTTGGCTAATGCCGCTTCAATAGGAGCTTTCTTATCAGCAGGTATCTTGTCGCCATATTCCTTCAGTTGTTTTTCTGTCTGGAATATTAAGCTATCCGCCTGGTTCATCTTATCTACTTTTTCTTTGGCTGCTTTATCTTCTGCTTCATGAGCTTTTGCTTCTGCTTTCATTTTTTCTACTTCATCTTTGCTCAACCCGCTTCCTGCTTCAATACGAATCTTTTGCTCTTTACCAGTGCCTTTATCTTTAGCGGTAACGTGTAAGATACCGTTGGCATCAATATCAAATATTACTTCGATCTGTGGTACACCACGGGGAGCCGGTGGAATACCATCGAGATTAAACATACCCAAGCTCTTATTCTGGCCCGCCATTGGACGTTCACCCTGCAATACATGAATCTGTACACCGGGCTGATTATCGCTGGCAGTAGAGAATGTTTCTGATTTTTTGGTTGGGATAGTTGTGTTGCTGTCGATCAATCTTGTCATTACACCACCCATGGTTTCAATACCGAGTGATAATGGAGTAACGTCGAGCAACAATACATCTTTTACTTCACCGGTTAATACCGCACCTTGTATAGCAGCACCTACGGCTACCACCTCATCAGGATTCACACTCTTATTTGGTTTTTTACCAAAGAATTTTTCTACAATCTCCTGCACTTTAGGAATACGGGTACTACCACCCACCAATATCACTTCATCAATTTTTGAAACATCATAACCTGCATCTTTTAATGCCTGTTCGCAGGGTTTCAAACATCTTGCAAATAAATTATCGGCAAGTTGTTCAAACTTAGCACGGCTTAATTTTTTCACTAAGTGCTTGGGTACACCATCCACAGCGGTGATATAAGGAAGATTGATCTCTGTTTCTGATGAAGAAGACAACTCAACTTTTGCTTTTTCACTCGCTTCTTTCAAACGCTGTAAAGCCATTGGATCTTTACGCAGGTCGATGGCTTCATCTTTTTTGAATTCATCGGCCAGCCAGTCCATAATTACCTTATCAAAATCATCACCACCCAAGTGAGTATCACCATTGGTTGATTTTACTTCAAACACTCCATCACCTAATTCTAATACGGAGATATCGAATGTACCACCACCAAGGTCAAACACAGCGATATGATGATCTTTACCACCTTTATCCAAACCATAGGCTAACGCAGCAGCAGTAGGTTCGTTTACGATACGGCGAACATTTAGACCGGCAATTTCACCGGCTTCTTTAGTAGCCTGGCGTTGCGCATCGTTGAAGTAGGCAGGAACGGTGATAACTGCATCCGTTACTTCCTGGCCTAAGTAATCTTCGGCTGTTTTCTTCATTTTTTGAAGGGTCATAGCACTGATTTCCTGTGGCGTATATAAACGGCCGTCTATGTCAATACGTACGGTATTATTGTCACCTTTTACCACTTTGTAGCTCCAGTGGCTGATTTCTTCACCCACTTCATCGTAACGGCGGCCCATAAAACGCTTCACACTCATAATGGTGTTATGCGGATTGGTGATGGCCTGGCGTTTAGCCGGGTCACCCACTTTACGTTCACCATTTTTAAGAAAAGCCACTACAGACGGGGTTGTACGGCGTCCTTCGTCATTGGCAATTACTACCGGCTCGTTACCCTCTAAAACGGATACGCAGCTATTGGTAGTTCCTAAGTCTATACCTATTATTTTTCCCATAGTAAAATAGAATTTAACGTTCAGCAGTAACTGTCAATCATTATGCCATAGGGGTGCGGGGTGAAATAATGGCAGGAAACGCTTAACGCAAAAAGCTGAACGCCTAATGCAGAAGGCCAAAAGCAAAGAACAAAACGCATTTTGCGTTGAGCATTAGGCGTTCAGCATTAAGCACAGAATTTAATTCTTCCTTTGCAACTGATTTATTTATTTTGAGGCATGCTTAACCCGAGGCTTTTAATTATTACCGGCATATTGTTCCTGGCATCCTGTTCCAAAAAGATCATTCCCGAAAAGCCGGCTGTTTACAATACCGATTATAAGCTGGATACGCTTCCATTGAGTGAGATTGATATTCCCGTTAAAATAAATCTGAAACCTCTGTATGATTTAGCGGAGAAGAAAGTGGAGACTGTATATACGTCAGATAATTATCCCAACGTATGGCAATACGACGGTTGTGATACCCGCTACATGTACCAGTTTAAAAGAGATAAGTTGCGCATGAGCACTAAAGGCAATGTGCTGCAATTAGCTTTTTCCGGTTTTTATAAAGTAAAAGGATCACAACGGGTATGTGTGGGCAGCACAGGTGTAAGTCCGTGGGCACCGGATTGTTCCTGTGGCTACAAAGAAGAACCGAGAAGAGTGGAAGTGGGATTTAAAGCAGTAATAGGTGTTCATTCTGATTATTCCATTTCACCCATCATTGAACGAATGGAGCCATTGGCGATTGATAAATGCGAAGTATGTTTCTTTAAAAAAGATATCACCAAAACAGTAATGGATCAACTGAAGCTGGAATTAGATAGTGCCAAGATAAATTTGATGGATACATTGAGCAAGATGAACCTGCGCAGCCAGTTTCAAAACATTTGGGATAAGCTCAACAGCGGACAAAACTTATACGGACTTGGTTATTTAAAAATGAACCCTGAAAAGATACGCATCAGCAGTTTGATTGCCGATAATGATACGATCAGTTTGAGTGTGGGGCTTTCAGCAAGACCGATTATTAGTTCAGTAAAACCAGCAGATACAAAAACACCGATTCCCAACATCAGCGATTTTAAGCAACGCAGCGGTTTCAATTTGTTTTTAGATGCACAGTTGGATTATGATTCGCTGAGCAATATTGTTACGAGCCGGATGAAAGGTTATAGAATGGACATCAGCCAGGTGCCACAGAAATATGTGATTGTAGAATCTGTAAAAATTTATGGTGATGGAAAAGATAAGCTGATATTAGGAGTGGAGTTTAGTGGAAGCAACAGTGGTATGATGTACTTCATCGGTAAACCTGTTTATGATAAAGCCACCGGAATATTAGAAATAAAGAATCTTGATTATGACCTCAAAACAAAGAATCTTTTTTTGAATACTGCCAAATGGTTATTTGATAAAAAGATTTTGAATGCACTGAACAAACATTCCAAATTTGAAATTGCGAATTACATCAATAATTTATTACCGCAGTTAAATCAGCAACTCAACCGGGAAGTGTACAAAGGAATTTTTACCACCGGCAAAATGGAAACATTGCAGGTAACCGATCTTTTACCGGCAACCGGTGTATTTATTCTTCGTTGTAATGCAAAAGGAGAATTAGCGATGCAGGTTAATTCAATCAATCTTTAAAAACTATTTGGAAGGATGGAACGCTGATAAAGCAGATGAGTTATGATTTGTTAAGATGAGATCAGCGAAAAATCATAATCATCATAATAAATCAGTGTTCAATCAAAAATTCAATCTACCTCTAAAGAAACTTCTTCTGTACGGAAGCTGAAATGTTTTTGTGTGATATAACTGAATACCACCACGATCACCGTAGTGATGATCTGTGAAATGGTTGGATAGATATGACAATATTCAACAAATACTTTCAGGAAAATATAATTCAGCACCACGCAAACCATTACCAGTAAAAAATAACGGAACAATTGTATTCTTCCTTTCAATGTACTTTCTGTCCACACTACGTATTTTGATAAAGCAAAACCAATAGGAAAGGTAATGATGAATGAAGTTAAGAAAGCAGCTATATAAGGTGTAAAGGCAATAAAACCCAGATGTACTACCTGCTTATGAAAAATAAAATTATAACTGATGAAATATAGAAAGATGCTGAGTAAAGTATTACCACCGCCACAGGCTGCATAATGAAAAGTTCGCTTATCCATTATTTTGCTGAATGGCGGGTAGAAGAAATCTAAAAAGTTTAATATTCCATCACGGACGTTTCTCATAAATTTCGGCAAATATAATACTTGTCCGCCACAGGCAAAAAGCCGTTTATACAATTCAGTGTTAATAAGAAAGCCCTCCATTTATCAATGAAGGGCTTTACAACTTTAACTATGCAAAGATTAAAAGGTATAACGTACTGCTAATCCACCC
This sequence comes from Sphingobacteriales bacterium, assembly GCA_016200915.1. Taxonomy (GTDB): domain Bacteria; phylum Bacteroidota; class Bacteroidia; order Chitinophagales; family Chitinophagaceae; genus AWTP1-9. The sequence goes on from JACQDV010000031.1 coordinate 5,611, forward strand.
CAGCCACCATAAAAACCGTAATAAGCATCTGGTCCATTACCAAAATTCCACGAAGGTTGCCAGTCCAAACTCATATTGATGGGAGCACCTTTAAATTTATAATCCAAACCTAACACACCATCAATACCAGCATAAGAACCGGAATAGTTATAACCATAACGATCTTTCCAGCGGGTATTCCAGAAACCAATATGTGCACCCGGACCAACATACCATTTTAACCCTTGTGCACCATTGATGTCTCCATGAAATTCATAAAGACCGGTGATGCGGCTTCCATATCTCCAGAAATATCCTAAACCTTCTATTGCGGCATTGGGTTTTATAAAATGTTTGATAGTAACGGCGCCACCATCACCAAACTTAACACCGAGTGCAGTTTTGTAAGTTGATCCCATACTTTGAGCGGATAGATGTGTGAACGAAATGAAGAGCAACATAGCTGTTGCGAATAAAGCCTTTCTCATAATTATAATTTTTGTTCTGCCCAAGACTTTAAAAAATCGTGCCAAAAAAGAAAGGCGCTGCTATATTTAGTTATGTAATTGTAAAAATTCCTTTACCATTTGGCGTAAAACCTCACAAGTTTATGAAAACACCTCCAATAAAAACACATTTATTAAACCTGTGAGGTTTGTATTAGTTATGTGGTTGTAAAAATTCTTTTACCATTATATCAGGATAATCAGTGATGATGCCGTCCACACCCAACTCAATTAAATCTTTTGCAGGTTTAATATCATTGATGGTCCATGGAATTACTTTAATGTTGTGTTTGCGGCAATAATCAATCATGTGAGTGCTTACTAATAAATAATGCGGACTGTAAATAGTGGGAGTAAAGCCTAATTTTTTAATTTGTTTTTCTATTGGAGTGAATATCCCTTCTTCAATTAAAGCAGCAGTTTTAATAGCTGGGTATTTTTTATGAATGATCTGCAGTGTACGAAAATCAAATGACTGAATGATTACTCTGTCTTCAATTTTTCTATCCATGATCACTTTCATTAATAACTCCACAAATTCATCCGGTAATGGATGATAAATGGAATCACCTTCTGGAGCACTTTTTGTTTCTATATTATATTGAACAGGTTTCAAACGATGCTGCTGAATATAATGTTCAACGCTATCAATCAGATCGCCCAGCAAGGGTTTATGTACTTTCATTTTCTGCTGATGGGTAAAACGGGGATGAGGACGGCTACCAACATCCCACTTACTTATCTCTTCATACGTCATTTGATAAACGTTGAGATTTTTTTCTTCAGCTTCCGTAACTAATGTTCCATCGGGTTTGGTACTTATTTCATGATTAAAGAAAGGCTCATGCGAAACAATCACCTGCTTATCTTTTGTAATACTGGCATCCATTTCCAGGGTAGTTACACCGATATCAATAGCTTTGATCATTGCAGGAATGGTATTCTCCGGCATTAAAGCACGGCAGCCCCTGTGTCCTTCAATATCCAAATGTTCTACTCTCATTGAATGTTCTTTGCAGGCTGATAATACTAACATCCATACTGCCAGCCAATGTTTATACTGCATGATGAATAATTTCACTGCCAAGTTAATGGCTTACGGGTGCATTTCAAATTTTCGCAATGGATGACTTTTTTAGATTTCGATTAGCAGTCTTTTTATCCCCTCCATGGAGGGGAAGCAGTGGTTTAAAATATAAGACTATATAATGGGGTGGGTCTGTATGCGAAAGATTGAAATGCACACATGGCTTATTGAACATCATTTCCATTCACTTATTATTTTTGTGTAAAATTGATGCATGGCAGAAAAGGAATGGTTTAAAGACTGGTTTAGTTCTCCGTACTATCATCTCCTGTATTTTGAACACGGAAAGCAGGAAGCTGCTGCTTTTATTGATAAGCTGGTGGATCATTTAAAACCTGCTTCCAACAGTTTAATGCTGGATGTTGCCTGTGGTAAAGGAAGACATAGTATTCTGCTGGCAGAAAAAGGATTTGTTGTTTCCGGTATTGATCTTTCCATTGAGAATATTACTGTTACTAAACAATTTGAAAAAGAAAACCTGCATTTCTACCAGCATGATATGCGGATGCCTTTCTGGGTCAATTACTTTGATTATGCATTTAACTTTTTTACCAGCTTTGGTTATTTTAAAACAAAAAGGGAACATGATAATTCCATCCGCACAATGGCTAATGCTATTAAAGAAGACGGAATATTGATGATCGATTACCTTAATGTGCATTATGCGGAAAATCATTTAATACATAAGTTAGAGAAACAGGTTAATGGAATAAACTATTTTATTACAAAATGGTTTGATGAAACACATTTCTATAAAAAGATAGTAGTGGAAGATGATGCTTTGGAAGAACCCGTTGAACACACAGAAAGAGTGGCTAAATTTTCTCTCGGTGACTTTACAGAAATGATGGCTTACCAGGGAGTGCAGGTGCAGGAAGTATTTGGTGATTACCAGTTAAGTCGATATGATGTAATTAATTCTCCAAGAATGATTGTGATTGGGAAAAAGATAAAGAGGTGATTAGTTTATTGGTTTACTGGAAAAAAGGAATCAACTTCTATTATCAACTATCCATTCTCCACTATCAACTGCCCTAAGGTTTATTATTGCACAACATCCACTTGGCAGTCTCATAATAGCCAGTAGTAAAGGTGGACATTCTTGAACGCAGATTTTTTAATTGAGCATCGGTGTAGGTTAGTGGTTTGCCTGTTACCGAAACAATTGTATCATTTTGTAATTGTATGTTGCGGATATAATAGAACTCATTTGTCACCACACCAATATTTCCTTCATCATGATGAATAATAAAGGCACAGTCGCCACCGGGTTTGGTGTTTAATAAGTCTCTTCCCAATGTTTGATTGGTATAATGTTTACCGGCAATACCTGCTATGGTAGGTAGCACATCAATTTGCGATGTAATTTCTTTTCTAAGCTGTGGTTGTAGAATACCCGGTGCATAAAACAATAGAGGAACATGTTCATCACTCAGCCGTTGTTCTGTCCATGCATTGGGATACACAGCATTGGCATCACCCTGCACACCGTGATCTCCTACAAATACAAACAGCGTATTGTTGAAATAAGCTTCTTTCTTTGCATCATTTATAAAGTGCTGAATACAGTAATCAGCATAGCGGAATGCATTGTATTCATCTAAAGATTCAAAGCCATTTGCTTTTAATGTTTCTTCACCTGCATATTGTTTTACAAAATCTTTATCCTCCTGTGGTATTTCAAACGGACGATGATTATCGGCTGTTTGTATGATAGCAAAGAAAGGTTTATCATTTTGCTTTAAAACATTATTTGCTTCTTTAAATAAATTTTTATCACTTATTCCCCATACATTAAACTTTGGAGACTGGTAACTGTTCTCATCATAGATCTTCACATTTTTCACATTCTGCTGTATCAATCCACGGAAATTGTTGAACTCACTGTTACCTCCTATGAAATAATATTTATTGTAATCAGTGAAGTCATTGATGATGGTATGATGTGTTAATGCTTCAGGATTACGGGTAGAGAATTTAGATAATTGTACATCAGGAATACCCGTCATTAATGCGAACACACCTCTTGCCGTACCAAAATGAGGAGAGAAACATTTTTCAAAGAACACGCCTTCTTTACTCATTTGATTAAAATAAGGAGTTGTGTTCAATGGATTACCGCTCATGCTGCTTTTGTACATACTGAATGATTCGCAAACCACCAGCACTACATTCATCTGTTTTTCATTGGCAGCAGCCACTGTACGTTTAAAATCTAAATATTCTTCCTGCTTATCAATGCCGAGGAATTTAGCCATAGCAGGATAATACTGTCTGGCATTGGAAGTATTGAATGATGGATTACGAAACTTGAGTGTTGTAAAGAAGTTCTGCATAGGATTTAAAGCGAGGTATGCTTTAAAATTATCTCCTAATAAAAAGGCATCTTTCCATACCAGTGGTTTTGCTGATGGCTTACCATATATACCGATGAACATCAGCAGCACTAACCATATCACCCTTCCAGATCTGAAATAAAATTTTTCGTTGTGTGATTTTTCTACCACAGCATGTGTATGACGAACGAGTTTAGTGATGAGCCATACAATCAAACCCAATCCAAGCAATATCCAAAAGATGGGATAGGATTCCCAGATCATCGCCATGGATGTTCTGAAATCTTCCATAAAGTTTAATGCACTTGCATTAAGCCTGGTGCTGATATAACCAAAATGACCAAAGTCGGCACCAAAGAATAATAAGATAAATAAAGCAATGACGGTGAGATAAGCAATCCACCATTTTTTATTCTTCCTGCTGTAAAAAGGGGAGAGGGCGGTAAAACTTCCAAACACCAATAAGGGCGACAGTACAATACATATCCAGCGGATATCATAGCGAAGCCCTAACAGGAAAGAAGGCCACAGTTCGCCCAGCACTTCATGTGTTGGCATAAATGCAATTAATGTAGCTATCCTGAATAATGTAAATACTCCGAGGAATATCCAGAAAAGCTTTAGTACCCAACGGGCTGTTGGTGGCAATAACAAACGCTTACCCATAATTTCCTTAAGTGCCTGCGAAAATAGACAATTCCTTTTGTCCGGGGTATTAATTTTTATATAAGTGGTTGATAAAGATCAGGATTTGTTAAGCAGGGAGTAAATAGCTGTATCCTTGAACTGGTCACGAAAAAGAGAATCTTCTTTAAAATGAGCTTCTTTTACAAAGCCGCATGATTCCAGTGTTTTAACAGAGGCTATATTGCCGGGATCCACAACGGCCTCCATACTGTGCAAATGCAGCTGGTTGAATCCATAGTCAATTACTGTTTGTATCGCTTCTTTCATCATTCCTTTTCCCCAATAATTGGGGTGTAGTACATAGCCCAGCTCTGCCCGGTAATGTTCTTTGCGGATATTCCATATACAAATGGTACCAATTAATTTACCCGGTTCTTCTTTTAGTGCAATAGCCCAATACGGGTTTTCATTTGTTGCAACATTTCGATTGATGGTTTGGATAAAACTGTTTATTTCATCTATTGTTGAAGCCGGTTCCCTGAAAATATATTTCAGCACCTGTGCATCGGAGCGGAGAAAAAATAAACGGTCAGCATCTGCTTCCGTTAATTGCCGGAGTAATAAACGATTTGTTTCTAACTTAGGAAAAGGAGTAAGATTAAATGTAAGCATATCAATTAGCGGCTTAGTTCTGTAATGGCTTTTACTAATACATCCAGGTCAGCCGGTGTGGTATAAACGTTGGGAGCTATACGGCAGCCCTTTACATTGGCATAATCAATCGCCACGGTATAGATTTTATATTTCTTCATCAGTACATCTGCAAGATCAGCTGGCTTCATAGTAGAGACACCAACATTAGCAATTCCGCAGCAACGGGACTGGTCTTCCGGCGTATTAACTACTACGTTTGGTAAATGACGTACTTTACTTGTCCAGTAATGTTGCAGGTAACGTAATCTTGCTTCTTTTCTTTCAGGCCCGAGTTTGTTATAAAAATCAACAGCATCGGCAATTGTTAAATCTGTATGCACGGGATGTGTGCCGGTATGATTCAATCTTCCAATCTCATCTTCTTTCTTTCCTTCCTCTGCAAATATGGGCCACACTTTAGCAATGTTATCTTTCTTTACATACAATAAACCTGCACCCAAAGGAACACTTAACCATTTATGCAGACTGGCGCCATAATAATCGCAATGCAGTTCAGGAATAGAATATCTGAATTGTGCAAAGGCATGTGCACCATCCACCATTACAGGTACACCTTTGCTGTGTGCCATATCACAAATCTTTCTGATTGGTAAAATATGACCGGTGATGTTAACCATATGACTCACCATCAGCAGTTTTGTTTTAGGAGTGATGGCATCAGCATAAATTTTTACAATCTCTTCGTCATTAGCCGGATGATTCGGCACAGAAACAATTTTATTTACTACAGCATATCTCCTGGATATTTGTTTAAACATATCCAGCATAGCACCATAATCCTGTTCAGCCATTACTGCTTCATCGCCAGCCTGCCAGTGCATGCCGCCAATAATCATGTCTAATGATTCTGTTGCATTTCTTGTTATAGCAATTTCATCTGCTGTACAACCGGCAATAGCAGCAAGCTTAGCCGCCATTGCTTTTTTATTATCCCATTGTACGGTACGCATGTAATAGGAGCCCTGGTAATTCACTTCCCGAACATGAGTGATGAAGCTTTCCAATGTATCCTGTGGAAGAAAACAATAATAACCATTCTCCAAATTGATATAATCTGGTTTTAAGCGATAACCACTTCGTACACCTTCCCAAAAAATCTCATCATCAGCTAATGATTGTGGTGAATGTTGCTCAAACTTTTTTAACCAGTCTTCTAAATTGGGCTTATAGGCAATTCCTGCCAGTCCCAGCAAAGAAAAATTCTTTAGAAATGATCGCTTATCCATGCTATTAAATTAAGGGATTTTGCTGATGTGATAAGAATGAGAGTGAAAACATTAATTACAGAAGCAGATATTAAAAAAAGTTATCAACAGTATGTGGACTCTTCGATACCAAAAATCAGTGCTTTTATGGGTTACCTTTGTTGCGTTATAGTATCAAGCAGCGGAATTTATTCCCTCGTGTTTAACTAACACTTGTATTTCATAATTAAAAAGATCGAGATGGTACAGAAAACCTATTACAAAACAAAGGATTACTGCAAAGTAAAATTTTCTTTTAACGTTGAAAACGCCGAAACTGTTGAAATATTAGGCTTAAACAGCGACTGGGAGAAATCAGTTATCATGAGTAAAAAGAAAGATGGTTCTTTCAGTGCTGATGTAAATCTTCCCAAAGACTCCAAACACGAATTCAAATACAGGGTAAATGAAACCGATTGGTTGAATGAACCCGAAGCAGACGCTCAGGCGCCAAATGAATTTGGCGGTACTAACAGTGTACTGGTTCTTTAATCAACTTATTCAAGCAGGATGTTGATGCTGTATGTATCACATCCTGTTTACTAACTCACTCCGCCGGTTGCTTTTTTATTTTAAGGGAACAATTAAATAATTCCCATCTTCTCCATCAGGAAAGAAGCATTTTTGTTTTGTGCAATGCCTTTGTGTAAACGGTAGTCAAAACTCAGTTCGCCATTTTGTATAATGCTTTCAAAACAATAATTACTAAGGAGATCAGGATATGCTGTCTCCAAACTTCCTAAGCTCAGATCATGTGTGGCAAATAAAGTGATGCTGTTGGTTGGCAATAGTTTTTTAATGAACAGTTCACTGCCGTGTGATTTATCATCAGAATTTGTTCCTCTCAATATCTCATCTATCAATACCAGTGATGGTTTTCCTGTTGCTAATCCCTCCACAATAGAATGCAGTTTCTTTAATTCGGCCATAAAGTAGGAGGTATGTTCCTGTAATGAATCACTCACTCTTATGGAACTTAATATCTGCATTGGAGTAAACTCAAATGCTTCGGCACATACTGGTGCACCACATTGCGCTAATAAAACATTCACACCAACAGAACGGAGAAAAGTTGTTTTGCCGGACATATTGGAACCAGTAACTAATTGCAGCTTATCAGCCACACCAATTTCAAAATCATTTACTATTCTTTCTGATGATGATATTAATGGATGAGCTAATCCTTTTGCTTTAATGTATGGTTTATCTTCTTTGATCGAAGGGAAACAATAATCAGGATTATTGTAAGCAAAACCTGCCAATGAGTTTAAATATTCTATTTGTCCGACTGCTGTTAACCATTTATTCAATTGTGTTTTATTCTTTTGCTTCCATTGTTCAAGCCACCATAAACAATGCAGATCGTACACCAGTATAGAATTAAGAAACAATGGTACGAGCATATTTAACCGTTGATCAAAAAAAGAACTGATACGGGACAATTGTTTTATCTCGGCAGCAGCATTAGTGGAAGTCTTATCAAGTTCTTTTAATAAAGCTGATTGTTTTATATTGAATCCATGATAGGCGGCAAGGATAGAAGCATACTGATCAAGCAACTCCTGTTTCTTTCCCATTAACTGGTGTTGCTGTTTTATATGTTTGGCCAGTCTGCCAACATGCATCCAGTTAATAGCAGCAGCTATTACAAAAGGGAAATAATCTCCGCTAAAGAACCAGTAAAGTAAAGTACTGATACCAAGTAATGGTAAAAGCCATAATGCGATACGGTACCATGGGTGGTTAATGAATACTTCTTTTTCTGTAAGCCATTGATTGATCTGCGACAGATCGTTACTGTCGTAATGATACAGCAATCCTTTAGCGGAAAGCAGTTGCCGTTGCTTCAACTGATCTTTCAATTCTTTTATTGCTTCCTGTGTACCGGTGATCTTTTGTTTATCAGCAGCCGGATCTTTTAATTGTGCAGCCAGTGTATCTTCACCAATAGTAGTGGAGGTGCGGTTAATTAACTGGAACAGGGATCCGTTGCCAAATACATCCAGGTCAGAGTAATATTTTTCATAACTGCTATATGCTTCACCATTATTAAACTGGTTGAGTTTGCCTTCCTGTATATTTAATTCATTCTGGCAGAGGAATACCAGTTTCTCTGCCAGTTCCCGTTCTTCTTTTTTATCTACATATATTCTTACAAAGTAAAAAAATAATGCAATGGAGAGGAGTGCGCCAACAATAAAATATGCATTGTTACGGCTGATGGTAATGTAAATACAAACAGCGGCAACAATAAATACCAGTAAGCGCAGAAAGCCCAGGTTAACCTGCTGCTTTTTTAACTGCACCAGTTGCTGCTGGTAATAACTTAACTCATTTTCATATGCGGCTGAAACATCAGTCATAGCCGGCAAAATTAGGAGTTTCATTCTTTGTGAACGCTGTTAATGCCTCAGTGCTCTTTTCAGCTGATAATTTTAACCACTAAGTGCACAAAGCATACACAAGGAACACAAAGAATGTCTCCTTATACCAGGTCTATATAAAGCGGTTAATGATATTTTCCAGGTACTCCTGCCTTCCGCTGGTAATAGCTGGTTCACCATTGGCAACTGCATAAGCTCTTAAATCTTCCAATGATAATTTTCCATCCTCATATTCTTTTCCTTTTCCATTGTTGTAAGAGGCATAACGGTCTGCCCTTATCTTTTTGTACTCAGATTTATTCAAAACATTATCTGCAATGATCAATGAACGGGCAAAACAATCAATACCGCCAATATGTGCATGAAAAAGATCAGCTGCATCAGTTGAGTTTCTTCTTCGCTTAGCATCAAAGTTGATACCACCACCTTTAAAGCCACCACCTTCTACAATGATGAGCATGGCTTCCACCAGTTCATTAATATTATTGGGGAACTGATCGGTATCCCATCCATTCTGGTAATCGCCACGGTTGGCATCCATACTGCCAAAGAAGCCACCATCAACTGCCACCTGCAATTCATGCTGGAAAGTATGACCGGCCAGCGTAGCATGATTCACTTCAATATTTAATTTAAAATCATCTGCTAATCCATAATTACGCAGGAAGCCAATTACTGTTTCACTGTCATAATCATATTGATGTTTGGTAGGTTCACATGGTTTGGGTTCAATAAAGAAAGTTCCTTTAAAACCATTCTTTCTTGCATAATCTTTTGCTGTGTGTAAGAAACGGGCTAAATGATCTTTCTCTCTTTTCATATTGGTATTGAGCAAAGTCATATAACCTTCTCTTCCTCCCCAGAAAACATAGTTCTCACCTTTTAATGCAATGGTAGCATCCAATGCTGCTTTTACCTGTGCAGCAGCATGAGTGAGCACATGAAAATCAGGATTGGTAGATGCGCCATTCATATAACGACGGTTACTGAATACATTGGCTGTGCCCCAAAGCAACTTAACCCCACTGGCGTTTTGTTTTTGCTGTAAATAATCCGTGAGTGTTTGTAAACGTTTATCATTTTCATTTACATCTGTACCATATTCTACCACATCTACGTCGTGAAAGCAATAGTAGGGTAATCCCAGTTTTGTAATGAATTCAAATGCTGCATCCGCTTTATCTTTTGCACGGCCAATTACATCACTCTTTTCATTCCAGGGAAACAGGAGTGTAGGCTCGCCAAACGGATCACCACCATTACCACAGAAGCTGTGCCAGTAGCACACGGCCATACGCAACCAGTCCTTCATGGTTTTACCGGCCACTACTTTGTTTTCATCGTACCAGCGGTACGCAAAAGGATTATCACTTGATAGTCCTTCGTAATTGATTTTACCAATGCCTTTGAAAAATTCTTTGTCGCCTGTAATTACTGACATAACAGATCATTTAAAAGTTATGAATGAAGTTGTTTATTTAATAATTGTTTCCATTGCTGGTACATTTCATCATACAATGTTGTATTGGTTGGATGAATTGTTTCAATGAGTTTGAAATTTTGAAAAGCCTGTTTGGGATCACTATACACTTTTGCTCCTATACCTGCACCGATGGCTGCACCCACACTTCCATCACCGTTATACAATTCTACACTTACACCCGTAGCATTGACAAAAGCCTCTGTAAATACCTTACTTAAAAACATATTGGCTTTACCGGCACGGATAACGGAAGGTTGTAATTGATTTGAACGCATAATATCCAGCCCGTAGCGGAATGCAAAGGCAATACCCTCCTGTGAAGCACGGAAGATATGAGCATTACTATGTTTGTTCAGATCAATCTGCTGTATATGTGCTCCAATGGTCTTATTGTTAAGCATACGCTCTGCACCATTGCCAAAAGGCAGTACCATTAATCCATCACTGCCGGGATTGATTTGTGATGCAACATCATTTATTTGCTGATAGGAGAGTGTATCGCCTGCCAAATTCTTTACCCAACGGTTAAGGATACCTGTGCCATTGATACACAGCAATACGCCAATACGATTTTGTAAAGCAGTATGATTCACATGCGCAAAACTGTTTACTCTCGACTGCGGATCATAACTCAAACTTTCACTCACCCCATAAATAACACCCGAAGTTCCTGCAGTAGCAGCCACTTCACCCGGTTGCAGTACATTTAAGGATAAAGCATTATTAGGCTGATCACCTGCTTTATAGGCGACAGGAATATTTTCTGTAAGTGATAAAGCAGCAGCTACTTCTTTTGTTACATTACCATGCACAGCAAATACATCACTGACGGCTGGAATGAAGGATGAATCAAAACCATACTCATTCATCACATCAGCTGATAATTGATTCTCTTTAAAATCCCAGAAGATACCTTCGGATAAAGCACTGATGCTGGTAGTAGCATTGCCTGTTAATTTCATCGCAATAAAATCGCCGGGCAATAATACTTTATCAATTTGATTATAGATGGAAGGTTCATTATCCTTTACCCATTTTAATTTGGATGCCGTAAAGTTGCCCGGTGAATTGAGTAAATGCGATAAACATCTTTCTTCACCAATAGTATGGAATGCTTTATCACCAATCTCCACTGCACGACTATCACACCAGATGATACTGTTCCGTAATACCTGTTGCTGTTTATTTACCAAAACAAGGCCATGCATTTGATAAGCAATGCCAATAGCTTTTATGTCTTTGGTATTATATAGTTTGGTAGCATTAGCTTTTAAGATAGCCTGCTGTACATGCTGCCACCAATCATCAGGTGATTGCTCGGCCCAGCCGCTTTGATGCGCAATAATGCCTGTTTCTGTTTCCGGGTATTGAGTGCTTACGATGCATTCACCGTTGGAGGCATCCAGCACTGATACTTTAATAGAGGAAGTACCCACATCTATACCGAGTAATAACATATAGCAGCTTTATTCAACAAAACTAAGCTGGGCAGTAACGGTATTCAACCGCTATGTTTATAAAAAAATATGCTATATTATCAGTAATTTGCTTTTAGTGGCTATAAATTGATAAAATAAAGGTTTTACAACAATGCTTACGCTTATTCAGAAAGTTCATGTGGAAGACAATCATTCCTTTGCCTGCCGCACTTACCGTACGCCGCATTTTGAAACCAACTGGCATAAACATGAGGAATGTGAGCTGATTGTTATTATGGAAGGGAATGGTACGGCGCTGATAGGTGACTATATTGGTCATTATAATCCCGGTGATATCTTTTTTATGTCGGGTAACCTGCCGCACTGGTTTCGTAAGTCACATCATAAAATGACAGGCAGTGCAGTAGTAGCACAGTTTCGTAAAGACTTTTGGGGAGATGATTTTTTGCATTTACCTGAAATGAAACCGATCAAACAACTATTATCACAAAATGATGTTGGTATTAAACTAAAACCAGGTGCTGCACAAAAGATAGCGCCTATGCTGAAGACCTTACAAAACTCCAAAGGCATTGACCGTATTTATCAATTGATGCAATGTTTGCAGGAAACAGGTAAAGCAACCAATTATAAAACTATTACTGATGGATTTTCTTATACCAACGATTCAGAGGAGAACTCTGCTATTAAAGCGGTATTTGATTATACGCTTAAGAATTATTTAAAGAAAATAACACTTGTTGAAGTAGCAGATATTACCGGTATGAGCATTCCCACTTTTTGCCGTTTCTTTAAAAAGAATATTAAGAAAACCTATTTTGATTTTTTAAAAGAACTGCGCATAGGCTATGCCTGTAAACTTTTAACTACGGGTAACAAACCCGTATTAGAGATATGTTACGAAAGCGGGTACAACAGCTGGGCACATTTCAGCAAACAGTTTAAGCAGGTAAAGAATACAACGCCTTTGCATTACCGGAAGCAGTTTGCAGCTTAGAAGGCGGAGGTGTATATTAACCACCCGTTCGTGCCTTCGGCGGAACATTCCTCCTTGGGAAGAGAAGAGAGTAACCACCCTGTTCCTGCTTTCAGCGGAACATCCCTCCTTGGGAAGCTACTGTGTGTACACAAATAAAAGGAATGGAATTAAAATAGATCTTTGACATATGGTAGAATTAATAAACTCATTCCCGGACTTTGATGGAGCATTTGGAGATAAACGCATAGAAAAACGGGCAGTACAGGCACTTCAAAAACTAACCAATGGTCGCCAAAGCAGTTTGCGACAGATTACGCAGAGTAATGCCGAGCAAAAAAGTTTTTATCGGTTATTCAATAATGAGAATTTCAGTGAGAAGAGCATTGAACAAAGCTTAGTAAAAAGGTGTGCAGAACTATGCAAAGGCCGTCATCTATTGTGTATTCAGGATACAACTGAATTTAATCTGAGTAGTCAACGAGGCCGCCTTAAACCAGGGAGTGGTGTAGGAAAAACTTCAAAAAATGATGTTCTGGGTTTTATGCTGCACAGCAGTTTAGTGGTGGATGCGAAAAAAGGGAATGCATTAGGATACTCCTATATTAAAACCCGGGAAAGAAAAGAAACGATGCCCGACCGTCATGCACGCAATTATAAACAGTTGCCTATTGAGCAAAAAGAATCACATAAATGGATAGCAGCCACACAGCAAAGTCAGCAGTTATTGCAAGAAGCTGAATCTTTAACCATTGTTGCAGACCGGGAAGGCGATATTTATGATCTGCTGGCAGCAGTAGATGGACAGAAAATGCACTTGGTGATCCGCTCAAACTTCAATCGCAAAATAAGTAATGGAGGCAAATTAACAGCGCATTTAAATGAACTGGTTATTATGCATGAATATCTCTTATCAGTGAATGTGGATATCCGCAAAGGCATAGATAAACGTACTGCATACATGGCGTTGAAATGGACGAAAGTATCGGTGATGAAATCCGGGAAAACTAAAAACAGGCAACTGGCAGGCAGCAAAGAGATGTATGTAGTAGAAGCCAGAGAATTAAATAAAGTGAAAGGAATTTACTGGCGATTGCTTACTACTCATCCGGTAACAAATGCACAGGAGGCAATGCAAATTATTGAATGGTATAAACAGCGTTGGCATATTGAACAAGTCCATCGCTTATTAAAAACTGAAGGCTTTCGAATTGAACGTTCGCAACTGGAACAAGGATGGGCCATCAGAAAATTAACCATGTTAGCTATGATGGCTACACTACGCATTTTACAAATGATGCTGGCATATGAAGATGAGCATGAACAGCCCATTGATGAAGTTTTTGACAGAGATCAGCAACAATGCCTGTCCATGATGAATAAAAAGTTAGAAGGAGAAACAGATAAGCTTAAAAATCCGGCTAAGGCCAATACCCTTAAATGGGCTACATGGATCATAGCAAGATTGGGCGGATGGAAGGGATATACCTCGCAAAGAAAACCCGGCCCAATTGTTTTACAAAAGGGACTCGTAAAATTCTATCATATGTATGAAGGCTGGATATTATATCAAACAGTATCAAAAAATGTGTACACACAGTAGCTTGATAAAGGAGGGGACAGTTCAAAACAGCATGTTTTGAACAGGGGTGGTCAGGATAGGTACTACATACAATATTAAATCGGCAGGTAAAGACACCAGCCGATAAGAAAAATAGTTTTGTTATGGTTAAAAAAATTGTTGTTGGAGTAATATGCTGGGTACACTGTTCGTGTGTACTAGATTATTTTCCAAGGCTTGTCTACATTAAAAATAATTCAGCTACGGATGTAGTGGTTTGTCGATCAATGGACTCTATTATGAATTCGGATCAATTATATTACTCTCCTAAATTTAATATTTATAAGGATTCAGGAGCTTATTTAATTGGTGCGCCATTTCCTGATGATCATCCATCCTATCTATTCTTTTTTGATTTAGATTCCGTATATACCCATTTACGAAATAAAGAGATTAGCTCAATTTTTAAGAATTCATATTTAAAAAAATATGAAATTCTTCATACAAAGTCTCAATCGAACGACACAATTTTTTTTCATGCAGGTAATCAAATTGAATATAAGTCTGCTATAAAATAGAGTTATTCATTCTGCAGGGTCTCCTCACAAGCTATGGGTGCAAACAGGAACTTTGTGTTACAAATAACTTTTAATCAACAACTAAACTTTATCAGTATGCTGACAATTAGGTGATATCGCCAACTTCTATACCCCAATATTAACATTCTCCACTTTCCATTCTCCACTATCAACTCTCCCCTAAAATTTAATAGCCTGCTTCCCCTCATAGTTTACTTTAAAACTTTTATACAGTCATGAGGCGCCGACTTTAATGCTTCCGGTTATGCGGATGTTCACTGTCTCTATCTACCAGCATGAGCTATACATTGACGCCAGCTATGTACACTTTTCGTCAAAAAAAAGGGAATCATCTGTTATTTCACATAACGTAATATAGTACCATTACTTCCACAAGCCCATCCGTGGTTAACATCAGTAAAATGTAGTTCTATTAAAGTATCTTTTACAAGGGTAACTTCTTTTGTCCAGGTATAACCGCCATCTGTTGTTTTAAGTATACTGTTACCATCAGTCATATACCCAAGTGTTTCAGACAGGAAATGCAGATCGTGAAATCTCTGATTGCGGGGAGTGTATATTTTGTTCCAGTTAAGCCCACCATCTGTTGTGAGCCCTATACCAATAGAATCAGCAATAAATCCTTTATTGGGATTTGTAAAATAAATACTGGTGTAATCAAGCGGATTAAACCCGGGTGTAGCTTCTTGTACCCAATTAAGTCCGCCGTCTGTCGTTTTGTAAAGCCCTTCTACTGACATCCATCCGGTTTGTTCATCTAAGAAAAACAAAGGTTTATAATAATATGAGTTTTTGCCAAAGTCGTGTATAGCCGTCCAGTGAAAACCTCCGTCTGTAGTTTTCCAGCAATACCTGCCTGATAGGTAACCAATAGTTGGGCTTACAAAAAACACATCACTGCAGTTTACATCGTTTATTACCACACTGTCAAAACTGTTACCACCATCAGTAGTGATAAATAGTTTGGATGAGTTGGCGGAGGGTATATTTATGGGGCTTAAAAACAGTGCATTGTTTAAACCAGGTACAGCAATATTGGAAAGTATTTGATTTGATTGAAGCACTTTATTCCAGGTTGTGCCTCCGTTAGTGGAACGGTAAATGTTACTCCTGTTTACAGTATATCCAATATTGTTGTCAAAAAAAACAATATCAGTAAGGAATGCTGTGTCTGTCAAATTTGTTTTAGTCCAACCTGAAGAAAGAGTGTCTTTAGGGGATGGAGCAGGTTTGGGGTCGTTGCTACCTTTGCTACAGGCATTTAAAAGGAGCAGAAAGGCTAATAAGGCTGGTATAAAGTATTTCATATCGGGCTTTATGCTATAAAGATAATAAAAGCTTTTTTATGCTTTTAATAGGTAGCTATTTTCATCCGGCTATTTAAAACTTAATCGCCTGCTTTCCCTCATAGTTTACTTTAAAATTTTTATACAGTCCTGAGGCGCCGGCTTTAATGCTTCCGGTTATGCGGATGTTCACTTCTTTGGTGAGCAGGGCGGAGAGGGCATTGCTGAAAAATGTTTGTGTGTTCACCCTGGCAGAAACGGGAATGATGAATTCTGTTTGTTTGGGAACCCTTATAACGGAGTCGAGATTGGTATGACCTACATAATTGTTGTTGATATAAATGTCCAGGTCAGTAGATCGTATCTGGAAATTCAGGCTGTTTGGGTTGTAGTACACCACGTCCATTTTGGCAGTTGATTCCTCCGTGTTCAGTTTAGTTAGCCGGAAGTTTTTAATGTCACGGTATTCCGGGTCCTGCATGTTTTTGCAACTGCTAAAGGCAATGGAGCAGGAGAGGGCTGTAAGCAATAAAATATTTTTCAAAATCATATACGCAAAGTATGAGCAGCAATGTTAGCAACAATTTTTGTGGGCTGACAAAAAAAGGTGGGATATTAGCAAATATTTCTAACTAATAAAATTGGGATAGCAGGATTTTGTACCTGGAGTTTTGATAAAATAGACTGGCAAATAAAATTAGTATTTTTCAATTTACTATTTTATTGTTTATTAGTTTATTAGAAAGTTTATTGAAATTTTATCAGTTGAATTTTGTGCCTATATTTTAGACTAAACAGTCGCTTTTAACTGTTATGCAGGCCTTGTAGATAAGTAATTAGTATATGAGTACGTTAATTATTGAAAATCATTATTTACCGTGTGCTTACTTCTTTAAAATTTTATTTAATAGTGAAGATGTAAAAATTGAGCAATATGAGTTTTATCAAAAAATGAGTTTTCGTAACCGCTGTCTGCTGGCGGGACCAAATGGCCTTCTCTCCCTCACTGTTCCTTTGGAAAAAGGACGCAACCAGCGTACATCAATTAGAGAGGTACCGATCAGCTATAAGGACAACTGGCGGCTTATTCACTGGCGCAGCATTCATGATGCTTACCGTAAGTCGCCCTTCTTTGAATGGTATATGGATGACATAAAGTCGCTTTTTGATAAAAAACCTGAGTTCCTTTTTGATTGGAATTTGCAGTGGTTAGAGTGGCTTATCAAACAAACTGGTCAGCAAATAAAGGTTGGACTCACGGATTCTTTTGTAGAAAATTACCCGGCTGAGGTGATGGACTGGAGGGATAAAATCAATCCTAAAAACTATTTAGCGTACGCAAAGGATATTCCCAAATACACTCAGGTATTTGAAAATAGAAATGCTTTCAGTCCCAATCTTTCTGCACTTGACCTGTTATTATGTGAAGGCAAGCCTGGCTTTAGCCGTCTTATGAGTCTTTGAAATATTGTTAAACGGCAACTATTCCCTCCTCAATTATTATAATTTCCGGACAACAAGATTTAAATTTACAGGCTCTGTCTTGTACCTTGAACATCTTACATTGCTAATGAGAAAAAGGATTCTAACATTATTATCAGGTCTTGCCATTTTATTGCACCTGCAGGCGCAGGATATTTCCAACCGTGGAAAGGATTTTTGGGTGGCCTATGGTAACCATATTCGCTTTGTTACCGGCAACCCCATCAATGGACAGGAGATGGTGCTTTATCTTACTTCTACCCAAACAGCTAATTATAAAATTGAAATACCTGGTGCAGGATGGTCAACTACTGGTACAGTTACAGCCAATACAGTGGTTACTTCTGTACCTATTCCTAAAACAGGAGCAAATGATGCCCGATTAATTTCTGAGGGTAAGTTTAACAGGGGTATTCATGTTACATCCGATCAGCCTATTGTTGCCTATGCACATATATATAATGCAAATGTTTCCGGTGCTGGTATCTTGTTTCCTACACCTACTTTAGGCAAGGAATATTATTCCATCAACTTTACTCAAATATCTAATGAAGCAGGGAGCTATTCCTGGTTTTATGCAGTGGCAACAGAAGACAGCACCCGTATTCAAATAACACCATCCCAAAATACTTTAGCCGGACATGTAGCCGGAGTTCCTTTTGATACTTTATTAATGAAGGGTGAAGTATATAATGTAATGAGTGATTTTGATCTTACTGGTTCACATATTCAATCTATCAGCAACGGAACTACTGCCTGTAAGCGGATAGCAGTATTCTCTGGCTCAGGTAAAATATATATTGATTGTGGTGGTGGTGCTAACCAGTCGGCAGATAATTTTATACAGCAATGTTTTCCTTCTACAGCATGGGGTAAAAAATATATTACAGTTCCCACCAAACTGATGCCATACGATTACTTCAGGATAGCTGTAAGTGACCCTACCACAGTAGTTAAAGTAAATGGAGTGGTATTAACGGGATTGATCAATGGTTTTTATTATGAGTTTATAAATAATCAGACCAATATTATCGAGAGCGATAAACCAATAATGGTAGCTCAATATATTACTACCCGTGGTAACTGTGGTAATGCTGAATTTAATACAGGTGGTGGCGCCGGTGGTGATGGTGACCCGGAAATGATTTACCTGAGCTCCATTGAACAAACAGTAGATAATGTAACCTTAAACTCCACTCCCAATTACCAGATCAATGAACATTTTATTAATGTGTTGCTTAAAACAAGTGCTATCGGAAGTTTTACATTAGACGGGTCATTACAGGCGGGTTCATTTGTAACACTTCCGGGTGACCCAACTTATTCTTATGCCCAGTTTTCAGTGGGGGCTGGTCAGCATAATTTGAAAGCAGATTCAGGTTTTAATGCCATTGCCTATGGTTATGGTTTTGCTGAATCGTATGGTTATAATGCCGGGGCCAATGTAAAAGATCTATACCAGTATATCAGTTCGCAGAACCAGTATGCTACAGTGAAAAGTCCATCGGCCTGTAAGGGTTCTCCATTTAATTTATCAGTTACACTGCCGTACAAACCAACATCCATGGTATGGACAATTCCCGGTTATGCTACGGTGAGCAATAATGCACCCGTTTTTGATTCAACTTTTATCGTCAATAATAAACAACTGTATTTGTATAAACTGCCGGGTGCTTACCAGTATAATGTAATTGGAAATTACCCGATAAAAGTGGTGGTTAACAATCCAACGGCCGAGGGTTGCAGCGGAATACAGGAAGTGAATTTTGACCTGCAGGTCTTTGATCCGCCAGTGGCTGCTATTAATGTAACCAACAGTGGCTGTGTTACTGATTCATTAGGGTTCACTGACAATAGTAATGGGAACGGAAGACCAGTTGTTAAATGGTTCTGGGATTTTGGTGATGGTAATTATGCTTATGTAAAAACTCCCAAACATAAATATGCTGCTGCGGGTACCTATAATGTACGGTATTCGATTCTTACAGATGTAGGATGTTTATCAGATACAATTACAACTACTGTTAAAGTAAGTAATCCGCCGATTGCTGATTTCACCATCAGTAATCCAACCTGTGCTGGTAAGGCTATTACGTTTACAGATAAATCAAATGCCAACGGTTCTACCATTACTAAATGGAGCTGGGATTTTGGTAATACAGTCACCAGTGTTCAGGCAAATGGGAATCCGGTAAATAATATTTATGCTGCTCCCGGAACTTACCGGGCTAAATTCTTTGTGCAGACCAATACTGGTTGTACCAGCAAAACCGATAGTTTGGATATAAAGATCAATTATAATCCTGTGGTTGATTTTAGTGTACCGGCCGTTGTTTGCTTGCCCGCAGGAGCAGCACAGTTTAATGATCTGTCAACAATAGGAGATGGTACACAGGCACAGTTTGCTTATGCATGGGATTTTGGTGATTTGTCATCGGGAGCTAATAATGGAGCTATTACAAAAAATCCGGCACATAATTTCTCTACAGTTGGCCCATATACAATCAAGCTGACGGTTACATCTAAAGATGGATGTGTAACACAGGGTAGTAAAACATTATCTAACATCTATCCGCAGCCAAAAGCAAAGTTTATTGCCCCGAATGAAATTTGTCTTAATGATATTATCAATCCACTTGATCAAAGTGATGGTAAAGGAAGTACGGTTAATCAATGGTTTTGGAGTTCAAGTAATGGGATGACTTCCACCCTGAAAGATCCATCATTTAATTTAGGGATTGTAGATACAGTTTCTTTATCGCTGTATATAAAAAATGCAGTGGGATGTGTAAGCGATACTTTTACAAAAGATATCATAATTAATAGTCCACCTAAACCAGCATTCTCATATTCGAATTCTCTTTGTGAAAAAAACATGCTAACCTTTAACGATGCATCAACTACACAAACAGGAACGATTGTCAACTGGATATGGCAAATCTATCAATTAAATCCTTCAGGCGATATTGATTCAGCTACTTTTATTACTTATGATAAGAAAGATCCCTCACCCATTTCTCATGTCTTTAATAAGCCGGGTGAATATTATATTAATCAAATTGAATATACTGATAAAGGATGTAACAGAAGCGTACCCCGGCGTATTATTATTCATCCTTTACCAAAAGCCGGGTTTATTTCTCCGGAGGTTTGCTTAGATGATGCTTCTGCTATCTTTAAAGACAGTAGTAAGATTGCAGATAATTCTGTGCTTACTTACAAATGGGTATTGGATGATCCTACCGCTACGCTATTTAATCCCAATATTTATACCATACAGAATCCGAAACATAAATATGCTTCTATAGGAAATTATACGGCGCAATTGTATGTTACTTCTAAAGATGGTTGTGTTGATTCTGTAAAACAGGCATTCACGGTTAATGGAGATATACCAGTGGCCAATTACATTGTTGCCAACGTAAATAGTCTTTGCAGTAATGATTCAGTTGCAATTGTCAATACATCTACCGTAAACTTTGGTAATGTAACAAGAGTAGAGATATATTGGGATTGGGCTAATAGTTCTGCAGTGAGAGATACCGATGAATTACCTTTTTCAAATAAGGTGTACAAACATATCTATCCAAATTTCCAGTCACCCGTTAGTAAAACAGTACAGGTAAGGATGCTGGCTTTCTCCGGTGCAACCTGTGAGGATGCGATAATAAAAACAGTTACGCTGAATGCAAGTCCTAAAGTGCAGTTTAATAATATACCGGGTATTTGTTTGGACGCAACATCTTACCAGATCATTCAGGCAAAAGAATTAGCAGGATTAACAGGAAGCTTTACTTATAGTGGAACTGGTATATCATCAACAGGATTATTTAATCCTGCAACAGCAGGAGTAGGGGTGCACACGATTAAATCATTATACACAACATCAGTTGGTTGCCGTGATAGTGCTACTAATACGATTGAAGTATGGCCAAGACCAACAGCTGATTTTAGTGTGGTGAATCCAACCTGCGAAACAAAAGCCATTACGTTTAATGATCAGTCAACTGCTAATGCAGGCAATTTAGCTCAATGGAACTGGACATACAGTGATGGTGGTTCATCAACAGGTAAAACAACCAATCATACATTTGCTACTTATGGTAATTATAATGTAACACTGCAGGTAATTACCGACAGGACTTGTACCAGTGTTCCGGTTACAAAAGCTGTTAAAGTAAATCCATTACCTGTAGTTGATTTTGATTTGCCGAAAGTTTGTTTGCCTGCCGGTACAGCGCCTTTCACTGATAAATCAATAATTGCTGATGGTAGTCAGTCGCAGTTTACTTATCTATGGAATTTTGGTGATCGTAATGCGAGTGGTAATAACAGTAATACTTCTACTGTTAAAAATCCAACACATAATTATTCAGCATTAGGACCATATACTGTTACTTCAACCGTTACTTCAAAAGATGGTTGTGTAAGTACTGCTTCCAAACAATTAGTGGATGTGTTCCCTCAGCCATTGGCAAACTTTAATGCAGTAACAGAAGTATGTGTGGGTAAAGAAATTTCTTTTACTGATCTAAGCAGCGGTGTTGTAAGAGATCTAAATAAATGGGAATGGAATTTTGGTGATGGATCAAAATCAGCTGCACAAAATCCTAAACATACTTATAAGGATGCAGGTGAATACACCGCTACATTAAATGTATATACCACAGAAGGATGTATTTCTAATCTTGCCAGCAAGCAGATTAATATTCGTCCTTATCCTGCAATAACTGCAGGTCCTGATTTGTTTGTATTGCAGGATGGAGAAAAAACCATTCAATCAAGTATTGTATCTACTTCGCCTTATGGAAGTATTACAGCCTATCAATGGTCACCTGGTAGTTATTTAACAGCTACCAATATTTTATCACCCACTATTATTCATCCAAAAGATGATATTACTTATATATTGAAAGCAACAGGTACCGGTGGATGTATGAGTTCAGATACTGTTTTTGTAAAGGTGCTTAAATCATTGGTAATACCAAATACGTTTACCCCAAATGGCGATGGCGTAAATGATAAATGGGAAATACAATACCTGGATTCTTATCCCGGTTGTGTGGTGGAAATTTATAACACCGTTGGACAATTGTTATTCCGCTCTATTGGTTATGCTAACAAATGGGATGGAAGATACAATGGCAATCCATTACCGGTGGGAACTTATTATTATGTAATTGATCCAAAGAATAACCGCAAACCAATTGCCGGTTATGTAACGATACTGAGATAAAGATGAAAAGAGTTGTACTGATATTGATGATGGGGCTTGGGTTTGTGTCAATAAAAGCACAACAACGTCCGTATTACACCCAATATATAATGAATAATTATATTCTCAATCCTGCCATCAGCGGAATAGAGAATTATACTGATGTAAAGCTGAGCTACCGCAATCAATGGGTAGGAATTGATGGAGCTCCCACTACTTTTTATTTCACCATTCATACACCCATTGGAAAGAAAGATGACCGTACAACGGCTACCTCTTTCAGCACACCCGGAGAAAACCCGAGAGGCAAAGCTTACTGGCAGGAATACACTGCACCGGAACCACATCATGGCGTAGGAATGAGTATCGTTAATTACAAGACAGGATATATTAACCGTTTCTTTATTAATGGAAGTTATGCCTATCATTTAGGATTATCTCCCAAAACAAATTTAGCAGCAGGTTTTGCAGGAGGAATATCAAGTATAGGATTGGATGCCAGCCAGATAAAATTAGCTAATCCGATTGACCCGGCGGTACCTAATGCCATAGCGACATTGCATAAAGTAAAAGCTGAATTGTCTGCAGGCTTATGGTTGTATTCTGCTGATTATTTTGTTGGTTTATCAGCACAGCAAATCATTCCGCAAAAATTACAGTTGACGGATACTAAATATGATAACACTACTTTAGTGCCGCATGTATTTGCTACTGCCGGTTATCGTTTCTTTCTCAATGATGAAGTATCTGCATTGCCTTCGGTGATGTTTCGTTATGTTCCTTCTCAGCCTGTTTTTACTGATCTGAATGTAAAGCTGCAATACCTCGATCGTTTTTGGGTGGGAGGTAACTTCAGGTTAAAGGAAGGTTTTGCTGCAATGACCGGTTTTAATATCTCCAGTACATTTAATGTTAGCTATTCCTACGAAGTAAATAATTCCCGTTATCTTCTGCAAAGTCAGCAAAGGGGAAGCCATGAGATTGTATTAGGCTTTTTGTTGGGTAATAAATATGGCGATACTTGTCCGCGGAATGTTTGGTGATGTGACTGGTTGCTGGTTGTTAGTTACTGGTTGCTGGGAAATAATTTATAACCGAAGGTTAATTATCAACAAAATTCTATACAGATCATTGCTTATATTTAGGAGTTGCAGGCAATAAGTAATGACACCCAACTAATAACACTCGACAGACAGAATGTGCAGAACTTATAATACGATTGGTTCACTGACGACCTTAAAATCACATTTGGAGAATAGCAACATTCATGACTTCAAATCATTACAAGAAGTAATCGATTTCCAAAACTCTTATTCAGCTATCAGACAACAATTAATTTCTCTTCATGAAAATCTGATTGATCAAGAGAAAAATATGCTCAATACTGATTTGCAGCAGTTAGAAGAAGCAATTCAAATACAAAAACAGCAATCAGAACAACGATTGATAGACGACATTGATAAACTGAAGCAACAATTGAATATTTCGACAAATAATGCACCAACTAACTTTTTTCAGAAGATAATTAAAAATTTAAGGCATAGGAACTATAAAAGAAAAATTAAACAAAAAGAACACAATTTTGACATTGAAGTAAAAATGGCAATTAGTGAACTTGTTGGTAACTACCAATTCAAAAGCAATCGCTATCAATTCATAGCTTCACATGTTGATGAAGCTGTAAGGCAAAGTGCCCAACATCCTTTATCAGAACTTGAAAGGAAGAAAACGAAAATAGACGAGTTAAACAGCTTTATTTATGGTGCATTAGGAGAACAAAAAGTTGTTAGGACATTAGAAGCTCTATCCGACGAATATTTTTTGATTAATGACTTTTCAGTTTCCTTTGCACCTGCAATCTATAACAGACAAGAAAATGATTACATAAAGTCTGTTCAAATTGACCATATCCTTGTAGCACCATCAGGAATATTTCTTATTGAAACTAAGAATTGGAGTGAAAAATCCTTGGAAAATTTGAGTCTACGTTCACCAGTTCAACAAATAAAGAGAGCAAACTTTGTTTTATATAAGTTGCTTAACAGTGAAATGAGCAATTATCGTCTACATTTAGACAGACATCATTGGGGTGACAAAAAAATATCAATTAGAAACCTGATTGTTTTGATGAATACAAAGCCAAAAGAAGAGTTTCAGCATGTGAAAATTTTGACATTAAACGAACTTCTTGGATATGTAAATTATTTCAAGCCGATATTTTCAAATACTGAAACACAAAGAATCGCCGAATTTTTAGTGAACGCCAATAAACAAAATTAACTTTGCAAACAAGAATAGTTCTAAAAACATAAAAGCAGCAACCAATAGCTATCAACCATACAACAATGACAAACTTTTCTCTCAATCCCGATATGAACATTGAAGTTACTGCAAGGTTAATTGCTAAAGGCAGTGATGCACCTGTAACTGGAAAAGCATACAATGTTCGCTTGTACGATAAAGATTTTTTTGAAGATGATTTTTTAGGTGAAGCAAGTCCCGATGAAAACGGACGGGTGAAGATCAGTTTTAATCCTGATGATTTTGATGAGCAGGATGTACTGAAAGAAGCTTCACTTGATTTTTATTTTGTGGTGTTTAAGCAAGGTGAAGAAATTTTCCGCAGTAAAGTAATGGAAGATGTACCGGTGGAACGTTTTGAACGTTTTAAAATGGGAGAGGGTGAAATATTTGATTTGGGAACTTTCCTTATTGAAGCATGACTATTCTTAATTTTCCTTTCGTCAATTTATTTCCTTTAAAATTTGCATTGCAGTAAATTTGTGCTATGGAACAAGCTATATCAATCGTTGAATACAGCAACGAACACCATACAGATTTTCACCGGCTCAATCTTACCTGGTTAAATAAATATAATTTAGCTGAAAGTCATGATTTGATGGTGTTGAATGACCCTGAAGCCACTATCATCAACCGTGGTGGTTATATATGGCTGGCAAAGGCCGGAGATAAAATTGTTGGTTCAGCAGCCATCATGAATGAAGGAAATGATCATTACGAATTAGCAAAGATGGCTGTGGATGATGCATGGCAGGGAAAAGGTATTAGTAAATTATTGATTAAAGTTTGTATTAATAAAGCAAAAGCAATAGGTGCTAAGAAGTTAGAATTATTTTCAAATCATCAGCTTACTACCGCCATCGGCTTATATGAGAAATATGGATTTAAACATGTGGAAGTAACCAATTCACCATTTGAAACAGCAGATATAAAAATGGAAATGAGTTTTTAGTATAATCTGACAGGCTTATGGTACAATAATTGTTTCATAGTTAAAAACTTAACCTATGAAATTCAGGATGCTGATACTTCTTATTATACCTGTTTTTATTTCTTCTTTGCAAAATGTTCATGCAGCTTCACCTTCTAAAAGAAAATTAGAAAAAGAAATACTGGAATATACTAACCAGTTAAGGGAAAAGAAGGGATTAGCACCATTAAAGCTGGTTAATATTATAAGTGATGAAGCAGAAGATCACAGTGCTGATATGGCAAAACACCGGGTTGGTTTTGGTCACTCGGGGTTTAACAAAAGATTCAGCATACTGCGTAAAAAAATTCCCGGCTCTTTTTTAATGGCCGAGAATGTGGCTTACGGACCAAGATCGGGCAGGGACGTGGTTAACCTGTGGAAAAGATCACCACAACATCGTAAAAATATGCTGGGCAATTACAAGTATATAGGAATCGGAATTGCCACTAACTCATCAGGAGTACCTTATTACACACAAATATTCATCCGCTGATAAATTTTCGTTTTTAAAAACTTGGCATCCCTTGGTTTTGCAGTAAATTGCCGTCATGAACAGCATCATCTCGGTAAAAAACCTCACTAAAAAATACGGGGACTTTGAAGCAGTAAAAGGAATTTCCTTTGATGTATATGAAGGAGAAATTTTTGGATTGCTTGGTCCCAATGGTGCCGGCAAATCCACTACATTAGAGATCATTGAAACATTAAGAAGTAAAACGAGTGGTGAAGTAAGGGTAAATGGTTTTGACCTGGATAAACAACCCGGCGATATCAAACGCATCATCGGTGTGCAATTGCAAACATCCGGTTTTTATCCCGGCTTAAGTTTGATTGATCTTATTAATCTCTTCAGTGGTTTGTATAATGAAGAAGTAAATGCAATGGAATTATTGCACATGGTGAACCTGGAAGATAAAGCCAGATCAAAATTTAAAGAACTGAGTGGCGGACAAAAACAACGTTTCTCTATCGCTACTACACTCATTAATAAACCAAAGATCATTTTCCTTGATGAACCAACAACAGGATTAGATCCGCAGGCAAGAAGAAATTTATGGGAGCTGATCAAAAACATTCGTGACAAAGGAACTACGGTTATCATCACTACACATTATATGGACGAAGCAGAGCATCTCTGCGATCGTATTGCCATCATTGATTCCGGCAAAATAGTTTCCTTAGATACACCGGATAAAATGATTGATGCGTTAGTGGCATCCGGTTTTGAACGTCCAAAGGATGTAAAGAAAGCTACGCTGGAAGATGTGTTTATTAATTTAACCGGTCACGCCTTAAGAGAAGATTAAAAATTCCAATATAAAAATCAAATCAAATGATCAAACAAAGTTTATTTGTTATTAGTTTATCCGTACTGGGGGTTACTGTTATGGCGCAGCCTAAAACAAAAGTGGCTGCCAGGCCTGTTGCAAAAACTCCGATTGCTTCATTAAAAACAAAACTCGATTCGTTAAGTTATGCATTCGGGCAAAGTGTAGCGAGTCAGTTAAAGAATGTAGAAGTAAAAGACCTGAATTATGCCATCTTCCGTAAAGGAGTAGAAGATGGAATGAAAGGAGCTAAATCAGCTATGTCATCTGAGCAAATGAATAATTGCCTCAATGAACATTTCATGGGGGAGAAGATGAAAGAAGTAAATGCGGCAAAAGCTGAAGGGAAAAAATTTTTAGCTGAAAACAAAAAACGCAGTGGTGTAATTGAATTACCCAACGGTTTGCAGTATGAAATAATTAAAACAGGTAACGGCCCTGTTCCTAAAGTATCAGATACGATTGTAGCACATTATGCGGGTACTTTGCTAAATGGAAAAGAATTTGACAATTCATATAAAAGGGGGGAACCTATCCGCTATCCTGCTAATCATTTAGTAAAAGGGTGGACAGAAGCACTCACCCGTATGCCTGCCGGTAGTAAATGGAAATTATATATTCCTTCCGATCTTGGTTATGGAGATTATGGACAGGGAGAGATACCCGGCGGCGCTGTTTTAGTTTTTGAAATGGAACTATTAGAAGTAATTCCTGATAAAGGAACTGGTAAACTCAACAATTAATTATGAGCACAAAAACGATCAACTTAAGTTATCCCATTGGCAAATACGAGCCAAAGCCATACAGCGAAAAGCAAAGAGACGAATGGCTGAATGATATAAAATTTCTACCACAGGCATTAGAGAATGCAGTGCATGACCTGGATGAAGCACAACTGCAAACACCCTATCGTCCTGAAGGATGGACAGTGCACCAGTTGATACATCATGTGGCCGATAGTCATATAAATGCGTATATCCGTTTTAAATTAGGATTAACGGAAGAGAACCCCACCATTAAACCATACGAAGAAAAATTATGGGCACAAATGTCGGATACAAAAAATCTTCCTGTCAATGTTTCTTTAACTATTCTGCATGCCGTACATACAAGATGGGATGAAGTACTGAAAAGCATTTCAGAAAAAGAATATGAAAGAACAGTGGTGCATCCTGAGCATGGAAAAACAATGAGCCTATGGTTTTTGCTGGGACTATATGCCTGGCATAGTAAACATCATACGGCACATATTACTGCTTTGCGGGAAAGAATGAAATGGTAAATAGTTTATAGTTTATAGTTTTTGGTTTTTAGTTGTTGCTTCAAATAACTTTTTTATTAACCATAAACAATAAACTATAAACCATAAACTGAATAAATGAAAAATCTGGAATGGAAGACACTCTCTTCAGAAACCCTTTATAAGGAAACCTGGTTTAAAGTACGCAAGGATACTTGTGAAACTCCCGAAGGGAAGATTGTTACTCCGTATTATGTGTATGAATTTCCAACCTGGGTTACGGCGCTTGCTTTAACAGAAGATAATAAAGTAATATTAGAAAGACAGTACCGTCATGCGGCTGGTATAACTAATTTGGAAATCCCCGGTGGTTGTGTGGATGATGCTGATGATAGTTTAGAAACAGCAGTAAGAAGAGAATTACTGGAAGAAACTGGTTATACATTTTCATCTGTTGAATATTTAGGTAAGACTTCTTCTAATCCATCTACCAACAGCAACTGGATGCATATGTTTTTGATGAAGGGAGGAGTGAAGGTGAAAGAACAGGAATTAGATCATGGGGAAGAGATAGAAGTGCTTTTATATTCTATTGATGAAGTGAAACAATTACTTCGTAATAATGAAATTGTACAGAGTATGCATGTAACTGCGTTACTGTATGGATTGAGCCGGTTGGGTGAATTGAAGTATTAATGTCACCCTGATCCCATCGAAGGGTTGTTCGGCATTTGTACTTTGGTCATCAACCCTTCTGCAAGCCTTACAGTAGCCTAACAGGTAAAACGATTATAACAACAACAATCAGTAAATGAAGAAGACAAATAAAATTATTCTAACATTATTATTTCCGGTTATACTGTTATTAGTATTTTCAACTGCTGCTAAATCACAGCCTGCACTTCCAAAATACGAACGAACTGTATCAAAAGAGTTTTATGATAATATTGTTTACCTCGACAGTATATTTTTTGATGCCTATAATAAATGCAACCTTGCCAGAATAGATTCGCTGGTTTCTGAGAATCTTGAGTTTTATCATGACAGGGGAGGTTTAACTACTTCAAAAAAAGAGATACTGGAAGCTCTTCAAAAAAATATATGCGGAAAGGTAACAAGAGAACTGTTGCCAGGTAGTATTGAAGTGTATGAAATTCCGGGTTATGGTGCAGTAGAAATGGGTTATCATGGATTTCATAATAACCAGGAAAAAGAAACCGGGCCTACCCATTTTGCAAAGTTTGTTGAAATTTGGAAACTTGAAAATGGCAAGTGGAAAATGACAAGGGTGATTAGTTTACATTGATAAAATGATACCGTCATGTTGACCGTAGGGAAACATCCGCCTGGCTTTAGTATTAAAGTTCAACAACAGTACAGATACTAAGCATAGTACCACAGTTGATAGATTTCTCAGTCGCAGCTAACACACAAGGCCATAGCTCCTTCGAAATGACGGTGGTAATTTGCTACCTTCATAACAATCAACCACCAGTGCAATACTTTAAATAACAGGGTATATGAAATTTTCTTCATTGGAACCATTTGTTCCATCCGGTAAAAACTTTGAAGCATCCAAACAATTCTTTATGCAGTTGGGGTTCAATGTTAATTGGGATGCAGGTGATTATGTTGGGTTTCAAAAAGACGGATGCAAATTCATTCTGCAGAAATTTGATAATAAAGAATTTGCTGAAAACTTTATGATCAGTGTGAAGGTTGATAATGCAGAAGATTTCTGGAAAGAAGTTTCAGAAAAGAAACTACCAGAGAAGTTTGGAATCAGGATGAGTAACCCAATAGTTCAGCCTTATGGAAAAGAAGTTAATATTATAGACCTTGCCGGTGTTTGCTGGCATTTTGTTGAATAAAGGCTACTCACAGGTGTTTGACACCGGATAGTAAATTAATGCAGGCAAAGTTAAAAAGGAATTTTTCGTCAAGGCCGGGATCGTTGCTGTAAAGATTCACATACAACAACATGTTAGACTCTTCACGGGAAATTTTTACACCCTCACGAATAACAATAGGAGGAAGCTTATTGGTTACGGATGCCACCCTGTTTTGAACGTTTAAGGAGCAACATTAGGATCAGTACCCGGGTTAAATACAACCCGGATAGGCGCTTCACCGTCGTTACCGGCATTGGAAGCAATATTTTTAATACCGGAAATACCATTGATAGTTCTTTCCAATGGGATCAATACAGCTTTAGCCATTAACACACCATTAGCGCCGGGATACTCTGCAGTAACGTTTACTTTTGGCGGTGATATAGAAGGGAACTGGGTAACAACCTTTGTCTATATTAATACATGTAAAAAGATCAGTATGCCTTTTGCATCTTGCTGAAATATACCGGAGCAAAATAGCTGTTATAAATACCAGATATTAATTATTGGTTGACGAAACTATAAGTAACGTTCTTTAATTATATCAAGGTGATGTTTGTGATGACCATATAAATGATTCACCAGCAATCTTGCCGTAATAGGATAACCATTAGCAGTACCACCATTATCTAATTCAGCATCGGAAAGACTTTTAATAAATAATATGCTGGCTGTTCGATAAGCATTTAATTGCTCAATAATTTCTGCTATTGGCTTATCATTGGCATGTGCGGCATTAACAAATAACTCTTCGTCAAAGCCCGGCAAATCAGTTTTGTCGCCACGGCTAAAACGCATGGCCCGGTAAATGATTACTCTTTCACAGTCTGCTAAGTGAAGCATCAGGTCTTTGATTGTCCATTTGCCCGGAGCATAGCGAAACAGTAATTTATCTTCCGAAAGAGAGCCGATGAGTGAATTTGTTTCTTTCATTATCTTATCAAGATGCTGAAGCAATAATCCATCATTGGGAACTTTGTCTATGTAATGCTGATAAAAATCAGGAACGCCGCTGGTTGGTTTGGCAATTGTTTTCATATACATTCTTTGTAGTAAAATTATAGTAAATTTATCACTATTGTCCGACTAAACTACAAATAAAAGGGCAGTTCTAAGGAACCACCCTTAATGGTTATGTTTGAGTTTCCACACAACAAACAAACCATATGGATAAAGATAGAAGTTTTGTCGGACAGCCACTCTTATCACAG
>JACQDV010000013.1 GCA_016200915.1 Sphingobacteriales bacterium
CAATGTCTTACTTCTTCCGTATCATCATATGTCATCAGGAAATGCCCTTTTATTCTTTGTATCATTTCAAAAAGCCTTTCGTGATCAATCTCAAAATGGGTGTATAATCTTTTGCTTGCAACGGTGTAAGGCGGGTCAACGAAAAATACCGCTGTTGCATCATCCTTAAAGCGATTGATAATGTTAAACGCATCACCGTGAATAAAATCAATTTTGTGCTTGATGCGATTTATGCTTAAAATTCTATCCCGCAATGTTTTTGGATACCACCGGGACGCGATCCCTTTACCATTCTCTCCCTTTTTGATAAGCCCGGAACCTTTTGCAATGATGCCGCCGTGGAAGATTCTGTTTTTCAGAATGGTTACAAAGGCCATCTCAGCCTTTGAATTATTGTGTTTTTCCAGTTCCTTTTTGACATTATTGGACGACAATTCAAAGGTATAAACTTTCTCTGCAAGCCACTCATTTTTGTCGTTCAGTATGGTTTCCCATACGGCAGCCACTTCGTCGTCCCGTTCCACCATGATTATCTTTTTTGCCAGACATTCAAATGCTGCGGTAAGGCTGACAATGCCGCCGCCGGCAAAAGGCTCAAGAAAGATAACTTCATCAGGGTTAAACCGCTTTATCCATCTGCGAAAAGTTGGAATAAGCCATGTTTTTCCGCCTGGATATCTAAAGGGACTGCGTTGAGGCACAGAGGCCACATTCACGACAGGCTGCCGCTGACTGTGTCCAACCAATCCTTTAAATATGTCAAGTTGAGATTCCATCTGCTATTGACTTAAAATATCCTTTAACGAGGGGGCGTCAGGCGCATTCCCTTCAAGCCTTTCGTCCAGCTTGTTTGGAAGCAGAGAAACAAAGTCTTTGATACTGCCCGGTTCCGGCGTTGTGATTTTTAACAGGGCCGGTTCAAATTCTGTGTAAATTGTTTTTGATAGAGAGAGATTAAACTTCTTAGCTGATTTGTCCAAAACCAAATCATAGAGAAACCACGCAATATCAGCTTTTTCTTTTTTTACATGGGGAAGTTGAGGCAAGGTTTTAAAGAATGATTTTTGTAAGGCAACAGCTTGTTTCTTATTCCACGATTTAAAAATTCCGCCCTTATAGAGCATCTGGGGAACAAGCCGTTTTCTTGAAGATGAAAGATAGTCCGGTTTTGGGTAATTATAACCGTTGTTCCACCTGAAAGACGGAGAAGGATTTTTTATAAAAGCATCAAAAGGATTTCTGAGATTGCCAGAAATATAAACGCCTTGCACTTCCAAAGAGCCGAAATCCAGCAACCGGCCTTTGTCATTATAGGAAACCACTACAAAATCAACATTCCCGGCAGTTTGTCCATCGTTGTTCATCAATTTTATTTCGGTCAAAGATGTCCAATTTGCCTTCGCTCCGAATAAAAATCTTGCCGCATTTTCAATAATTATCCAATCTTCTCTAAAACGAATAGGACAGGTTATGACATGATTATCGCCGTGATTTACACTGCACACCCCTAACGGATTATTCGCTTTGTCTTTTGTGCAATTTGGAACTTTATTGTTGAAGGGACAGAGTTTTTTATCTCTATATCTTTTTGCCTTGTCGGAGTTATTGAAGGTCGGGAATCCAAATACCTCTGATAGGGGATTATTCTTATGTTCGGTTATATCCATGACATCCAATATACAGCAGGAGAGTTTGATAATTCAAGGGGATTGTTGCCCTTTACCAAGTATTGGTCATGTTTTGCAGATTGTTTGTTTGAGCTAATTCCTCTCCCTTCTTCTCCGCCAACTCCTTCGCATAATCAAAAAACAGTCCAACAACCGGAGTAAACTTGATTTGTTTTTCACTCACAAATTCAACTATGTTTCTTTTTGCTAACTGTTTCAAAAACTTTTCTACATCAGGCATTATTTTGATTTCGCGTAGTATTTCGGAATAAGTTGTATATGTTCGCATTAAATAATTTTCAATATCATAAACAGAAAGCGGGTAACGTATTTGTTCTCTGAAATTTTTTTGGTCTTGGTCTAACTCATAGCACAAAACTGCAAGGAAAATAATAATGTTCCGAGAAAGGGTCTCGTTGCTTTCATCTGAAACAAGGTAAAAGAACTCGCTTTTTTTCACCAACTCATATCCGAACGAACTATCAAAAAAACTTTTATAGTCATCAATATTTTCATCCAATGTTTTGAATAATGAAACATTGGTGTTCAGAATGAACTTGCCGTCCAATAGTTCTTTGACTATCTGCTTATGATTGGCTGGATATTCCATAGTTTACTTTGATTATTGGAACTTTTAGATTAAGGTTTTCAACAGTTATATTAAAATCGTTTGACCTTCCATTTTGCACCTCCATTAAAACATCTTCTTCAAAAAGCAGTGTGGAAACAGACATAAATTTTTCCCACGAAATATCTTCCTCTTTTTTGTTCAAAGTGGCAACTATCCATTGGCAGA
This sequence comes from Sphingobacteriales bacterium, assembly GCA_016200915.1. Classification (GTDB taxonomy): domain Bacteria; phylum Bacteroidota; class Bacteroidia; order Chitinophagales; family Chitinophagaceae; genus AWTP1-9. The sequence goes on from JACQDV010000013.1 coordinate 2,464, forward strand.
AATTTTCAACCGGCAGAGATTTTAAAAGCAATTGTTTGTATTCTTCTCTCTCAAATCGCCAAGGTAAAACAAAATCGCGCATCTCGTCCAGATAAACTGGCTGAGGGCTTGTCAAGTGCTCAAATACTTCTTTTGCGTTCAGATTTGCATTTCTCGTGTAAATATTGAAGTCAGTTATCTTAAACAAAGCAGGTGGTTGATGCTTCAAAGGATTTTTCATAAACTCAATAAAGCCAGAGAGTATTTGAGATTCTGTTTTTATTCGGTGAATTAGTGGCAGCAAGGTTTGCACAAGATAACTCAATTGTGTCAATAATTCCTTGTTCGCTGCTTCCAAATGGGCGTAAAGTTTATCAAACTGAATTCTCAAATTAACATCGGGGTAAAATAATCTTTGCTGATTCGCATAGTTGCTTACCTCGGCAATTATGCTTGTAATAGAATCTGGATGGTTGTTATCCAAAATATTATTCATCGGCTTGATAAAATATTCAATCCACTCTGTTGCCTTCTCCACTTTCTGAACATAGCTAATCTTCTGAATGTTTGCTTTTAGGTCTTTTGTATCATCGTCAAGCCGTGTAATATTATTGTCAATCGCCTCGGTAAATTCTTTAACTTGCTGAATAAGATTATTGATTTGAGTTATAATCAAATTTTTGTTGTTATGCTCATCAATTAGCTGGTTATAAATCTGGGTAATTGACAAACGATATTTTTCAATTGCAGCAGGTAACTCCAAAGAGAATTCACGCAGAATAAATTCAAAAAAGTATTGATAATAGGTAGTTAATTGCAAATCATTGTTACCAGTGCGTTTTAGAATTTTGTAGTCCAAAAACTTTTTTGGCTCAATATCATTAGTATTGCAGATTTGATAAAGCGTTTCATGTCGAATAATAGAATCTTCTTTTTGAAGCTGGAAAATTTGCCTTACCGCTTCAAAATTCCTTTCAATAAACCTCAATATTTCTCTCGGGTCAATTCTCATTTATCTCACGGATAATGATTTGTTGTTCTAAAAAATGATTTGTTCTTAAAACCTGCTCTCTGATTCTTACAACAATTTCATCAGTAGAATTTTTAACTGCCTCGCTTGGTTTCTGCTGTCCTTCATCTTTCTTTTTCAACAACTTTGAAAATTTCTGAAATAGAAAATCATAGTTATCTGGAATAAAAAATTTAGCATTGGGAAAATGGGTTTTAAATTTCAGATATTCATTTAGACCTACAAAATCATAATCAGAAAAAATAAGCGCTTCAACTGCATTTATACTTTTAATTAGTTCGCTTCCGATCCTTCCATAAGCATGTAGAAAAATAAAATCATCTTTTATTATTTTCTCTGCCTCAAGGAAGCTATCAAGATTTTCAACGAAACAAATTTTTGGCGTTTCCAAACTTTTCAGCTCAACAGCAAACAATCCAAAATTATCGGTGTATTGAGCAAGGCTTATTTCTTGCTGATTTATTTTTACTGTTTTAAAACCTCTGAGAAGAATAACCTTCTTCCCTTCAGTTGTTGTGGCTTTTGAATTCCTGAACTTCGCAATGTTGTCCGATTTATTATTGACTGAAATTTCAGGGTTTGGAAAAGCAGAAGACAAAAACCTGTCAAAATCAGCGGGCTTAACAACTTGGTAAATGTGACCTCTGCCAACCTTTTCTTTTCCAACAATACCGCTATTCACCAGATTGGAAAATACATCTGAGTTAATAACAGTTTTTGGAACTTCCGTTTTATGAACCGACTGCTTTTTTAGCTTATAGTAAAAACTATATTCAGTTTCTTTCAGCATAAATAACAGGAATTGCCTTTCCATCCTTCTGTTTGTTTAACCAATAAGTTCTGTCAATCACCGCACTCGTAATGAAATATGGCGCAGCAAATATGGGAATGAAATTGTTCTCCTTACAGAACTGCAAAATCTGATTGGTGTTATTTGGGTCAATAGTCAAAACCTCATCAATACAAATTGGAATTTTATTTTCCTTGTGAGAGATTGCCAGTTTGTGAATGATAGAGAGGATAATAATTAAGCGGATTACTTTATCGGCTCCTGTAGATTCAATCTGCTTGCTAAAATCAATTTCTTTGGCGATGCCGTTAATAGTTACCTCAGCTTTTATTTCAAACAGTTCTTTGAATTCAACCTTTCTGGATTGCTCCAAGTAAATTTTGAGTATAACAAGATTATCGCTGAGTTGCTCTGCAAACAAATTATCTTTAGTGAAGTGTTGTAACTTGCTTATAAGTTCAAGCTCTTTAATGAGCGTTTCTGCCTCTTTAACCCTAATCACAATCTTCTCAATATTTGAAATCTTGATTTTACTTAACTGCTGATTAAAATTATTGATGAAAACTTTAAAATGCCCGAACTTATCAAGCAGTTGAAAAGTAGGGTTGGAAAATGATTGTGCGATTGATTGTAAAAGGTCATCAATTACTTTGTTCTTGCTTTCAATAGTGGCTATTTCATCTTGTATAACTTCAATAAAATCGTGCTCCGATGCTTCGTTGCGAAATGTTTTATTCTTCAAATCGTTGAACAATCTGTCCTTGTGTGGTTTGAGAGCTTTTAGGTCGCTGTTAAGGTCTATCAGCTCTTTATAAATATCATCAATGCTGCTCGTGGTTTGATATTCTTTGGGGCTTATGTTTTCTCTTTTCAAATGATCATTCCAAACTTTGATTTCTTTTTCTCGCTGCTGAAATTCTGAAATCTTCTGTTGGTGAAACTGTATCTGGTTAGAACATTTTGTTTCCTCTTTTTCAATTTTCTCAGATTGGGCGTTTAAGTTTCTAATTTCTTCTTCCAAATCTGATATGGATTTTTTGATTCCAGCGATTTTCTTTTCCAAGGCGGGTTTTTGCTCTATTTGCTGGATTTGAGTTTCAACATTTTTTATTTGCGAATTGATTGTGTTGAGCTTTGTTTGATTCGCCTCAAAATCTTCAACCACTTTTAAAATCCCTTCCCTTTCCTTCAAATGTTTTTCGCTTTCATCTAATTCCCTTTTTAACACATCAACACCGACAAATTTATCAATCTTAAAATCTTTGGGCAGTTCAATTTTTCCATCGTAGACTTCCAAAAACTGCTTGCTTGCATTGGAAATCTTTTGCCGAATCTTTTCTTTTGTCAGTTCCAAGACCTTTTTTGAAAGGGTAGTATTGAGCAAAGATTTGATTTCGTCTTCATCAGAGATGTGATGAATGAGCAGTTTGTTATAATTCTCAATCTGCGCTTTCAAA
>JACQDV010000028.1 GCA_016200915.1 Sphingobacteriales bacterium
ACCCATACAATGTGATAATCGCACTTGTATACTACATGGCTTTGCTTCTTATATTTGCTCATTCAACAAATTTACACATACGGCATAGCCTAAAGTACATAACCACCGCCTTAGGCGGTGGTTTTCTGAGGTATAATAAAATTTTTGGTAAAGACAGCATTCCTGCACCCAAAGCAAGCTGGTGCATAAATATTTTCCTGTTCATACTGTTGGTTTTCCTAAAGTTCAGTAAAGAGAGGGGCTTTTACAAACCGCTTGTCATTTCCTGCGGCGGTATTCAAGGTCGTATTCAGTTTTCCAGGTGTTGCCTCCATCATCACTTCTTTCCCCAAACTGGCGTACTTTATCTTCGCTCAGTTTTGTAAAAGTGAGGCGTCGTAAAAAAGATTTCCCATCTGCACCAACAACTTTATCAGCATACAGAATTATTTTTCCGTCACTTCCTTCGCCCCTGAGAAATTCAGTTGTGCCTGCTGCATTATCAATCCATGTTTGCTGCCATTGTTTGGTAGCAGCATTGTAAGTATTAAAACTTTTTCCTGAATAGCGGAAGCCGTTAGTAACAGCAGTGCTGGTCCATTCTTCTAATATCACACAGCTATCAAGAATGATACTGATCTTGCTATCGCCGGCTTTTGCGCCTTTGGTATCAAATACATTCCATTCACCTGCCCAAAAATCAAACTGACGATATACAGGATCAGCACACGGTATCTTATTTTGTTGCTGAGCTTTAACGTTAAATGAAATGAAAAGAATGATAGCAGGCAGTATCAGTTTTCTCATAAACAAATTTTCGTTTAAGATAGAAACTGTTTCATTCAGGAAGCGAACTCCTGTCACCGAAATATTCCGGTTAAATAAAAAGAGAGAACTTGAAAATTTTAAAATGAGATTAATTAACCACCGCCACATCTGGTTTACGTATCAATTGCCGGTTATATTTAAAACGAAGATTGCTGTTCACCACAAAACTCCAGTGTTTTCCATTGGAGAAAGCATCGGGTGAATAATAAGCACGGGCTTCAGTAGTTTCAAAAATCAGACTTTCATTTCTCATTCTTAAGCCACCACCAATTGTTTTATAAAATGTTTGTCGGCCGGGAATTTTTATATCAGGATTAAGAATGCAAAGATTAGCTGTGGCAAAAGGCGCCAGGCGAAAATTAAGAAAGTTAAATCCATTAAAGAATACTGTTTCAGCTTTTGCGGTTATTCGGGTATTGCCATAGATCATCGTATCACTTCTAAATTCATTTAACCCAAACTGACTTTGTAAAAAAAGAGGAGCATTTAATCGTGGATTAATTTGTTTGCCATAGCTGGCGGATATGAATGATCTTACTTTCCATTTGCCTTTTAAATTAGTAAGACGGCTGATGTATTCTCCGCCAGCCAGGAAGTTTACATCTTCCCATCTGTTTTGAAAATGATAGCCTCCTGTTTTTAAAAAGAAACGGATATAATTATCTTTCCGGTCAAGGTAATAGCGGTTAATATCAAGCCCTGCATATAATCTTTTATCACCGGCTCTTTTTTCCCAACCACCCGTTAAATTCACATCTATTCCCTCCGGGATATCTTCTGTTCTGCCAAAGCCATAGATATAATTTGTTTTATAAAAGTCCTGTCCAAAAACAGAGAGAGCAATATAGGCACCGGTAACATCAGCAAAACGGTAATCATATTTTAAACGATAGGCATCCGGTACTTGTGTGTATTGAAGCCGGGTGATACGACCACTCAATAATGTACGGATGCGGTTGTTTTCATTTTTAGAATATAGTTTGAAGGCACCGGTATTCCATCCAACCCATGCATCCTGCAGTGTATAAGTGTATGCTTCTTTGGCTTTATAAACAGAATCATTCAGGTAACTATTTTCAATAGTATGATAGGAATATTCAGCTGCATATGTAAATCTGTTTTTATAAAATACAAAAGGCCGAAGTACCTGTGTGTAATAAGTAAGTTCATGTTTTAAGCCGGTAGTAAAACTATTGGCAAAGCTGGAGAAACCAACTTTGGTATCAATAAATGAACCCGCTATATTTCTAAAAGTAAATTCAGCACCGGGTGCATAAGAAGGTTTTCTTTCCCGGTCAACGATATTTCTTATTAAAAATTCATTGCCAGTACCGCCCAGGTTACTTTCAAATGCAGAAAAAGTTATCCGGTTAGAATTATTTACATCCAATGATCCTCCAATAGATAAAACGTCTTTGGTGGCAACCAATATATCAATAGAGTCTTGCGATCCCGGAATCCGGAAAACTTTTATGGCCGCATCCTGCAAAATGTCCAGGTCACGTAAATGTCTTTCGTTATCGGCCATCGTATATGCATCTAAACTATCTCCCGGTTTAAAAAACAGGTTATTGAGAATTACATAACGACGTGTTTGTGTATGTAAGGAATTAGCAAGATTGGTAAACATATTTGTTAGTCCTCTTGCAGAATCATTTAATGGTTTACCAAACGGAGCATTCGTGATGAATATTTTTCTTATTACTTTTCCTTCAAAGCGTTTAAATACGAGGTCGTTTTTTACCGGGCCTTTTATTTCCCCGTTTTGAGTAACTACAATGCTGCGGCCCAGTTTGCCAAAAAATCCTTTGCGGTTGAGCAGGAAGCTGTCAATTTTATGATTGGTAGTATCTGTTTGTGCAGAGGATGTATTATATAAGCAGAGTGCAAGCAGGAATATCGTGATTTTGTGGATCATAGGTTTGGCACAGCCGGAACTGTTACATCGTACTTTTTTTATTAGACGGAAAAATAACATATTCCGCTCATCCGGACATAAATAAAATGCAAATAAAAATTTCTGGTGAGAGTTTGTGTAATTCCTGCCGGTATCACATCCAGTAAGCAAACCGTTTGTTATGCCACCAACTGTGCGTTGGGATGCCCGTTACTTTCAAATGGGCTTCCAGGTAATACTTTTGTCTTATGGTTTGCTGTACCTGCACTGGACTGCAGAATGGCTCCATTATATTACTTATGTTTCTTCGGCAGTATTACTGCAATTATCAATCGAGTTTTTCACTTATAAAAATTATGATAGCTGGAAGAGTGCACTCATCAGCTCACTCAGTTTATGTTTATTACTTAAAACCAATCACTGGTACACTTGTTTGCTGGCTGCAGAAATTACCATACTCAGCAAATATTTGCTCCGCTATAAAGGCAAACATATTTTTAATCCATCCGCTTTAGGCATTATTGTAACTCTTTATATAACAGATGATGCATGGCTATCATCAGGTCAGTGGGGAAGTGGATTTATTTTATTGCTTACTGTTTCCGTACTTGGGTTTATTGTGGTGACGAGAGTACAGAAATTAGATATATCACTTGCTTTTTTATTGACGTACATAGGATTGATCTTCGGCCGTCAAATATTGTATTTGCACTGGCCAATGGATTTCTTTTTTCAATCCATAACTACCGGAAGCCTGTTGTTATTTTCCTTTTTTATGATTAGCGATCCGAAAACAGCACCTAATCATCCTGTAGCAAGAATTTTTTGGGCAATGCTGATTGCTGCTATTGCATTTTATCTCTCAGCATTTAAATGGATGTATAATACGCCGATACTGGTATTAGTGCTGGCCGCTCCTTTAGTTCCTTTATTAGATAAACTGGTTCACTATAAAAAGTTTGAATGGAAACATTCACCGTTTGTGCTTAACAAAATTTGAAAACCAAAAGTATAGTTATGAAAAAGAAAATGATCTCCGCCCTTTTGCTGATCTTCTTTGCTAATGAACAGGTATTTTCTTTCTGTGGCTTTTATGTAAGCAAGGCAGATGGAACCTTAAAGAACAAAACATCGCAGGTGATTATGGTTCGTGATGGCGACAGAACAGTCATTACGATGAGTAACGATTTTAAAGGTGATGCAGAAGATTTTGCCATGGTAGTACCCGTGCCAACCGTATTAAAGAAAAGTGATATTAAAGTATTGAATGCTGAATTGTTTCAGCGGCTGAATGATTATTCCAAACCAAGGCTTGTTGAATATTATGATCAGAATCCCTGTATGTCACAAAACTTAGATGAAGTTGTTGTATCAGGACTTGCTAAAAGCAGAGCTCCGAAAGCTTTGGGATATGCTGAGTCAAAGGATGAAGAAAAATATAAAGTAAAAGTAGAAGCCCAATACACCGTAGGCGAATACGACATTGTTATATTAAGCGCAGAAGAAAGCGGTGGATTAAAAAAATGGCTTGATAAGAATGGATATAAAATTCCCAAAGGAGCTGATGAAGTATTAGAACCGTATATAAAAAGCAATCTTAAGTTTTTTGTAGTAAAAGTAAATTTAGAAGAACAGGAAAATTTAGGGGTACAACAGTTAAGGCCATTACAAATACAATTTACTTCACCAAAGTTTATGTTGCCTATCCGCTTAGGAATGGCTAATGCAGATGGTGACCAGGATATGATTGTGTATGCATTTACCAGGACTGGCCGTGTGGAGTTAACGAATTACAGAACGGTGAATATGCCCACTGGTAAGAACATTCCTCTTTTTGTACAACCAAAATTTGGAAACTTCTACTCCAATGTTTTTAATCATCAATGGAATAATGAAGGAAAGAATGTTGGCTTTTTAGAATATGCATGGGATGTAAGCCCCTCTAATTTTATGAAATGTGATCCCTGTGTAAGTGAGGCCCCCAACTTTAGTGATCTGCAGCAGGCAGGTGTATGGTGGTTAGGAAAAGATACTTACAATGATTATGTGAATCAATACGAGCCTAAATCTGATAAAGTTTATTTCACCCGTTTGCATATTCGTTACAACAGAAGTTCATTTCCGCAGGACCTGATGTTTCAATCAACACCTAATATTGAAAATTACCAGGCGAGATATATTATTACTCATCCTGCTACCGGAGATTTTAGTTGCGAGGCAGGAAAGAAATATTTAAAAGATTTAAAAGAACGACGCAAACAGGAGATGGAAATGCTGACACAATTAACCGGCAAAGGTTACGGTGACTGGGATGATGAGATAGCGGTGAATGATGCGGATGATAAACAAAACAATTTGATACCTGCTGATACCTCTTATAAAACGATAGCGGTTGAATTAAGCAATCCGGTTCATGGTGCTGATGATGGTACTAATGCCATTATTGCTTTATCATTTATTTCATTGGCCGGCATTGGACTATACTGGAGATACGGTCGTTCATAAAAATGGTCAGGTTGTACACGGTGAGTCGCTGAGTTGTTGCTTGTGCGGCCCACCTTTTTTAATTAATTGCATGTCTTAAAGGGTAATCTATGATGCTAAATAAAAAGAATATACTTCTGCTCAGTATAACTCTGTGTAGTCCTTTGGTGCCTCAGTGGTAAAAATATAACCACAGAGGGAACACTGAGGTATTCACGGAGTTTCACAGAGACAGACTAATAAAAAAGCCCCGGCCTCCGCCAGGGCATAACCATTAACCATTAAACCGACACTCATGAATTATTTTTCCAGCGACCACCACGGCCACCACCAAATCTGTTTTGTCCCTGGCCTCTTCCTCCTCCACGGAGAGAGGGTTCAATTTGTTCTTTCCAGGTTTTATATTGTGCATCTGTGAGCACTGTTTTCAATTTTGCATCTCTGTCATCCATCAGCTTTTTAAAGGCTTCCATTCTGTCGCCTGGCTGTTGTTGCTGATTATTGTCGCCTGACATCATCGCTTGCCTTTTAGCATCCATCGCTATATAAAAGGAAGTGATGGCAGAATCGGTTACTGCTTTTTTAGCAGGCTCCAGTTTAAATGCACTGTCAATTTTATCTTCAGCTAATTTGATGCGTTCTACTAATGATAATCTTTTAAACCCACCATCATCCTGTGCTGATACCGTGAAGGAGATAAAAAGAATTAAACCAAGACTGACCAAAATTTTTTTCATTGCTCTTTTGTTTTTGCTGTGATAGATTAGTTGTTTTTATTCGTGCTGTCTTTGGTTTCTGGTTGTCTTCCCCTTCTTGGATTTGCAATCATATGCTTTACGATTTGTTGCATAGAAGAGTCAAATTTTATCAGCTGGTCGGGCTTACATAATTGACGTATTTCGTTGAAGTTGCTAAAGATGGCCATGTCTAATTCTTCCTGTTTTTGCCCTATTACTGCTGCTGCTGCTTTTCTTACCGAATCACTCACCTGCGGATTTTGTAATAACACATAAAAACTTTCTTTTGCTTTTCTTACTTCATCGAAATAGGGTTTTATTTTTTCACGATGACGTTTTTTCATTTCCAAAGCCTGCTTCATTTGTGCTTCATCAAAACCTACTTCATTCTTCAGCATTTCTGTTATTCCTAAACGGCCATCATCGGGTCTTGCTGGTTTGCTGATCACAAAGAACCAAACCAGTGCAATATTTATAATCAGCAGTAAGCTGATGATGATTAAATAAATTTTGCTTCTTGACTTTGCCATTATTGTCCCTGGTTTTCATAGTTATAAGATACTGCCACCACAGTACTATAATCATCTTCTGAAACCTGCTCTGTTATAGCTGGTTGAATACTATTACTTCTTTGTGTGTAAATAACAGCTGCATTCAACAATACAACCAGCAGAATAGATGCAAACGCTACAACGGGCCTGGTTATAAAAGTTCCAAAGCTTTCCCACCAGCCCAACGTATTTTTTTCAAGCTGGGACCGAACTCTTGTATAGAAGAAAGGAGCCGGTTCCGCCTGCTGTACGCCAGCAAAACTTTCCAGGGCTTCCTCTACTTTTTTAGCTATTTCTTCTTTACGGTTCATACAGTAATATTTGACGTTTTTAATTATAAAAGTTGTTGCCTATTTATATTCTTTATTAAAAAAATCAGCCAGTTTTTTTCTCAAATTGGTTTTGGCCCTGTGTACCAGCAGTTCGGCCGCTGTTACGGAAATATGCATTACTTCACTCACCTCTGCATGGCTTAACCCTTCCAGTTTGTTAAGCGTAAAAGCGATGCGTTGTTTTTCAGGCAGTTCTTTTACTGCCGCAAACAAGATAGCTGTTGTTTCCTTTTTATCCAATGACACGCCGGGGTGATTAAAATCAGCCGGGTGAATCACTTCTTCGCCATCATTACCAAAAAGACTGGTTACAAAGGCAAAACGTTTCTTGCTTTTCTTTTTGCGTTCGTGGTCAATAGCTTTAGCTACAGTAACCCGGTATAACCAGGTTGAAAATTTAGAGTCGCCTTTAAATGTGTTAATGGAATGATAGACTTTAACAAATACTTCCTGTGCAATGTCTTCTGCATCGGCTTCGTTTTGCACTATACCCAAAGCGGTATTGTACACCATTTTTTGCCAGGTTTCAACAATGGTTTTAAATGCAGCTTCGTCACCCTGCTTGAGCCGTTCAATTAATATCTTTTCGTCCAATACTTTCTGTATGTCGGTATCACTAAAAATTAGGTCTGACCCCATTACCACCAAACCTGTTAGCACTTGCTTTAGGAGTACCAAAATTTTTCAGGTTGTATGTAAAGGTCAGCATAAAATATTGACGAAGCACATTATTAATGGCATCTTCAATATAATTTTCAGTAACGGTTCTGGTTATACTTTGGTTTTGTTTTAATAGATCAAAAACAGAAAGTTTTATTTCTCCTGTTTGTTTTTTGAATAATTTTTTACCTGCAGCTGCATTCCATAACCAATAGCGCTGGTTATAGCCACTGCTTAAGCCACTATACGTTTCATAATTAACATCGTTCTGCAAAAACCATCCTTTCTTTGATAAAAGATTCAGTTGTAATCCGGCAACCTGGTTTACATAATTATTATCTGTTCCGGCGGCAACGGAACTGGTAGCATTATTAAAATTAGCAGTGTAAGAAAGATTATAATCAATATACTGGCTGATGTTGCTGGTAATGCCTATACCGGTAGTATAAGTATAATTATCTGTTATGCTTTTTGTATAATTAATTAAACCCGGCAAACGGGAATAACTAAAGCCAGCGTTCAAATTAATATTTGATTTTATGAATTTAACCGGCTGACTGTAAGTAAAGAAACTGCGCAAACTTTTATAACCATTTAAGTTAACCGGTTTGCTCAGTTGTGATCCCTGCTTTAATACAATTCCTTTTTGAATAGTAGAGTCAGCGCCTGCTATATAAGTAGCATTAGAAATATAGTTACCGGTGGCTTGTAAAAAGATGTTCGCAAAAAAACTTTGCCCTTTATTAGTATTCGTAAATGTATAACGGCCAGATAAAAAGTTAGTGTATTGTTGTTTCAGATCAGGATTACCGCTGCTTACTCTTAACGGGTTGCTGATATTAACTACATCCTGCAATTGTGTTACGCTGGGAAAGTTAGTAGATGCCCTGTAGAATACACGAATATTACTTTTTGCTGATAATTTTTTTCGCCACATTAAGTTGGGTAGTACATTGGTGAATGACTGATCAACATTGGTATTGTTTGGGAAGATACGGTCACTTTTTAATTCGGAATGCTGAAGATTTACACCAACCATAAATTGATTATCTCTGTTACCAATACGATAACTTACACCTGCGTTATGTGTGACAGTTGTATTATCAAACAAATTAGATAAAGAGGTATCAAACGATGTGTACTTGCCATTACCGGCATCATAGGAAAACGTTTTCTGATCAGCTTTATTTTTTGTGTATGATGGTGAATAGCTTATTTGAAACTGTCCGCTTTTACCAACCGGCTCAGTATAGTTAAAAGAAGAAGAAAGCGTATAACCATTTGTCCGGCTATTGGTGTATTGATTTTGTAAAGAATCTTCCGGAATGTTTAAAGTAAAGAAACGGTAATCAGCATTGATATAACTATCGCCATCATTTCTGTTAAAAGTAGTTCCAAGGTTTACAGAAAAAGTACGACCCCGTTTAGCAAATGCATGACGGAATAAAATATTGTTACGCAGATTATATCCATTGCGTTTAGCTAAATTGTTGCTATTGTAAGTATAAGTAGTATCATTTGCGCCATAAAAAGTTTGTGCATCAGAAGAAGTGATGGTTTTATTATTCTGAAAGTTTAAACTGGGTGTGATGATAAGTGAATTGAAAGAATCTATTTTGTATTCCAACCTAAGATTAATACGGTTATTATAATTGTTGCTGAGTGAATTGGTTGTTTGATTGCTGAACTGACTTTTAGTGCTGCTTAATATCGTTTGACTTTTTATTTGCTGATCATTGTTGGTATTACTATTGTTGAAGAAATAACTTCCCTGTACCTGTAATTTCTTTCCCCACTGATCTGCAAAGTTGATACCGGCTGCATTGGTTTTATTAATACCTGTTTGCTGACCTACTAAAAAATTATCTGTTCCACCAAAACCTCCTCCAAAGTTTCCGCCGCCACCACGGCCACCAGCACCGCCTCCTCTGAAATTTCCTCCACCACGATTACCACTACCGGAACTGCTAATACCCAACAAATCCTGTGATGAAAAATTTTGCTGATTAATATTATTAAATAACCCCACAATAGAAATTCTCTGATCGCCTTTAAAGAAACTGGCATTACCGCCTGCACTATATCTGCCATCAGTACCAGCACCAGCATAGATGCGACCAAATTGTCCATTGCGCATTCCGGTTTTGGTAACAATATTTATTGACTTCACACTATTGCCATCATCAAAGCCGGTGAACTGTGCCTGGTCACTTAACCGATCAAACACCTGTATCTTATCAATTATTTCAGAAGGTAAATTTCTTAATGCAGCAGTAACATCATCACCAAAAAATTCTTTACCATCAATCGTAACTTTTTTTACCTGGTCGCCATGTGCTGTTACTGTTCCGCTTTTATCAACCGTAACACCCGGCATTTTTTTAATCAGGTCCTCTGCATTGGCATCAGGATTTACTTTAAACTGGCTGGCATTATATTGAATCGTATCTCCTTTTTGTTGTACCGGTGGAGTTTTAGCAACAACGGTTACCGTTTCCAGTTCCCTGGTCTTTTGAGGAATAAGTAAGATGCCAAGGTTAGTAACGGCACTGTCTTTTTTAACGGTAACCTGTTGCCTGTAATTAGTATAACCAACAAAACTGATTTGTAAATAAAATGATGAATAACCCTGAACATCACCAAAAGCAAACTTTCCATCAGCATCTGAAATCGTATTAAAAATTTTTGCTGAATCTTTAACAGATTTCAGACTAATTGAGGCGCCTTTCAATGGTTTTTTATCACCCGCATCTGCTAACTTACCAGTAATAGACTGAGCCTGAACGGCTGAATACATTAATAGTGTTAGCGGGGCTGCGTAAAAATGCTTCATCAAAACATGAGACGAAAAACATTCCCTCTCCTTTTGCAAACAGTATGTTATTGTAAAATCTATCGAAACTTTTTAGTGTATTTCAAATTTTTGTTACACCGGAATTTATGTTTTACAAACAGCAGGCCGTTTATCCCCTCCCTGGAGGGGCAAGGTCATCTAAAATAAAAAATGTTTAAAGGGAGTGGGTGAAGGAAAAGAAAATTTGAAACACACACAACTTTTTTGTCTTTCCATCCTCATGTCACAGAACTCAAGTATCTTGCAGCACTCTAAAATTGACTTATGGAATATAACAAGATCATTGCGGTTACCGGGTTACCGGGTTTATTTGAATTAGTAAGCAGTAAAGGTGACGGCGCTATTGTTCGCTCATTAGATGACAAAAGCACCAAATTTGTAAGCAGTCGTGTACATAACTTTTCTCATTTGGAAAGTATTGAAGTATTTACAGTAAGAGACAATGTAAACTTAGTGGATGTGTTTAACGCTATGCAGGGCAGCAGCGAAAAATTGCCTGATGAAAAAGATAATGCATCGGTAAAAAAATATTTTCAAAAAGTTTATCCCAATTTGGATTTTGAAAGAGTCTATAGCAGCGATATGAAGAAGATGATAAAATGGTTGGGTATTCTCAACGCCAATAATATTGAAATAAAATTAACCGAAACTCCGGCCGAAGAAGAAGTAGTGGAAGCAGCACCTGCTCCTGCAGAAGAAGTGAAAGAAGAAAAACCAAAGAAGACCACTAAGAAAAAAACAGAAGCAACAACTGAAGCTGCAGAAGAAGCACCAAAGAAAACAACCAGAAAAAAGAAAGCTGAATAATTAGCTAATTAGCCGATGTGACAATATGCCGATGAAAGCTCAATAATTTATGGTTCTCATTGTCACATTTGCATATTGTCACATTTTCACATTATGACTTACTCTGCTGATATAAAAAAATTAGAACGGCATTATTTCCCGAAGGATTTTGCTATCACTACATGGGATGCATTAGAGCCTTACTTTAAAGAATTGCTGGAACGACCTATCAATTCTCTTGCTGAATTAGAACAATGGCTGAAAGATTTAAGCGAAGCAGAAGCTATTACTAATGAAGATGCCTGCTGGCGTCAAATAAAAATGACTTGTGATACGGAGAACAAGCAATTAGAAGAAGCCTTCAACTATTTTTATGTAGAGATATTGCCGAGGATGCAGCCGTATGCAGATAAACTCAACCGCAAGCTGGTGGATTGTCCGTTTACTGCTGAACTGGATAAAGAAAAATATCTTACGTACCTGCGTGGAGTAAAAAAGAATATTGAACTCTTTCGGGATGAAAACATTCCTATTCAATCTGAACTGGCAGTATTGCAACAACACTTTGGTGCGATTGCCGGAAAGATGACGGTTACTGTAAACGGACAGGAATATACTTTACAACAAGCTTCTAAGTTTTTAGAAAATGAAGACCGCAATCTTCGTGAAGAAGTTTACCGTAAAATATTTGACAGAAGATTGCAGGACAAAGAAGCGATGAATAATTTATTTAATCAGCTGGTTGAAAAAAGAAATCAACTGGCGGTTAATGCAGGCATGCCTTCTTATACTGAATACCGTTTTAAAGAATTAGGAAGATTTGATTATACTGAAAAAGAATGTTTCCAGTTTCATGAGGCGGTGAAGCAATATGTATTACCGCTGGTGAATAAAATTTATGACAATAAGAAAAAGAAGTTAGGATTAGATACACTTCGACCATGGGATATTGAAGCACACCCTGCCGGTGAAAAATCATTGAATCCATTTACTACCGGTAAAGATTTACTGTATAAAACCATTCAATGCTTTAGTGAGCTTAATCCATTTTTTGCAGATTGTATTGCGAAGATGAACCAGATGGGTCACCTTGATTTGGAAAGCCGTAAAGGGAAGGCACCGGGTGGCTATAACTGTCCGCTGGCAGAAAGCGGTGCACCATTCATTTTTATGAATGCAGCCGGGCAAATGGATGATGTTACAACAATGGTTCATGAAGGTGGTCATGCGGTACATTCATTCCTTGCCCATAACCTGGAACTGAATGCCTTTAAAGATTACCCGATGGAAATCGCCGAAGTGGCCAGCATGAGTATGGAACTCTTCAGCATGCCTTACTGGAACACCTTCTTTGACAGTGAAGAAGACCTGAAAAAAGCCAAAGAGCATCAATTAGAAAGAGTCATCACCATTTTCCCGTGGATTGCAACGATAGATAAATTCCAGCATTGGATTTATGCCAATCCAAAACATACCAACAAAGAAAGAACAGCTAAATGGGTGGAAATTCTGAATGAATTCTCCTCCGGTGCCATTGATTTTACGGGATTAGAAAACTACCGGGCTATTAACTGGCAAAAGCAATTGCACCTGTTTGAAGTACCGTTTTATTACATAGAGTATGGCATTGCCCAATTAGGTGCAATAGGGATGTGGAAACAGTTTATGGAAAACAGAAAAAAAGCTTTGGAAAATTATACAAATGCACTAAGTTTGGGTGGAACAAAAACGCTGGTGCAGTTGTTTGAAACAGCAGGATTGAAGTTTGATTTTTCACCGGCACACATCAAAACGTTAATGGAGTTTGTACATCAGCAGATGGAAGAACTTTAAACATACTAATCAGAGCCTTAACCGAAGTCCCGATATGTCTATACCGGGGCTTTTTTTATGCTCAATATTTTCCTGAACGTACAAGTGTGCGACGCAACTAAAGTCGAAAAGATTAGCAAAAGCTGGTAACATAATTCTTCTAAAAATTCTTCTTCAACACGTCTTTTATCAATCACTATTGTCCGACTAAACTACAAATAAAAGGGCAGTTCTAAGGAACCACCCTTAATGGTTATGTTTGAGTTTCCACACAACAAACAAACCATATGGATAAAGATAGACGTTTTGTCGGACAGCCACTCGT
>JACQDV010000032.1 GCA_016200915.1 Sphingobacteriales bacterium
GCGCAGAAAAAGCAATTGATATTGCCAATACAATTTACCGGATAACCATTACCCGACCCTTCTCAAAAACAAAAGAATCCAGGTTACACCTGCCCAATGAGGAACAACAAAAACTCTTATATTGGTTTGCTGTTTAAGCCTGGTGTCCCAGTGCGGAACTCAGGCGATGAGCTTTGATGACGAAGAATAGTGAATGATGAATTGTGAATAGTTAATGGTCAATAGCTAATATTTAAATAGTTTAAGGAGTGAGATATTCTCACTCCTTTTTAATTTGAATGGTGACGGAAACTTTATCTTTAAAACCTTTCTATCATTCGATTAATTGGTGTAATTAGAGTTAACCATGTTAAGCCTTTACTAAAATTTTATTGATAAACCGGCAATGGTAGTTGAATAAGCTTATCTTGCCAAAAATGCGTTGATGAAGAATATATCTACCCTTTTATTTGTATTGTTATTTGCCCTTGTAGGTTTTTTATTTTACAACCAGTTGAGCAGTAAAAAAGCCAGTGAGCATAAGGATGCACAATTGGATGCACAGGCACATAAAATTAATGTGGCTTATGTAGATATAGATTCACTCGAAAAGAATTACCAGTATTTTAAAGACATGCAGAATGCTTTTGAAAAAAAGAGAGATAGCATTGACAAAGCACTAAATTCAGATTATAATATTATTGAAAGAGAGAGAGAAGAATTTCTGAAGAAAGGGAATGCCATTACAGAGATTGAAGCAGAGAATTTTAAAATAGCGTATCAGCAGAAAATACAAAATTTGGAAAATAAGAAGATACAACTTTCCAAAGACCTTGAATCAAAGCAGAATCTTATGATGAATGAAGTCTTAAATAGAATTGAATCATACATGAATGAGTATAACAAGAACAGCCATTACTCATTTGTTTTTGGAGTTATGAAGGGAAACATGATGTTTCTTCATAAGGATACCGCCTGCAACATCACTGATGATGTATTAAAAGGGCTGAATGCCGACTATCTTAAATCAGCAAAGAAATAATCAGAATAAACTGAAATGCTTATCTTCAATCCCGTTTTAAACAACGGGATTTTTTTATGACAGAACAAACCAACTTTAAGCCCACCTTAGGATTGCTGGATGCTACTATGATCGTTGCCGGATCAATGATCGGTTCCGGTATTTTTATTGTGAGTGCGGATATTACCCGTAATGTAGGCAGTGCCGGATGGTTAATTGCTGTTTGGCTAATTACCGGGTTTATGACCTTGACCGCTGCTGTTAGTTATGGTGAGTTGAGTGCGATGTATCCAAAGGCTGGCGGACAATATGTTTATTTAAAAGAAGCATTTAATCCTTTAGCAGGATTTTTATATGGCTGGAGTTTTTTTGCAGTGATACAAACGGCAACCATTGCTGCAGTAGGTGTGGCCTTTTCAAAATTTGCTGGTTACTTTTTTCATTCACTTGAAATGGATGATAAAAACATATTAATGCAGATTAGTGCATTTAAATTATATCCTGCTCAGTTAGTATCCATCGCCTTGATCATTTTTCTTACTTATATCAATACAAAAGGTGTAAAGGGTGGTAAGATCATTCAAACTACTTTTACCTTAACTAAACTGGTTTCTTTATTTGGATTAATTGTGTTTGGTTTTTTATTAGCTGCGAAGAAAGATATATGGGATGCTAACTGGACCAATGCATGGAGTATGCATTCTATCGCTACTGACGGAACCTTTACAGGGTTAACAGGCTCGGCTATTTTAGGAGCAATTGCAGCAGCAATGGTTGGTTCTATCTTCAGCAGTGATTCGTGGAATAATGTAACCTTTATTGCCGGTGAAATTAAAAACCCTAAACGTAACATTGGTTTAAGTCTTTTCCTGGGAACAATGATTGTTACTATCATTTACATCACCGCTAACCTGATGTATGTAAGTGTAATGCCATTAAATGATATTGCTTTTGCTCCACAGGACAGGGTTGCTGTTGCTGCCAGTAATGTGATCTTTGGAAATGCAGGAACTTATGTAATTGCAGTAATGATCATGATCTCAACATTTGGTTGTAATAATGGGTTGATATTAGCTGGTGCAAGAGTGTACTATACAATGGCAAAAGATGGATTGTTTTTTAAACAGGCCGGGCATTTAAATGAAAACGCTGTTCCCCAATGGGCACTATGGGCACAATGTATATTGGCTTCAGTTTTATGTTTAAGCGGAAAGTATGGTGATCTGCTGGATATGGTAGCATTTGTAGTAGTGATCTTTTATGTGTTAACTATCATTGGTATTTTTGTATTGCGTAAGAAACAGCCTGATATTGAAAGACCCTATAGAGCATTTGGTTATCCTGTATTACCTGTGATTTATATTATTTTAGGTATCGTGTTTTGCGTATTCTTAATTAAGATGAAACCGGTTTATGCAGGCGCCGGATTAATAATTGTTTTATTGGGATTGCCGCTTTATTATATTGCTGTTGCCAATAAGAAAAATGAAAATTGAAAATGACTGCAATAGATTTTGATAAACTCTTCTCTTCTTTTGCTGATATAAAAGTTGCTGTAATTGGTGATGTGATGCTGGATACTTATATGTGGGGCAGGGTAGATCGTATTTCGCCTGAAGCACCCGTACCAATCGTTTCATTAAAAAAGAAAGAGTACAGGATAGGCGGAGCAGGCAATGTTGCATTGAATCTTCGTTCATTGAATGCGAATGTATCTGTATTATCAATCATTGGAAACGATGATGATGGTATTATATTAAAGAAGTTGTTTGAAGAGAATAAAATCAATACTGAATTTTTATTGACCAGCAAGAACCGCATCACTACCAATAAAACAAGGATCATCAGTCGTAACCAGCAAATGATGCGCTTGGATAGTGAGGTGACCAACGATTTAGGTTATGAAGATGAGAATCGTCTTATTCTTGCCATGCAGCAATTTATTGCGCAGGAGAAACCACAGGTAGTAATATTTGAAGATTATAATAAAGGGGTGCTGACTGAACTGGTGATTCAAAAAACAATCGGTCTTTGCAAACATCATAATATCATCACTACTGTTGATCCCAAACGAAAGAACTTCTTTAGTTATACTGGCGTAGATATTTTTAAGCCCAATTTAAAAGAAGTAAAAGAAGGATTGAATGTGATTGAAGATGGAGTAGGGGAGGAACTATTAAATCAGATTCACCTGCAGCTAAAAGAAAAATTACAGCATCATATTTCATTTATTACTTTATCAGAGCATGGTGTTTTCTATGCTGATAATAACCAGCATCATATTATTCCTTCACACCTCAGAAATATTGCTGATGTAAGTGGTGCCGGTGATACGGTGATTGCAGTAGCCTCCTTAGTTTATGCTGCTACAAAAGATGTTTTACTGATGGCAGAAGCAGCTAATATCGCTGGCGGACTTGTTTGTGAAGAAGTTGGTACAGCTGCTATCGACAAAGAAAAACTGCTTGCAGAGTGCAGGCAGTTGATCAAATAATCTGTTTATAAATTTAATCAAACACTAATAGAGCAATTGATCCATTCCGGGTCAAAAGAAGCATTGTACTTTTTGTAGAAATTAATAGCCGGTTCATTCCATTCCAGCACCTGCCATACAATACCAGTAAACTTTTTTTCTTTTGCTTCTTCAATTAAACGGTCAAATAAAAGTTTGCCCAGCTTCTTACCCCGCATCTGTTCTGTTACAATAATATCTTCCAAATACATTCTTCGACCTTTCCATGTAGAATAACGAATATAGTACAGCGCAAACCCGTGTATTTCTTCTTCCCCTCCTTTGGAGGGGTTAGGGGAGGCTGCAACAAATCCCCACCATACCGGGTTTTTGCCAAAGCCACTTTCTTCAAAATGCTCCAGTGTAACGGTTACTTCATCAGGAGCTTTTTCATATAAAGCCAATTCTTTTATCAACTCTAATAATCTTGGACAATCTTCTTTAACTGCTCTTCTTATATTAATTTCCATTACTATTATTAATTGTTCATTATTAATTTTTCATTTTATATCCGGGTCCTTTTACAAACCTGCCACCCGTTTTACCTGTATGTTCTCCGTCTTTCAGCATTTGAATTCCATTTACAAAAACATCAATCATTCCTTCTGCATACTGGTGTGGTTTATCAAAGGTGGCGTTGTCTTTAACTTTTGCCGGATCAAAAACAACTATATCGGCATAATTTCCCACTTTCAGTTCACCCCGTTTTTGAAGCTTCAAATGCTTACTGGGTAAATTAGCTAATTTATAAATGGCCATTGGTAAAGAAACAACTTTTTCATCACGACTGTAATGTCCCAATACTCTTGCAAAGTTGCCATAAGCTCTTGGGTGCGCATTTGCTTTTAAAAATACTCCTTCATTAGTATAAGAAGCCTCATCACTGCCAAAACTAACCCATGGCAATGCTACTTGTTTTTTTACATTGTCTTCGGTCATTAAAAAATAAGCAACACCTACTCTTGTACTGTCTCCAATAATAAGATCCATAGCGGCATCTTCGGGAGATTTACCCATTAATTTAGCAGCTTCAGCTAACGTTTTGCCGGTATATTTTTTTAATGAATCCTGTTTGAATGCTAATAATAAAACATGTTCTGCGCCACCGGCACCATAATATAAGTTTTCCCAGTCGTTAGCATTTGTATTCATTGCTTTTTTCATTTCTGCACGGATCTTTGGATCCATTAGCCTTTCTCTCAATTTTCCAAATCCACCATCCTGCAATGTTGGAGGAAATGCAGAAGTCATACCCGTTGCACCTGCAAGATAAGTGTACATATCTGCTATCACATCCTGTCCTTCTTTTCTTGCTCTTTCCACACGTTTAATTACACTGTCCATTTTATACCAGTCATCTTTTCCGGCTGCTTTCAGATGATGAATATCTGCCGGTATGTTTGCTTCTTTGGAAATAGTGATCAATTCTTCCACCGCTTCCCATAGTTTATTTCCCTCGCTGCGCATATGACTGCTGTAGGTGCCGCCATATTTTGATGCTTCTTTTGACAGTTCAATCAGCTCATCTGTTTTGGCAAATGTTGCCGGTGGATATATCAATGCATCTGTTACACCAAGAGCACCTTCTTCCATTGCTTGCCTTACCAATATTTTCATACTGTCGAGTTGTGCAGGTGATGGAGCAATATTATCTTCTCCTAAAACATAAACTCTCACCACATCTGTTCCAACAAAAGAAGCAACGTTTGGCGAGATGCCTTTCTTCTCCAGAAAGTTCATGTATTCTCCCAATGTATTCCATTCCACTTTATATTTTATATCGCCCTGGCCATTTTGCTGCATGGCTTTCATTTTTGCATTAAGCGGCGCCATGCTTGATTCACAAAATATTTCGGTAGTTACTCCCTGGCGTATATCACTCTGTCCTCTTCCATCCTGTATCAGTGATTCTTCCGAATGGCCCATCATGTTGATGAAGCCCGGAGCTATTGCATTTCCTTTTGCATCAATATCATTGGTTGCAGCAGCATTGGATAGATCACCAATAAAAGCAATCGTATCATTTTGAATGGCAATATCACCTTTGTAAGGTTCACCTCCATTACCATCATAAATCAATCCATTCCGGATAATAGTATCGTACTGTTGTTTTTGTTTACAGGATGATAATACAAAAAGCGTTAAAGTCAGGATGATAATAGTTGATCTAAACTGTTGAATTGATAGTTTCATAAATGTTTTATTTATTTCTTTCTGATTGCTTTAAACGTTCCATTTGGCTGAATAAACCAGGCTGTATTGTAAGCTCCTTTATCATCTGCTTCAAACCTTACACTAAATCCATTGAGTATTTTTAAATTAAACTCATCTTTTTTAACAGGAACTAATTCATAATCAGGTTGCCCAGTAATGGTGGCCCATAAAACACCTTCACCTCTTACTTCAAACTTTATTGTTTGCGGACCTAACTCAAATGAACCAGTATATTTTGTCAGATCAGCTTTATCAACTTTTATTTCCTTAATCTCTTTTTTGAAAACAATAAGGTCAACGGCTGGTTCTAAATTTATCGAAACAGATTCTATTTCACCTTTCAGATTTGTTCTGAAATCAATTTTTGTAGGATCATCTTCTTCTGCATCCATCCCTTCATTGGTTGGGTAAGCGTTGAAGATATCGTAATGATAATGTTTCAACCGGAAGTTTAACTGACCATAGTCAATTTGCAAATGATTATCTTTTGTACTAACCACTAATTTGCCATAACCATTATTTTTAAATGTTCCTTCATATTCGTTTAATGCATGTGATGGTTTTGTTCCCTGCTTTTGATTGACGCTATCACTGTTCATTCTTTCTTTCGCAGCTTTTTTTGCCTTGGCTGCATCATCTAACCGTTGCTGGTTCCAGTTACGGAAAGAAAGACCTAACATTCTGTCGGCAATAAAATTTCTGATGATTACCGGAACAGTTGAACCATTTTGATTAGAAAGAATGACTATACCAATACTATCACCTGGGAATAAACAGGTGCTGGCACTAAATCCATCAATATTACCACCATGTTCAACACGATAATGACTGCGGTAAGAAACGAGCATCCATCCAAATCCATAGTTAGCAAAATTTACATCAGGATTTAGTTTATCCGGCAGCGATCCGCTTATTACCATTTGAGAACTCATTGCTTGTTGTACATGAGCGGCAGGAATAACTTCTTTTCCATTGAACTTACCACCATTTACCCATGTCATTACCCAATTAGCCATTTCTTTGGGAGATGAATTGATTGAACCAGCCGGGCCAATCGCATCAATATTCATGTATTTCATCTTTTTGATAGAGTCGTTCTTCACATTATAGCCAATAGAGTGATCAGGATTTTTTTCAAGATCAGTAATAGAAAAGTTAGAATTCTTCATTCCCAATGAATCAAAGATTTTTTCTTTGATCAGCATTTCCCATGGTTTGCCATAAAGTTTTTGTGCCAGTACACCCTGGGCTAAAAACATAAAGTTGTTGTATTGCCATATTTGCCGCAGTTCAGCTGATGGTTCAAAAAAACGAATGGCGTATATTAAGGAATCCCTGCTGCTGGATGATCCATACCATGCCAGATCATGCCGTGGTAAACCAGTACGATGACACATCATATCTCTTACTGTAACATGAGCAGTTAAATTTTCTTTGGAGAATTTTAATTCAGGTAAATAATCTGTTACCGGTTTATCAATATCCAGCTTATTATCTTTAACAGCCATTCCTATTAAAGAAGCCGTAAATGCTTTGGTACAGGAACCAATAGCAAATTGTGTGTTTTCTGTAACGGGTAATTTATTTTCAACATCCCGAAGGCCAAAACCACCCGTATAAACAATTTTATTTTTTTCTATTACTGCAATACCCACGCCTGCTGCATGCCAGTCTTTTAAAACTCTTGTTACGAATGTATCCAATCCGGCAAGTCTTTTATCGGTTGGTTTTTGAGCAAATGAAAATGCTGAATAAAAAAGCAGTGTAAAGGCAAATAATTTTCTCATGGTAAAAAATTGATCAGTGAATCCTGAGGTTAACTAAAATGGCGATAAAAGGTACGATAAAAACAATTTCGCCAACAGCCTCCTGTAAAGATTTTGGGAATTTCCTGTTCAAAAGTTAAGATGTATGTTAACCAATTTTTTTTAAAGAATATTTAAATTGTGCTGTAGCATTTAAACAATCTGTAGCATGAAAGAACTTTTACAGCAGTATGCTGCTTTTAATTGCTGGGCCAATCAAAGAATTACAGAAGTAATTCTGAAACTGGATGAAAACACACAACAGCAAATTGTTGCCAGCAGTTTTCCTAATTTATACGCCACTGTTCTGCATATATGGGATGCAGAGAGTGCCTGGTGGCAGCGCATTAAACTCCATGAAAAAATATTAATGCCCAGCGAAACTTTTAATCCCACTATGCAGGAAGTGGTAAATGGTTTACAGCAGCAGGATCGTATGTGGGAAGAATGGATCAATAATGCAACTGTGCCTGCGCTGGAACATGTGGTAGCCTATCAAAACACTAAACGGGAACAGTTTAAACAACCAGTTTTCCAAATCATACTTCATGTATTTAATCACAGCACTTATCACCGGGGACAGTTAGTAACTATGCTCAGGGCTTTGGGTGCTGATAAAATTCCACCAATGGATTTTAGTGTATGGTGCAGAAAAAAATTATATGCTCATTGAAATGAGTAAATAAGTTTGTATTAGTATAAAGTTTAAATAATTGACATGAGAAAATTTTTCATTATTGCATTATTAATTGCATTTAATCAATTAAGAGCACAAGAAGTACCTAAAAATTTTCCTGCATTACTATCGCAGGTAGAACCAGAACTGATCAACTGGCGTCATCACTTCCATGAAAATCCCGAATTATCAAACAGGGAATTTAAAACAGGCAATTACATTGCTGATTTTTTAAAGTCAATTGGATTAGAAGTAAAATACCCGGCAGCTAAAACAGGAGTGCTGGCTATTTTGAAAGGAGGAAAATCCGGACCCGTTGTAGGATTGAGAGCAGATATTGATGCGTTGCCGGTTACAGAAAGGGCACCGGTTTCTTTTGCTTCAAAAGTTAAAGCAGAATATAATGGGCAACAAGTAGGAGTGATGCATGCCTGCGGGCATGATGCACATACAGCTATATTAATGGCTACTGCCAAAGTGATGAAGCAAATGCAAAAAGATATTCCGGGCACCATTGTATTCTTCTTTCAACCAGCAGAAGAAGGACCACCAAACGGGGAAGAAGGCGGTGCGCCTTTAATGATAAAAGAAGGTGCAATGGATAATCCAAAAATTGATATGATGTTTGGATTGCATATGGCTTCTGGTTTGCCCGTTGGTCAGTTGGCATATAAATCAGGCGCCGCACAGGCGTCTTCTGATTTATTTAAAATAACCATTCATGGTAAAGGAAGTCATGGCTCAATGCCGTGGTTGGGAATTGATCCTATTATGATCTCTGCAGATGTACTGGAAGGTATACAGCATATTGTTAGTCGCCAGGAAGATTTGACAAAAGCTCCATTAGTAATTTCAGTTGGTTCAATACATGGCGGAGTGAGATCGAATATTATTCCTGAAACGGTCGAAATGAATGGGACCATTCGTTCGCTGGATTCAGCAATGCGTAAAGATGTGTATGAAAGATTAAAGAGAGTAGTTCAAACAACTGCAGAAAGTGCCGGTGCTACTGCTGATATCGAAATTAATACGCAAACGCTTATTAATTATAATGATCCTTCTTTGGTAAAGAAAACATTACCTGCTTTGCAGAAAGCAGCGGGTGATGGAAATTTGATTGAATCAAGATGGGTTACAGCGGCTGAAGATTTTTCTTTCTACGGTCAAAAAGCACCAACATTCTTTTTTAGCCTGGGAGGATTACCTAAAGGGAAAGATCCTAAAGATGCCGGGCCACATCATACTCCTGATTTTTATTTGGATGAATCAGGTTTTATTGTGGGAGTAAAAGCATTTTGTTTCTTAGTATTTGAAAACGCTAAGTCTAAATAATTTTTCTAAATGCCTGTAAATTCAAAAGAGGCTGTCTCAAAAATCCGGGATAGCCTCTTTTTATTATTATTCCTGAAACTATTTATGTTTTCCATCCTGGTCGTCAACAGTCCATCTTGCATCAATCAGCATCATTGAATCCAATGGAATTTTTCTGTCAGCTGCTTTCTTTTGCAGTGCAATTAACCAATCACTGTTGTGTTTCATATTTTCTATAATTTCTTTTACCCTGTCATCAAAAGATTTTTTACCGGCTGAATCAATTGCAGTAGCCACCGGTTTGTTTTCTGGTTTGTGTTTGCCATCCTGTTCATCAATTGTCCACTCAATATCTAACCTGATCATGGAATCAAGAGGGATATTTCTGTCTTTTGCTTTTTGCTGAACGGAAGCCAACCAATCAGCATTATTACGAATGTTATTTTCTAATTCTTTATATCGCTCTTCGTATGTTTTTTGTTTATCAGCAACTTCTGAGCTATTGCAGGAGATAACAAGTGCAGAAAAAATAAATAAAGTTGACAATAAAGCGGATACTTTTCTCATGAACGGATGATTGTACATTGTTATTTTCAAAATGAATTAGCTGTTATAAGCCCATTTAATTAGTGTGGCGCCCCAGGTAAAGCCACCACCAAAAGCCGCTAATACTATGTTATCACCTTTCTTTAATTGTTTTTCCCACTCCCACAAGCAAAGCGGAATAGTACCGGCGGTAGTATTGCCATAGCGTTGTATGTTGAGCATTACCTTATCGTGGCTTAATCCCATACGATCAGCCGTAGCATCAATAATTCGTTTATTAGCCTGGTGTGGTACTAACCAGGAAATATCTTCACCAGTCAGATTATTTCTTTCTAATAATTCTGCACTTACATCTGCCATACCTTTTACGGCAAATTTGAAAACTGCCTGTCCTTCCTGGTAAGCGAAATGTTCTTTATTGGTTACTGTTTCAATGGATGCAGGTTTTAATGAACCACCCGCTTTCATGTGCAGGTATTTACCTCCGCTGCCATCACTTCTTAAAATGCTATCCTTTACACCAAAACCTTCTTCATCAGGTTCTAATAAAACAGCACCACAACCATCACCAAAGATGATACAGGTTGCCCTGTCAGTATAATCAATAATGGCACTCATTTTATCAGCACCGGCTACTACCACTTTTTTATAACGACCACTTTCAATTAATGCGGCACCAGTAGTTAACGCATATACAAAACCAGAACAGGCAGCAGCAAGGTCAAACCCCCAGGCATTTTTTGCACCCAATTTATCACAGGCAATATTGGCTGTTGAGGGGAACACCATGTCAGGAGTTACTGTACCCACAATTAAGCAATCAATTTCTTCAGCACTAATTCCTCTTTTAGCCAATAATTGTTGTACCGCCGGAACCACCATATCAGAAGTGGCCTTGCCTTCACCTTTTAAAATTCTTCTTTCCTCAATACCTGTACGGGTGCGGATCCACTCGTCGTTTGTCTCTACCATTTTTTCTAAATCAAAATTGGTGAGCTTGTCATCAGGAACATATCCACCAATTGCGGTAATGGCGGCTGAAATTTTTGGAGTCATGCGAATCTTAAATTATAAAGAGCCGCAAAAGTACAAATACCTTCGTTATCCCCCTAAAAACTAACCAGCTTAAGTAAGCAACACTTTTTAAAGCCGGAAACCACTACTTTTGAGGCAGTTAATAACCAGTATGATAGCTTATTTAAACGGCATATACACCTTCAAATCACCCGCTGTAGTTCATATGGAAGTAAATGGAGTGGGCTATGAGATTCAAATAAGTTTGAATACTTATACTCATATCCAAAAACTTGAAAAAGGTATTTTACATACCTGGCTCCAGGTAAAGGAAGATGCCCATGTGCTGTTTGGATTTTTTGATAAGGCCGAAAAAGAAATTTTTCTCCAGCTCATCAGCGTTTCGGGCATCGGGGCTTCAACAGCCCGGATGATGCTTTCATCCGTTCAGCCAAAAGATTTGCAGAGGGCCATCGTTCAGGGCGATGAACGTCTTTTGGAAGGCATAAAAGGTATCGGTAAAAAAACAGCCCAGAGATTAGTATTAGAATTAAAAGATAAGCTTGTAAAATCTTCACAAGATTCAAATATTTCTCCATTGACTTACAATAGTTTGGAGCAGGATGCGTTAAATGCACTGATGGCTTTGGGCATAGCCCGTCCGGCAGCAGAAAACGCTATCAAAAAAGTGCAGTCTGCCAGTCCCGGAATTACAGAAGTAGAGGCCCTCATAAAAAAAGTATTACAGGCATTATAATTTTCAGGGACAACCAGCTTTGAGACTCTTGACTACCGGTAAAACCTACATATCCGCACTATTGGTAATGTATGCCCTGTTTGCTGTGTCTAATGCATCAGCAAAAGATGGCCGTTTTAATAAAGTTCCACTTTTAGTTCCTCAGCCAGATACGTCAAAACCCGATAGCTTAAAATACCCAATTAGTGACAGAAGGGGTGATTCATATTCATCTTCTGTCCGCAAAACATTTGATTTAAAAGATCCGGCTAATATCAGTGACTCCGTTTACTACGATCCAAAGACAAAGCAATATTACATTGTTGAAAAAATCGGCAATCGTTATTACCGGAATCCAACAGCATTGACTTTTGAAGAATTTCAGCGTATTCAAAATCAAAAATTGCTAACCAGTAATTTTCAAAATCGCAGAGATATTACTTCGCTGCTTAGTCGCAACCCTGGTAAATCAAAACTTAAGTTTCATGAAAGCTTTGTGAACCGCTTGTTCAATACACAAGGAGGTTTGCCAAAGGTGGATATACGTCCGCAGGGTTATTTGGATATTACTACTGGTTATCAAAAGCAGAATGTAAAAAATCCAACGCTTCCCCTGAGAGCTCAGAAAAATGGAGTGCTGGATTTTAATATGAATGCCAATTTGAATGTCAATGCTCAAATTGGTGATAAGCTTAAGTTCCCGATAAATTATAATACGCTGGCCAATTTTGATTTTGAGAATCAGTTGGCTTTAAGATTTGGTGGAGGACCAGATGATATTGTTAAGGGTGTTGAAGCCGGTAATGTAACATTCCCATTACGCAGTACATTAATTCAGGGTGCCAGCCAGATATTTGGTATTAAGACACAATTGCAGTTTGGTAAGCTAACAGTGGCTGCTGTAATTGCCAATCAAAAATCATCGCCTCAACGGTTGAATTTTCAGGGTGGGGCATCTACTACGCCTTTTGAAATAAAAGTAGATGATTATGAAGAGAACCGGCACTTTCTATTAGCTCAGTATTTCAGAAGCAAGTATAACGATGTTATGTCCCGTGCTCCGGCTATTACTTCACCGGCACAGATATTACGATTGGAAGTATGGGTTACGAATCGCAACGGAACAACTACCAATGCAAGGAATGTAGTTGGTTTTATGGATTTAGCTGAGAAAACCCCCTATCGTAATGATGTAATATCATCCACCAGTACAAATGAATATCCTGATAATGGTTTTAACTCCTTATATCAAATGCTGGCAAGCGATCCTTCCATGCGTGACCCTAACCTCGTGGTTAGCCGTCTGCAGTCTGGACTAAACTTGTTACCTGTACAGGATTTTGAAAAAACGTTTGCAAGAAAATTAGATTCCAGTCAATACAGAGTTAATCGCCAATTGGGTTTTATATCATTATCTCAGCCATTACAACCGGATGAAGTATTGGCGGTAGCTTACCAGTACACTTACAACGGAAGGGTGTACCAGGTGGGTGAATTTTCCAGTGATGTTTCGCCAGATACTTCTGCGGTCAATAAAGGAGATCAAAAAGTATTGTTCTTAAAATTGCTGAAAGCCACCTCACAACGGCCCACCTTACCGGTTTGGGATTTGATGATGAAAAATATTTATTCTCCCACTGGTTTCTTTGGTACGTTTGACCGGGCTGACTTTAAAATGCAGATACTTTACCAGGAACCAGGTGCCGGTGAAAAAAGATATTTTGCAGAAGGCGATCAAAAAGGTGTACCAATATTGTCTTTAGTTGGACTGGACCGCTTAAACAATCAAAACGATCCGCAGCCTGATGGTGTGTTTGACTATATTGAAGATTTAACAGTTGTATCAAACCAGGCAAGGATTATTTTTCCTACACTGGAACCATTTGGTAAAGACCTTGAAAAAGATTTCAGCACACCTGATCTGCGGGCCAAATATATTTTCTATCCTCTTTATGATTCTATTAAGTGGGTCGCACAAAATATGCCCAACCTCGACCGTTTTGTAATTAAAGGTGTAACCAAAGGCGGAAGCAGCAGCGGACAGGATACTTATTTAGGTTCTAATCTTCCTCCCGGTTCAGTAAGAGTAACATCAGGCGGGCAATTATTAAAAGAAAACATTGATTATACGGTTGATTATACCAACGGGTCGGTTAAAGTAATTAATCCTGCTCTTCTCAATTCAGGTGTGCCGGTGCAAGTGGCTTATGAAAACAATCAAAACTATGGATTGCAGCAGCGGCAATATATGGGTTTGCGGTTTGATTACAGCGCTATCAACAAAGCCAAAAAACAACTCAATATTGGTGGTACCATTGTACGATTAGGGGAAAGACCATTCTTTACCAAAATGAATTACAATGATGATCCCATCCGTAACACCATGTATGGTGCCGATGTAAATTTCCGCAGTGACTGGGCAAGATTAACCAAGTGGCTCGATAAACTTCCTAATTACAACGCCAATGGTATTTCGTCTATCAACGGTAATCTGGAAGCTGCTTATTTAAAACCTGGTCACCCGCCGCAAATTGGTAAAGGCGGACAAGGTCTGGTTTATATTGATGATTTTGAAGGAACGAGGAGTGGTATTGATTTACGTTTCCCGTTTGTATCATGGGCATTGGCTTCCACGCCGGCTGGTGATGGATTGTTTCCTGAAGCAACTTTGATTGATAACCTTGATTACGGAAAGAACAGGGCAAAATTAGCCTGGTATAATATTGAGTCAACTTTACAGGAAACAAAAAACCCCAATAACCCATTAAGAAATAATCCGAATTTTATAAATGAATTATCAGATCCACGTACAAGGTTAGTAACCAATAGTGAATTATTCCCTCAGCGTACTGTTGAGTTTGGACAAAATCAGTTAGTGTCATTTGATCTTGCTTATTATCCTGCGGAACGGGGCCAGTATAATTATGAATCAAATGCTGCTAATATTGATGCTAATGGTAAGTTTTATAATCCAAAGGGTAAATGGGGTGGTATAATGAGGGCTTTAGATCAAATAGATTTTGAAACCAATAATATTGAGTTTGTTGAGTTCTGGATACAGGATCCTTTCATTAAAAGCCCTGCCAGCAAAGGGGGCCAGTTGTATTTCGACTTTGGTAATGTTTCAGAAGATATTTTGAAAGATGGTAAGCGGATGTTTGAAAATGGATTGAGCACACCCAATGCTCCAACACAGGTACAAAGCAGCAATTGGGGTAATACACCAAAGAACCCTATTCAGCTTACACAGGCATTTAACAATGATCCGGCTGACAGGCCTTTGCAGGATGTTGGTTTTGATGGGTTAACGGATACAGCAGAACAAACAAAACGTAAAGATTATCTTGATCAGCTAAAAACTAATTTTGGTGCGAACGCTAAACTTACTTTGGAGGCAGACAAAGATCCTTCAAACGATAACTACAAATGGTTCAGGGATGCTGATTATGATGCTGCCAAAGCGGGAATATTACAGCGGTATAAAAATTATAATAATCCACAGGGCAACTCACCTATAAGTTCATCAACTACTTCCCAATTTGCTCCGGCTGCCACACTTTATCCCGATAATGAAGATTTAAACCGGGATAATACTTTAAATGAAACAGAAGAGTATTTTGAATATAAAGTTGATCTGAAAACTGCAACCGATCCATTAATGCAAAAAGGCAATAATTATATTGTTGATAAAAGGATATTACCCATCACTTATCCTAATGGTACAACAGGTAATGAAACATGGTACTTATTCCGCATACCAATTAATCAATACACTCAAAAAATTGGAAACATACCCGACTTCAAATCTATCCGTTTTGTTAGAATGTTCTTAACTGGTTTTGAAGATTCTACTGTTGTACGTTTTGCCAAGCTGGAATTAGTGAGGAACCAATGGCGGGCATTTAACTACCAGTTGGATTCATCGGGTAATTACATACCACTTAATCCTAATAACAACTTTACCACATTTAATATCTCTGCTGTAAACGTTGAAGAAAATGACCGCCGTAGTCCTGTACCTTATAAAATTCCACCGGGAATTGAAAGGGTGCAACAGCTGAGTAATAATGGTGTTAACTTATTGCAGAATGAACAGGCATTAAGTATGCAGGTATGTGGCCTGGAAGACGGCAAAGCAAGAGCAATCTTCCGCCCGGTACAATATGATTTACGCCAGTATAAAAAACTGAGCATGTTTATTCATGCTGAAGGAGCAGGCAAATCAGACATCTTAAAAAATAATGAGCTTCATGCGATCATTCGTCTCGGTACAGACATGATCAACAACTATTACCAGATTCGCATCCCATTGCACAAAACAAAATGGGGCGAAACGGTATTGGATTCGATATGGCCCGAAGTAAACAATCTTGATCTTGATTTGGGAGATCTGATAAAACTCAAAACAAGAAGAACAGGTGATATTACCAAACTCTATACTGAAGTAAGAAGTGATGGTAAGGCTTATTCAGTGATGGGTAGTCCTAATTTAGGTGAGGTTAAATCTATTTTAGTAGGATTAGAAAACCCTTCTGATAATGACGGTAACACTATTTGTGCTGAAGTTTGGATTAATGAATTAAGATTGTCAGGCATGGATGAAACCGGTGGATGGGCAGCAGTAGGCAGAGTGGATGTGCAGTTAAGCGACCTGGGAAGTATTTCAGTTTCTGCCAGTGCAAGAAGTGCAGGCTTTGGTTCAATAGAGCAACGGGTTAATGAAAGAAGCCGTGACAACTTTATGCAATTTGATGCGGCCACTTCATTGGAATTAGGAAAACTCATTCCTAAGAAAGCAGCTATCTCTATTCCTTTCTATGCCAGTTATTCTCAAACCATCTCCAGCCCCAAATACGATCCTTATGATCAGGATGTAAAACTAAAGGATAAAATTGCAGCTGCATCTGGCAGCGCCAAAGATTCCATTAGAAAAGAAGCGGAGGATTTTACTTCTATCAAAACATTCAACTTCACCAATGTAAGAAAGAATAAAACCAATAATAAGAAACCGCAGATATGGGATATTTCAAATCTTGATTTCAGTTATTCTTATTTCAAACAGGAAAAACATAATCCGCTTATACAAAATGATGAAGTAACAAGGCATAGAGGTGGTATTGGCTACAATTTCAATACCTCTCCAAAATATTTTGAGCCTTTCAGAAAACTAATTAAGTTAAGAACAAGGTGGCTGGATTTTATTAAAGAATTTAATATCAACCCACGTCCATCTTTATTGAGTTTCCGGGCTGATATCAATCGTCAGTTTGGTGCTACCCGTGCCAGGGAAGTGCCTATACCCGGTGTGCCACCAAGTCCTTATGCAATACCAGAAACTTACGACAAGTACTTTACATTTGATCGTATCTACAATATGCGATGGGACATTACTAAGTCAATGAACATTGATTTTACCGCTACCAACAATGCAAGAATTGATGAGCCTGCCGGAAGATTAAATACAAAGGCAAAGAAAGATACCGTGAAAACAAACTTCTGGAAGTTTGGACGTAATACTTTATATAATCAAAGAGCAACATTCTCTTACAATCTTCCCACCGGAAAAATTCCTTTGCTAAGCTGGATCAATGCAACAGCTAATTATGAAGCAGGTTACCGCTGGATAGGTGCATCCAGATTAGCAGTTGATTTGGGCAATACAATTGAGAACTCACAGAGCAGGCAATTAAACGGGCAGTTTGATTTTACCCGCATCTATAGTTTATTTAAATTTTTCAGGGCTATTGGATTACCAAGAAACAAAGACTTAGCAGATCAGCAACAGCAAAAAGATTCTACCGGTAAAAAACAAAAAGCAAAAATTAAAGATCCCAATGCTTTGCCTAACCCCGGAACAATCGCCAGGGTATTTGGCAAACTGATCACTTCATTAAAGAGTATTAATGTTAATTATAATGAAACCTTTAATACAAGATTGCCTGGTTTCTTAGATAGTACCAAATCTTTGGGTAATAACTGGAAGTCAGGTGCACCCGGATTAGGATTTATATTTGGACAGCAACCAGATTCAAACTGGTTAAATAATGCTGCACAGAAAGGATGGATAACCCGAAGCGAAAACTTCAACTATTTATTCCAGCAAAACTATACACAAACATTAGCTGCTGATGCAAGAGTGGAGCCTTTCAGGGATTTTGTGATTGATGTAAATCTTCGTAAATCATTCAGTAAAAATTATAACGAATTATTTAAAGATACACTTCCCGGTGGTGGCGGAAGATTTCAACACCTGAATCCATATTCAAATGGTGGGTTTGATATTACATACATCGCCATGAAAACATTGTTTACTGATTTCAATCCTACAAAAGTATCCGCCACCTTTAAACAGTTTGAGGCAAACCGGGTGATATTATCTAAGCGATTGAGTGATGCTAACCCTTATGCTACCAAAGTACAGGGTGCTGATGGATACTATGAAGGTTACAGCAGATATGCTCAGGACGTGTTGATTCCGGCATTCATAGCAGCCTATACAGGCAAAGATCCAAATTCAGTAAAATTATTAGGGCAAACTAATGGTAATATTCGTACCAATCCATTTAAAGGATTAATACCCATGCCAAACTGGAAGATTAATTATAACGGATTAACTTCCATCCCGGCAATGGCTAAGATATTTACCAACTTCTCTTTATCTCATGGCTATACGGGTAACCTGAGTATGAATGGTTATAATTCTGCACTCAACTTTGAAGATCGTTTCAGGTTATTGTGGCCGTCATTCCAGAATAAAGAAGGAAACTTTATTCCATACTTCCTCGTCCCGAACGTAACGATACACGAAGAATTTGCACCATTGTTTGGTGTTGATATGTTATTTGTGAACCAGATGAGTGCTAAAGTAGAATATAAAAAATCAAGAACACTTAGTTTAAGTTTGGTAGATTACCAGCTGAGTGAGATGCGTTCAACAGAATACTCTATCCGTGCGGGATGGCGTAAACGTGGTAAAAAAGAAGGCGGTATTAAGTTGCCATTTGTAAAAAAGAAATTAACAAACGATCTTAATTTGTCGCTGGATATTACTTATCGTGATGATGCAACTGCTAACACCCGTCTCGATAATGATGCGGCTTTCACTACAGCCGGGCAAAAAGTTTGGTTTATCAATCCTGCTATAGATTATGTACTGAGTAATCGTGTTAATATCCGTTTCTATTTTGAACAACGAAGGGTAAAATCTTATATCTCCAATCCTCCGCCAAGTGTGGTTACCAGGGCCGGTTTACAGTTACGTATCAGCTTAGCCCAGTAGAAATTTTACAAACGGTCATAAATTATGTTTAAATGTCGTTTGCAATCAGTTTTGCCAGCAGCAAACAAGATAATTTTGTATTCTAATCTACACAAATGAAAAGGTATGTATTAGTGGCATTAACGGGATTAATGTTCACTTTAAAAGGATTGGCTCAAACACTGGAAGAAGGCAAGAAATTTCTTTACTGCGAACGTAACAGATCAGCCCTGCAGGTCTTTAAAAAATTAAATGCCGGTAAACCATCTGATGTAATGATTACGTATTGGCTGGGGCAGGCTTACCTGGCTAATGATGATGTTAAAGCAGCAAAGAATTTATATGAACATGCTTTGCAATCAAGTCCTCATGATCCGTGGTTGTTAATTGGTTTGGGACATATAAATGTTTTGGAAAATAATATAACAGCAGCCAAAGAAAAATTTGATAAAGCATTGGAAGCCGGAAAATCAAAAAAAGGAATTTATAATATAGATCAGTTGATTGCCGTAGGAAGAGCAAATGCAGATGGTAATAATAAAATGGGAGATGCTCCTTATGCTGTAGAAAAATTAAAGCTGGCGGCTGAGCAGGATAAAAAAAATGCAGAAGCTGAATTTTTATTGGGCATTTGTTATATAAAAATGGGAAGAGAGTTTGGTGGCGATGCTGTATTGGCATTTAGAGAAGCTACTAATCGTGATCCTAACTATGCAAAAGCCTATTACCGGGTGGGTCGCATATTCCAGGTACAAAAGAGTTACGACTCAATGAATGAAGCTTACCAGAATGCAATAAAAGCAGATGCTTCGTTCCCTTTAACTTATCACTCATACTTTTTATATTACCAGTACAAAGATGTTGCGCTGGCAAAAGATAACCTTGATAAATACATAGCAAATTCAGATAAAGATTGTAACAGTGATTATTACCTGGCTGATTATCTTTATAGGGCGGGTAAATACAATGAATCCTTAGATAAAGCAAAGGCAATGGAAGCTGGAGATTGTAAAGATTTTGCCAGAGTAAATTACCTGTATGCACTCAATTATGATAAGTTAAATGATACAGCAAACGCAAAGAATTATTTGGATAATTTTTTTACTGCTATACAACCGGATAAAATTCTGCCAACAGACTATGAATTTGCAGCGAAATTTTATGGTAAAACGTCCGGAAGCACAGCTACAGCAATAAACTACTATTTACAGGCTGCCGAACTGTCTTCAGCAAAAAATGAAAAGATTGATTATATAAATGCGGCTGCTAAGCTTGCTGCTGATGCAAAAATGTTAGGCGAGCAAATTAAATTAACCAGCAAAGCCGCCGATTTAAAAGGAGGATTTCAGGAAAACGACTATTATACTTTAACCAAAGCAGCGGTTGATGCAAAAGAATATACAACTGCTGATTCCTTATCTAAACTTTATATAACCGCCTTTCCTGATAAACCACAAGGGTATGCTTTTAATGTTTCAGTTGCGAAAGCTGTGGATACTGATACAACAAAAGGATTAGCGGTAGAGCCAATCAATCAGTATAATGTGTTCCTTTTAAAAGATGAGGAGAAAAATAAGAAAACTGTTTATGGTAATTATTATTATCTGCTAATCTATTATGCACAAAAAGCAGGAGATATAAAATCAGCCATTGATATTACGAATAAGATGATGGAGCTGTATAAAGAAGGAGAGGAATATAATTTTGCTAAAAATATTAATGAACAGCTGACAAAGAAAGCAGGTAAAACACAGAAGTGAATTAAAATGGTATAAAAAATGAACCCCTCTGGGAACAGAGGGGTTTTTTCGCAAAACCAATATCCATTTTACTTTACTCTTTTGAGAAGCATTATATAGCCACAAAGAGTCTTTTTCTTCTTACATACCTGCACGGGTTTTATCATGTGGTATTCAGAAAATTTCGATATATAGCCGTAGCTGATAATATTACCTTGAATGTCGCCATAATTTTTCTGATAGTACACTTGCCTTTCATTATAGTCATACATGCGTACTTCATTCAATTTCGACTTTGGGTCACCAATAAACACTACCTGGTACCAGCTTCCTTCAGTTAAAGGAACAATTACCGGCATTTCATATTCACTTTCCATAGTCATGCTGGCTTCACGTACTACCATATAACCATTATTGGTTAAAACAGTACGTAAACTATCTGCCTGATGCTTTAGCAGCGTATCATCGCAGGATTGCTGTCGTATAATGTCTTGAGAAAAAACCGGGGAAATGGCTGCAAAAAAGCATACCATTAGAGTAAGTAAGCGGGTACGGTTTTTCATAAAAACAATTTTACGGATATAAGGTCTGCTGTATTTAAAAACGTGGACAGATCCCTTTTGTTGCACTAAACTATAAAGTATTTTCAGTAAGTCAAACATTTTAAAGCGATTATTTCTAAGTCAGGTGTATTTACGCTGCCAATATTGTGCTAATTACGATATTTACTGTATATACTTTATCAATTTTAACTGAACAGGTTTTTTTAATGACTCTTAAAGGTAGTATATGTATTTGCCTGGGCCAGGCATGTTACTTCCAGCTCATTTATACAAACGTGTGACGGTAATGAAGTAACATAAAAACACAACTCAGCAATATCTTCTGCAGTTAAAGGTTTATATCCTTTATACATAGCATTTGCTTTTTCTTCATCTCCTTTAAATCTTACTAATGAAAATTCTGTTTCTGCAGCGCCGGGAGAAATATTAGTAACTCTTACCTGGTGTCTTAATAAATCAAGCCGCATTGATTTACTGATGGCATCAACAGCAAACTTGCTGGCACAATAAGCGTTTCCTCTTTCATACACTTCTTTACCGGCAATTGAACCCATATTGATAATATGCCCATTTTTACCGGCAATTAAGAATGGAATAACTGCTTTACTAACATACAACAGTCCTTTTACATTGGTATCAATCATGGCATCCCAGTCGTCAATATCTGCTTCGTCAAATAAATCTCTGCCTGCAGCTAAACCTGCATTATTAATTAATATATTGATACGCTTCCAATCTTCCGGCATATTATTGATATGTTTAAATACTTGTTTTCTTTTTTGTACATCAAAACAAAGGGCTAATGCTTTTTGAGGGAAAGATGATTCGATTATTTTTTTTAATTCATCTAATCTTTCTTTCCTGCGGCCCGTGATAATTACATCATATCCTTCTTTTGCAAAACGTAAAGCACATGCTTTACCAAACCCGGCAGTAGCTCCGGATATAAAAACAATTTTTGCCATAATTGATAACTAATAAAATGAAGAATAAAGATAACAGTAATTCTTTTGGGTTATCTTATCAGAGTAATGGTTCCTTTCCCTTCTAAAATTTTTCCTTCGTAGGTGATAGCTTTTGCAACCCATACATAAACCCCCATGGGCTGTTCTCTCCCGTTAAGCGTACCATCCCAGCCAGCTTTAGTTGAATTGGTACTAAAAACTAATTGCCCCCAGCGATTATAAATTTTGAAAAAATATAATTGTAATCCGGCTGTAATTGGTCTTATATTATCATTTCGGGAATCATTGTTCGGCGTAAAGGCATTCGGCACAAAGAAAGATGGTGGCGTTGTAAACACTCTTACATTAATGGTATCGTAAGCAAAGCAACCTTCAGGCGTACTTACTTTAACGATGTATTGCTGGCTGCTTTGCAACACTGCAATTGGATTAAATATATCCGTTTTATTTAAACCTCTCGACGGTGACCATTGATAAACCTGTCCGCCAGTTGCTGTTAATTGTAACGGTTGATTGACTACAATATCAGTATCATTACCTGCAAAAGCCTGTACCGGAGGAATAACAATAATGCTGACGGTGTCGCTTACCGGCTTGGGACATCCTAATGTATCTCTAACGGTAATAATATAATCAGTAGAATTTTTAGGGAATACAGTTGGAGTAAGTGTATTGCTATTGATAATATCTGTTAATGGCGACCATGAAAAAGAAGAAGCTGTTATTTGTGCACTAATTTGTGTTGAGTCATCAAAACAAATGCTTTTATCGCCTGCTGTAACAGCCTGTGGATAGGGAATTGGTGTAACAGTTACTTTGGCTGTTGCCTGGCATTTGCCAATATTACCAATGACCGTGTAAGTTGTTTTAACTAATGGCCTGGCAATGGGATTCTTTGCTGTATCACTATTTAATGTGGCGGAAGGGATCCAGTTATAGTGCAATGCATCACTGGTTGGTGATAATGTTATTGGGTCTCCTTTACAGATAGTGGTGTCTTTTGGTGGTTGAAGCGTTACAAATTTTTTTACATTAACAAAAACAGAATCGTTATTAGAACAGCCCGGCCCTGCATTTAAACTTACATAGTACGTTGTAGGAACATCCGGACTAACTAATGGTGTTGCGGTAGTGAGATTATTGATATTATAATTGGGCGACCAGGTAAAGGTTCCTAATCCTTCGGCACTTAATTGCAAAGTATCTATATCACAAATAAGCGTATCGTTGGTAACTTTTAGTGTGGGCCTGTCCAGCACCGGAACGGTAAGCATTACTGTATCAATACAACCTTTACTATTGCCAACAATCAATTGAACATTGTAATTTCCTGACTGATCATAAGTATAAGCCGGATTTTTTAAGATAGCTGTATCATTGGTTACTGATGTATTACCAAAATCCCAGTGCCATAAATTTACTGTACCGTATTTGGTAGTTGTTTTATCAATGAACTGTGTGGGAGATCCTTTGCAGGTAGAGAGATAATCGAAGTTGGGAAAGAAGCCGGGATATATGCCGATGTTTGTATAACCGGTATCTGTACATAACGAGCCACGGTTCACAATTAGTTTTATTTGGTATCGGCCTGTATCTGTATAAGTATATGTTGGTGTTTTAAGAAGTGAAGTGTCGCTCAAAGTTGTTTTATCACCAAAGTCCCAGTAATAATTTTGAATTGGGCCGGTACTGGTATTAGTAAAATTGATGGTATAACCATCACAGGTGGTATAGTCAATTGGCGGGTTTGATTTTATCTGGTTGCAATTGCCTACCACCACATGTAACTCCTTTCTGTTTCGGCCAACTAATTTTCCTTTACGGTATTCATTTACACATACAGAAACAACATATTCACCAACTCCTGCAGGAGCAGTACCGCTAATGATGCCTGTTTTGGAATTAATCGTTACACCACTTCCCATTGGTTGTACTCCTGAAAAAGGAAATTGATACGGTGTGGATGAGAATGGTGGATTAGTTGATACAGCAGGAGCAGGTACATTAAATGTTGCGCCGGTCAATGCATCACAGAAATAATAAGATAGCGAATCGCCATCAGGGTCACTGGCTACAAACGGAATGCTGAAAGGATTTCCAGCACAAACAACAGAAGTATCATTAATTAAAAAAACTGCGCTGCTGTTTTTTTCACCTCCGGCTCCGGGCAAAGAGCCGGGAATATTAATTGAGTAAGTATTACCCACCTGA
Organism: Sphingobacteriales bacterium; assembly: GCA_016200915.1. Lineage (GTDB taxonomy): Bacteria > Bacteroidota > Bacteroidia > Chitinophagales > Chitinophagaceae > AWTP1-9. The sequence goes on from JACQDV010000032.1 coordinate 24,551, forward strand.
CCGGAATTCGAAATGTTGACAATATTGTCTATACGGCAACATCGTTGAAAAGAAACTATATATCCGCTTGAAGTAATTGGCAATTCTATTACGGGTGATTTATAGGTTAAAATTTTATAATAGCATCCTCTTTGATCTCCCGTTATGCATGGATCATCAGTAATTTTTTGGAGAAGAAATGGAACAGGGTTCGGTGATGATATATGTATAGTACCAAATAAAGAATTATCAAGTGCATTAAAAAAACTAAAATTGAAAGCAGTATCAATTTGCGCACCAAGACCGGTAGCATCACAATCCATATATTCTGTAAGTGTAATAGTATAGAGAGCTGAATTAGGCGATGATCCAGGCCCCAAATATTCATAACTAAGGAAGCCTCCTTTTAAATGCCGGGCATGCAATGGAGTATTGCATAAAAAAACTAATATGAAAGCAAATAAAAGTTTGTTTTTCATGTGGTCGAGTTACCTCACTATATGAAGATAAAGGTAAAAAAATTGCTGCCCAGGAAAGAATCTTTCCTCAAATGTTTTTTCTTTTAACGAAGTGTTGGAAAATTTTTGAAATTCAATCACCTGATCAATGCCACTGTCCCTTTCTTTTTTACCGGTGCACCGGTGTAAGTTGTTGCACTTACTACCCATGCATAAACTCCGCCAGGCTGTTCTCTCCCTTTTAATGTGCCATCCCATCCGGAGTTTTCTGAGCCATCTGATGAATAAACCAGTTGACCGTAACGATTATATACTTTGAAGTAGTTGATCTTTGATATGCCCACAGGTATCGGTCTGAAAAAATCATTCACATTATCATTATTGGGCGTAAAGGCATTAGGCACAAAAACATCCGGTCCTGTTTTAAATACTCTGACTTTTATAGAACTGTTTTCAGAACAGCCAGAAACAAGATCAGTAACTTTAACCTGATAAATTATTTCATCAATTGCAGCATTTAATAATGCAATTGGATTTTGAATGGATGTATTAGATAAACCTGTTGATGGTGTCCACAAATATCCCAGACCCGAAGATATATTTGATTGTACATTCAGTTGTAATGGCTGTCCAACAACAATAAATGTATCATTACCTGCAAATGGATTAATGGGTGGTCTTACTTCTACATTGAATGTATCAGTCCATGCATTAGGACAACCGTTATTCAAAATGCTTATTGGATAATTAGTAGTAAATAAAGGAGAAGCCGAAGCAGTGAACGTATGTGGTAGCGATGGAACTTTATTATTATTTGGATCAACTAAAGCATCTACATTGCCCCATTGATAGCTGGTGCCTGTTTGAATAGTAGTGGTAAGACTGGCAGTACCACCATAACATATAAGCGTATCTTTTGGTGTAATGAATGCTTTTGGAAAATTTGCATTGACCAATGTAACTTTTGCTGCGCTGCTGGTATCTGCAGGACAAACACCCACTTTTACAATGGCACGATAATATCTTGACCCAACAGTTTGTATGGTTGTATTAAGTGTGGGCGATACAACGGCCGGATTATAACTATTCCATAAAGATCCATTGTCCGACCATTGCCAGTTAATAACATCACCGGCATTGCCCGTTAATGACAATTCAGTATTTTGATTTTGCCCAAGACAAATTGCTTTATCTGCCGGTAATACCTGGCCTCCAATACTTTTTTCATACACTTTAATGACTGCTGCTGTACTGGTATCTGCACTGCAAGCCTGGCCGTTTTGTACTATCGCTTTATATTGAGTGGTAGTAGTTAAGTTAATGGCATTATAAGTGTTATTATTAGCATTACCAATATCAGTCCAGCCTGATCCATTGTTGGTGGAGGCTATCCATTTTATTACGCTTCCCTGGTTATTTTTTAAATTTAGTGTGGTACTGTTATTACCTGTACATACGGAAACATCAGCCAATACATTTCCCGGTAGGGTAGGTGGCAGCAGTGTTACATTCAATAGTGCATCGAGCTTTGTACAACCATTATCGGCAGTTACCGAAATTTGTCCGCCTGTATTTCCTGGTTTTACGGTTATAATGTTGGTATTGGCACCCGACGTAATTTGCCATCCGTTGGGAACAGTCCATGTATAGGTACCATTACCAAGTGTTGGAATAGAATAGGTAGATGGAGTATTAACGCAACCGGGGCTGGGGCCGGTAATTTTGGGGCCACCACAGTCGTTGCGAAAAGCAATATAGGCATAAGCAAAGTGTCCTCCTGGTAAACAGTTATCTGCCTCGTAAGTTATAGTTACTGTTTGCCCACGATATTGAGCCAGGTTAAACATTACTTCTGTCCATCCTTTTGTCCACACTCTTATAAGTGATTCGTTAGGCCGGTTATTATTATTGGGTGATGGTACATTACTTAATGTAAATCCCTGCTGGGCTGCGATAGTTTGGTCAACTTCATAAATGGAATCAAGTCTTCCGCCATTGTTATTAACGATGCCGGTAAAGGTGGTAGGTAAATTATAAGTGGCGCTGGCACAGGCAATCTTTCCGGTGGGCGACATAACTGTTGCGTTAAAAATTGGCTGGCTACTGGTTGTATGACTTCCGTTTTCCAATACCATTGCATAGGCATAAGTAATAATGTAAGGATCGGTAGGTAAACCGGGAGGGACATCAATTGAATATTCAATTTTTCTTACATAACCACTATTTCCGCCACCACCGTTAGAAACTAATGTGGAACCAAGTGTAACCGAGTATTGATAATTATATCCGTTAAGCGTTGGGATTGTTTCAAAAGAACCGAAACGGTCAAAACTATTGGCCGTATTTACCGTAACCGCCGGGACCGCATGATTAAATTCATCAATAGTTACAGCGCCGGTTGTACCAGTGGGAGCATTGATATTAGCCGGATAAACAATCTGGTAAGGCGGACTGAAAACAAAACTACCTGTTGAAGCTGTCCAGTGCGAAAGATCGCCAGTTGAAAAATTGATATTGGGAGGGCACTGAGCTTTGAGTAAAGCTGAATGAAACAAAACCAAACCTGGAATACAAATCCACTTCATTAAAGGTCAATTAAGGTGTCAAAAGGATATGAAGAGGAGAGACCTAAATTTACTGAAACGCTGTCTAAATAATGTCTTTTGTTTTACCAGGCGGGAATTTTAACTGTTTGAATAAGAAGACAGGTATTTAGCACTCAAGAAATGCAGCCAAAGCCTTATTAGCTTTATTAGTTTCTTCCCACATACCCATATGGGCACTTTGCTCAAGAATGGTTACATAAGTGATAGCTGGTAAATGGCATTGTTCCAAACAATCCTTAAGCGGAGCGGCTTTATCTTCTGCGCCGATGATGTGTAAAAAAGGAATAGCTGTATTTTTTAAGACAGCTGTTCTGTCGGGCCTTGCTATCATGGCTTCATAGTACTGTATAAGTGCTTCAGCAGCGAACAATTTGTTTCGTTCAATTAGTTCAGTGATTGCTTCAGGATGTTCTTCTGAAAATTTTTTACCAAATAAATTTGGAGTGCTTTGTTTTAAAAAAGCATAAGCTCCATGTTCCTTTATAAATTCAATTCCTCTTCTGCGGGTTTGAATTTTTTCTTCGCTATCAGCATAAGCAGTTGAATGAAGCAATCCAAACTTATTCAGCAGGTCAGGGTATTTTTCTGCAAAAGCCAATGTAATATAACCACCCATTGAGTGACCGATCAATGAACAACTGCTGATGTTTTCGGTATCCAATATTGCTTTTATGCAATCAGCCAACCATTCAATAGATAAATAATTACTGCCAACTGTTCCCGATCCAGATCGGGACCAACTGTCAACTTTTGATAAACCGCTTCCCGGTAAATCAGGAATGATCAGTTGAAATTTATCTTTTAAAAAATCCACCTGGTATTTCCATACCTCACTATCCTCACCAAAACCATGCACCGGCACAACCGGTTTACCTGAACCAATTACGTTATAATAAACAGTTGATTGATGATAATTAATTTGTTTTTGCATGATGTTGTTTTTTACGGATCACATCATATATCGTCCAACCCAGCAATAAGGCGGTTAATAGTAACATGGCTTTTGAAAGTAAATCGCCCAGCCTTACAAATATAGTAGATGAGTTGCGGTGCTGAACCTGGTATTTGATAGCAGCAGCTTTATTCCATGGTTGCTGCTCCTGTATGTTGCCATATTCATTAATAACACAAGAGATGCCTGTGTTGGCACTGCGAACAACCCAATGCCCTGTTTCAATAGCTCTCAATCTTGCATAGTTCATGTGCTGCTGATAACCGGGAGTATTGCCCCACCAGCCATCGTTGGTGATGATAGTAATTACATTGGCTCCGTTACGAACATATTTACTCATAAACTCTCCGTAAATACTTTCGTAGCAAATGGCAGGAGCAAGTTTGTAATCCGAATTCGGAACATTGATAACTGTTCTTTCATTTTGCCGGGTGTATCCGGCAGTAGTACCACCAAATTTTTCGAACCAATCATCTAAAAAATGTAAGAACCATGGTAGTGTTTCCACACCGGGCACTAACATTGATTTATGATAGAACTGAAGCGGACCGGATGAATCCAGCAGGGCAGAGCCGTTGTAGGATTCGTAGAAAAAATTAGTACCGGCTATTGGCCTGGCATTCACCGATGTTTTATGGTCAAATACATGATAGCTTTCAATACCAGTAAACAACTTAACCTGCGGGTGTAGTTTTAGAAAAACCCATAACGGATTAAGAAAGAAATTTTCTTTCATTTTATTTTCTTCTATAGCGTTCTCCATGTAAAGCGCCGTTTCGGGCCATATAACAACTCTTGTATTACTGTCAATTTTTTCTTCACTCAGGTGAATGAGTTTGGTAAGTTGCGCATCAAAACTGCCGGTAGATATTTTTTCATACGGATCAATGTTTGGCTGAACAATCACCATATTTTCCGTTGGAGGTGCAACAGCCATATGAATACTCAGTACTAATGAAAGCAGCACCGGCAAAACAACTACTAACAACGAAAGAAGAATTTTCTTCCATTGCAATTGATATGTTTTGTTTTCACTAGTATAAAAACTTTTGAATAATAAAATATTGATCACCATCACCCATAATGAGCCACCACTACTACCGGTTAATGAATACCATTGTACCCATTCAGTATGCGTAGCAAATACATTGCCGAGTGTTAACCAGGGCCAGCTTAATCCCCAATCCTGTAAGTGAATGTATTCAAACGTTAGCCAGTATATAACAAGCGAAAAATAACCAATGCGGTTTCCGAATCTTCTTTTAGTACTGAAAAATCCAAGCCACGGAATAGTCATTAATAAACTATTGGCAAGTATAGCACCTGCCGCTCCCGGCGCCGAAGCATTCCATATCCACCAGGTGGTACTTATGTTCCATATAAATAAGGTGAGATAGGTATAAAAGAAAAACTTCAGCTTGGATTTGCTTTGTTGTTCAATGATGAGTAACGGGATCCATGCAATAAAGATCAATAAAGTTAAAGGCGACATTGGCCAGGCCGCAAATAATAATAAACCTGACAGGATTGACAGTAAAAATGGATGTATTTTTTTCAAGCAAAAATCTTTGTGTAAATATAAAGCATTCAGAAGTTGATGATACAATATTAAACTACTTCAGCAGTTTATTAAATTTCTCCAGTTCAGTTATTTCAGCAGGAGTGATGGTTTCGTTGTTGTCGTACCTGGCTTTTAAAAACAATACTCTTTTATGTTGCGGGTATTTAGTAAGAATAGCATGGATGAGTGTACCGGCTGTTTCGTCTTTGGTATATAAAGGGGTGTTTTCAGGCAGATCAGATTTATATTTCATGGGTTTTTTTAAGATCACTGCTTCCAATGTGGCTAACTTATGTGGAGCAATACTTTTCACTTTACTGGCTTTGCCATATAAACCCTGCAATTGTTTCTTACTCAACCCACCTCTTTCCTGGTATTGAAAAGTGAGACTCTTAATAAACTCCGATTCAGGATAGGCAACGCCTGTCGCTTTCAGTATATCCATTATAACATCTACCTCTGGTTTTTTTCTTTGCATTTTACATGGTGTTATTAGAGAGTAAAGTTACTGTTGCTCCTTTTCTTAATGTATTATGAATTTCGGCAACTGTATCGGTATGCTTTATTAAGTCTTCCAATATATCGCAGCTGACAGAAGAGGTAATATGTACTTTGTATTGAATATTCTTTCCTGCTTCACCAGGCCATCCAAACTCACTTTCACATATTACTTCCACTGCATCAACAGGAATATCTTGTTTTGCAGCTTCCCGGTAAATATCGTTGCAATAACAGGTGGCTAAGGCCAGCATCAGTAATTCACTGCCATTAATGGAAGAACCCTTACCAACAGCGTTAGGCGCTATGCTTATTTCCTTTGCTGAGCCATCTGTACCGACAGTTACCCGGTGCAGACCGGCACTATTTATTACTCTTGCGGCAATTTTCATATTTGATATGTTTTATGAAGAAGAGGATATTAATGCGCTGGCTTTTAATTTCTTCTCATACACATATGCCTGTACAAGCGTAGCAATAATCACCAGTACAGAAGCAACAATACTTCCTTCAAAACCGAATTTACCACCGGTTATTATTTCATTGCCATTTATCTCTAATTGAAAAACACTTTGAAAGTTCAGACCGCTTACTTCATACCCAACAATTGGCCCCTGTAAAAAGTTCCAGGCAAAATGAAAGACAACAGCATACCACAAGTTTTGTGTATAAATATAATTGATGCCCAAAATAAATCCCGCCAGGATGATGTTGATAAAAGCTATCCAGCTGAAATTAGGATTAGTGGCATGTGCAATACCAAAGATAGCTGCAGATATTGCTAACGCAGCATAACGGCTGGTGGATTGCATCAGGTTATTCAATATATAACCTCTGAAAACCATTTCTTCAGCAACGGCAACAAAAACCATAATGCCCAGCGAAATAAAAAGATCCTGTCCATTGATGATCCAACCGGTAAACCGTAAATACTTAAAAGCAATAAGAATAAATGTTCCAATACCAATAATGGCTACTGCCGCACACAAACCAATTAACGCATGTGATACATGATTCTTCAAATCCCAGCCCAAACTAAAAACAGTTTTCTTGTCAATAAACTTCCGGAAAAGAAATACGAACAGCACACCGATGACAAAATTGTACAGCACAATAAACAGGATGGGCATAATGCTGTCCTGTTTATTTAATTGCTCCAGTGCATCCTGCATATTACCGGCAACATTGGTTGCCATCATCAGCAATAAAATTAAAAAGGAGCCTGCCAGTAGTACAGCAAAATAGAGCACACAAAAAACCAGCACTCTTGTCCAGCCCTTTTTTATTAATGGTTCAGTTGGGTTCATACAACCAAATTAAATTAAGTTTTGGTAAGTTGATAAAGATTATAAAAGTTTGTGCTCCTAAATAATTAGTCATGTTTATACAGGTAAATGAGAACCAACTGGCGGAACGTTTTATGCGGTATGTGAAAGTGGATACGCAAAGTGATCCGCTAAGTAATACTTATCCCACTACCGCAAAACAAAAAGACCTTTCCCGCATGCTGGTGCAGGAATTACACGGTATGGGTATAAGTGATGCACACCTCGATGAACATGGATATGTATATGCCACCATTGCTGCCAATACGCAAAAGAAAAATGTACCGGTGATCTGCTATTGTGCTCATGTGGATACAGCTCCTGATTGCAGTGGTACCAATGTTAAACCAATCCTGCATAAAAACTATAATGGAGCAGCTATTGTGTTGCCAGATGATTCAACACAAGTATTAACTATTGCTGCATATCCTTATTTAAAAAATCATATAGGCTCAGATATTATTACTGCCAGCGGAAAAACATTACTCGGCAGTGATGATAAAGCCGGTGTGGCAGAGATAATGGAGTTTGCTTATTATGTAATGACGCATCCTGAAATCAATCATGGAGAAATAAAATTATTGTTTACGCCTGATGAAGAAGTGGGCAAAGGAACAGCCAATGTTGATCTCAAAAAATTAGGAGCACAGTATGGTTATACCTTAGATGGTGGTGAAGCCGGTGATTTGGAAGATGAAACTTTTAGTGCAGATGCTGCTCATATCATTGTAAACGGAGTGATCTCACATCCAGGTTATGCAAAAGGAAAGATGGTGAATGCATTAAAGATAGCAGGAGAGATAGTGGCAGCATTACCAAAAAATGAATGGTGCCCCGAAGCAACAGAAAAGAAAGAGGGCTTTGTTCACCCGGTGAGAGTAGATGGTATGGCAGAAAGAGCAACGATTGAATTTATTGTCCGTGATTTTGATACAGCTATGTTAGCACAACATGAAGCAAGACTAAAATCCATTGCAGAAAAAGTATTGAGCAATTATCCCAACTGCAGTATGGAATTTCACGTGTATGAACAATACCGCAATATGAAAGAGATACTGGATAAAAATCCGCATGTGGTGAACAATGCAGAAGAAGCCATCAAACGGGCAGGCTTATCTGTAAGAAAAGAAGCTATTCGTGGAGGCACTGATGGCAGCCGCTTAAGCTTTATGGGATTACCCTGTCCTAATTTATTTGCCGGTGAACAAGCCATTCACTCTAAATTAGAATGGATAGGAGTGAAGGACATGGTAAAAGCAGTAGAAACACTTTTGCATCTGTCAATGATATGGGAGGAGAAGTTGTGAGTGGTGAATCGTGAGTAGTGAGTGGTCAGTAGCGATTTGCTCAATGCAATTGGTTACTACAACCTTTCTCATTCCTTATTTTTCATTTCTTATTTCTCATTCTTCATGCTTCCTCTTTCCAAATCCTCATATACCAGTAAATGGGAAAGCCGATGCCACCGGTAAAAAGAAATACCAATACCCATATTACTTTTTCTCCACCTTCCTTCACTCGTTTATTATCCAGCATATGAATGATGAAATAAATAAGTGCTGCCAGTTTTAGTACAGCAGCAATGATGGCTATCATAATAAAGGGCCATATGCTACTCCACACAGTAAAAAAATCAGGCTCATTATGATCCCACGAAGCAAACTGCGGAATCATTGTGAACACCATTACAATTACAACAAAAGCAAAAAGAATTGGAAGGAAACTAAATATACCTGAAAGTATTTTTGAATTGCGGCTCATGTCTTACTATTTATACTAAAGGTATTTTAAAATTCAGCCATGTATAGCTGATTTTCGTCAACCGTTATTTTTGCTATATCAACTATGCTGTGCGGCGGGTGAGCGGCAAGCCAGTTTCAAAAGGAAGCAGAAGGTGCATTTCAAATTTACCCAATGTCTGACTCTTTTGAATTACGATTAGCAGTCTCTTTATCCCCTCCACGGGAGAGGCATTAGTGTTTTAAAATAACAAACTATTTAACAGGGGTGGGTAAGAATGCAAAAAAATTGAAATACTGGTAGTGTATCAGTTTGAATTTTTCACGCAAAGGAATACAAGGAGCAAAGACGCCAGGATTTTTTTGCGGCCTATTTTCTTTGCTTCTTGGCGTGAAATCAGATAATACATCGGGTAAATTTTGAAACTGATACACTATCGAAATACTACTAAACAGCGTCACTTCCTTTTTTCTTACTACATTAGCTGCTTAATTTATTGTTTATGCAAAACTTAATTCTTGAATTCTGGTGGTTGATCCTTTTATTCTTTGTCGTAATGAGCGGATTCTTTACCATCAACCAGGGCTTTGTTGGTGTAATTACCATGTTTGGAAAATACCGGAGAGCAGAAGGGCCCGGCTTACATTTTAAAATTCCTTTTTTAGAGCAGGTTACTAAAAAGATATCTATACAAAACCGTTCGGTTGAATTAGAATTCCAGGCAGTAACGATGGACCAGGCCAATGTTTATTTCAAAAGCATGTTACTCTACTCGGTACAAAACCAGGAAGAGGAAACTATTAAAAGAGTAGCCTTTAAATTTATTGGCGACAGGGATTTAATGCAGGCATTAACCCGTACGATTGAAGGTTCTATCCGTGCATTTGTTGCTACTAAAAAACAAGCAGAGATATTAGGACAAAGAAGAGAGATTGTTGAATATGTAAAAGACCAGATAGATCATACATTAGAAGAATGGGGGTATCACCTGCAGGACTTACAGATAAACGATATCACCTTCGACCAGGCTATTATGGATAGCATGAGTAAAGTGGTTGCCTCTAATAACTTAAAAGCTGCAGCAGAAAATGAAGGACAGGCTTTATTGATCACCAAAACAAAAGCAGCCGAAGCAGAAGGTAATGCCATTAAGATAGCAGCTGAAGCAGAAAGAGAAGCAGCAAGATTAAGAGGACAGGGTGTGGCCTTATTCCGCCAGGAAGTTGCTAAGGGTATGACGGAAGCAGCCGAGCAAATGAAACAAGCCAATCTTGATACCAATGTAATTTTATTCAGCATGTGGACAGAAGCGATTAAAAACTTTGCTGAGTTTGGTAAAGGCAATGTAATCTTCCTCGATGGCAGCAGCGAAGGAATGGAAAAAACAATGAAACAAATTCAGGCAATGATGATGAAGCCGGTAGGAAGTACTCCTCACTAATTCAAAAGTCAAAAGTCAAAATTCAAAATAAGTAAGCGGTGCTGATGAAGTGCCGCTTTTTTTATTGAGTCCTTGTGCCCCTTGTGCCTTCTTAGTGCACCTTGTGGTAAGCCTTCTGAATATGTAAAATGGTAAACCACAAAGAACACAAAGCATTTGCACAAGGAGCACAAAGAAGTATTTGCAGGCAATGATGATGAAACCGGTAGCCTCAACTCATTCATTCAAAATTTAAAATTCAACATTCAAAATAAAAGCAGCGCATGCAAATGTGTTTTAATTGTTAAGACAGAATAGCTTTTGATTTGCCGTAGCTTTATTAAGTAACTTCATTCATCCAACCAACATTTCTCTCATTCAATAAACCAACTATATGAACCGTAAACAATTTTTATCTGCAAGTGGTGTACTCGCAGCAACCAGCATACTGCCAACTAATTCAGTGCTGGCACAACATTATGATGATAACGGGCTGGATAAACTCACCGATAAAGATGGCAATTTTCAACACCTGCCTTTGCCATACAATAAAAATTTCCTGGAACCATATATGGATGAAGAAACCGTTTATCTGCATTACACCTTTCATCATGGTGGTGCTGTAAAAGCAGCTAATGGTGATCTGCAAAAAATAAGAAAGGCCATGGATGACAATACACTGGAAACAGTAGATTACTGGACAAAGAAATTATCCTATCATTTCTCTTCCCATGTACTGCATACCATTTTCTGGACCAATCTTACCAATAAAAAAACTGATCCTTCCGGTGAACTGATGAAACGTATTGAAAAAGATTTTGGCAGCTACGATAAATTAAAAGGATATCTCGCCAAAACATCTAAAGATGTGGATGGGAATGGATGGGGAATACTCGGTTATCAGCCATACTCCGATAAACTCACCGTAATGCAATGCGAAAATCATGAACGGTTAACACAATGGGGAGTTATTCCCTTACTGGTGGTAGATGTATGGGAGCATGCCTACTATCTTAAATACAAAAACAAAAGAGCTGATTTTGTAGACACCATGTTCCAGATCATTAACTGGGATAACGTAGCCGATCGATTAAACACAGCAACAAAATTTTCCATGTAAGCAATCTGCATCAATTCAACATTCAAAATAAAGAGGCTATCTCAAAAGATTTTCTCGCAAAGGAGCTAAGGAAGCAAAGGCCGCAGTGCTGTGAGTACTATCATTCTTCATTGCGCCGCTCTTCACTTTGCGATCTTTGCGTGAATGTATTTAATGAATTTACACCCCGCTTTTCTTTTTGCATTTTTATAACACAGTAAAACGCTGTTCTTTCGTTCTATGGCGGGATTTTTGGCTTTCAAGATTAATTTTACCATCAACACGGTTAAAAGCACTGATTGATTTACATTTGTCAATAAACTTACACCCACATGAAGTTTTTTTTATTGCAGGTAGTGGCCGACTCATTACAAAAAGCAGGTGAATCCGCCGCCGGAACAGGCAAGGAGTTAAGCATGCTGGATTTGCTGATGAAGGGCGGCTGGATCATGATCCCTCTCTTATTACTCAGTCTCATTGCCGTGTATGTGTTTGTAGAAAGATGGATGGCTATTAAAAAAGCCTCCCAGATCGATGAGAATTTTATGAACATCATCCGGGATCATATTGTGACCGGTAATGTAACTGCCGCCCGTTCGCTGGCCAAGAACACCAATAACCCGGTGGCCCGTATTATTGATAAAGGACTGCAGCGTATTGGTAAACCCATTGAAGCTATTGAAAAAAGCATGGAGAATGTGGGCAAATTAGAAGTATATAAATTAGAAAAGAATACAGGAGCTTTATCTGTTATCAGCGGTATTGCGCCGATGTTTGGATTCCTGGGTACCATTGTAGGGATGGTGCAGTTGTTTATGAAGATCAATATTACTAATGAATATAACCTGGCCATCATCTCCGGTGGTATCTATACCAAGATGGTGACCAGTGCGGTGGGATTGATCATTGGTTTGATGGCCTATGTAGCTTACAATTATCTCAACTCACAGATCAATAAAACCGTGAACAAGATGGAAAGTGCCAGCGCCGAGTTTATTGATACCCTGTACCAGCCGACGCACTAGAAGAAAGTTGACAGTTGACAGTGGGCAGTTGACAGGAAGAATGAATAAGAGTTGACCGATGACCGTTGACAGTTGACAGGAAGAATGAATAAGAGTTGACCGATGACCGTTGGCCGTTGACCGGAAGAATGAATGAATAAAGTATAAAAGAAAAATAGTAGCGGAGGTTTTGTAACCACAAACCATCCCGCCTTAGGCGGGACAAACCACAAACCCCACCATGAATTTCAGAAAACGATTAAAAGAGAAGCCGGAATTACATACCAGTGCACTGAATGATATATTGTTCATTCTGCTGCTGTTCTTTTTAATTGTTTCTACCCTGGCCAATCCCAATATTGTAAAGGTGAATACACCCAAGGGGAAGAGTGACAGTAAGGCCAAACAAAGTATTGTAGTGTCTATTGATAATAAACATACTATTTACATAGGGCAAAAGCCGGTGCCTTTATTTGCCATTGACAGTTTGCTGAAAGAAGCAACTAAGAAGATGGGAATAGATACACCGGTAATTACTATTAATGCCGATACCTCTGCCATGTATGGCGAATTCTTTAAAGTGCTGAATGCTGCTAAAAAAGCCGGGGCCAAGGTTACGGCGAATGTTACGGCGAATTGAGTTTTTTTCTTTGCTTTTATTGAACCAACTTATGCAACTTGCCGAAGTTTCTTTTCGGGAGTTAAATTGTAACATTGGAGCTGCAGCAATTGAACTCCTGATACCGGCATGTGGTTCGTCTGCAATTTTTTGGTCAGACTAAAACTTTTCTGTTGCGTTTGCCTGAAGTACGTTCTTTTGCAATAGTTTTTTTTATTGGCATTTTTCGCCCTGTTGCTTTGTAATAAGCAATTATTTCACTTATCCTTTTTCTCTCAGCTGCTGTCAAAGGTTTTGGGTCAACAAAAAAGTCAACTCCGGTAGGTTCTTTTATATAGCCCATAATCTTTAAGTTTTAAGCAGGAAAATATTTTTTAATTAGTTTAAGTGCTTCCTGAGGGAAGATTATCATTTTTTGCCCGCCTATATGCGTCGCTCCCAAAGTTCTTTCATAATGTTCAATTAACTTCGTCTTGGATGTAAAAGAAATGAAACCCTGATAACCTTTGTCCCATGATATTTTACAGGTAAAGGCAAATAAATTACCCGGAACTCCTTCATAAAGTTTATTTCTGCCTAAATTAAAAGGAGCACTTTCAATCAGGTGTAAATAGAAGTGGTCATTGTAATCGCTAATACTCAAAAGCCCCTGAACAATATCAGGATTATTTCTTATTGTAAGTTTAAAAAGCTGCCTGTCGGTCAACTTAAATTCACCTGCCCAATTAAAAAGCCATCCGTTCTTTCTCGTCGTAACCTTTAAATCCGTTTTTGTTACGGGGTGAACATCGGTGGGAAAACTGTCGCCTGAAATAGTATTGATAATGCTATTTGTTAGCCTGTCAATCTCAATTCCTAAATGATATTTGCTGTGTTTTACCACCTTTCAAATATACGAAATGTGTCGTTATAAATCAGGCTTGATGCAGCAAAGAACAGGAGACAGGAAAAGCCGGTGCCTTTATTTGCTATTGACAGTTTGCTGAAAGAAGCTACTAAGAAGATGGGAATAGATACACCGGTAATTACGATTAATGCCGATACGGCTGCCATGTATGGCGAATTCTTTAAAGTGCTGAATGCTGCTAAAAAAGCCGGGGCTAAGGTTGCGGCGAATGTTAGTGCGAATTGAGGTTTTTCTTTGCTATAAGTTTACCTTTCTCTATCGATTTAATAGCTGCTTTAATTGTTTATAGCTATCAACAGGGAATTCAAATAAATGCCATTTTTCTTTATACTCTGCAAGTGAAAGCCGATCTAATAAGCTATCAATTCCAAAACAGACAACTGAAATAAAATTAGCCAGTATGTTGATGTCAGAATAAATAAGTTCTTTTCTGCTTGTTGTTTGATAAGCTTTACTTATTTCTTCCCATTCATCAGACCAAAATATTTCAATTTTCACAGTGTCTTTATCTTGCTTTGAAATTATTAAGGAATGTTCTCCTGGCTCTTCTGCGAAAATTATTTTTTCTATATCTGATTGGTTATTAATTAACCTGCAAAGTCCCTCAATTAAGTCTGATAATGGGTCACTCAAATACGAAAAATCAAATCTGATATTTTGTTTATCGTTAGTGAAGAATACTTCCGCCCAACCTGTTCCGGTCAAGTAATAATTGAAGTTTGTTGTCATTTAGTAATAGCGAATTTATTTTCTTTCTCCGTAGTGTCTCCCTGGGAGCATTTTACATGGCCGGGGACACTTCGGCATCAGGGAACAATGGTACAATATTTCAACTAAAGTATTTCAATGCCGCAGGGTCGGCTGAGCCAGACCCTGAGGGGATAGTGAAGATTTCTGCAGAGAAAGGAACCTGATTATTTTTCTGATCTAATTTTAAATCCATAGCAGCTATTACTTGCCATTTATTGTTTCTATAAATCCAGGTATCTGTCCACACACTTTTTGTACTTGTTGAATCAGAAAATTTTGTCCAGGTTTCTCCTCCCTGCGCAATGGCAGTAGTTCCGTAAAATTTTATTTTTATATTATAAGCTTCGGCAGTATATAAATGAGCAGCTTCCACAGCCTCCCGTATCAATGTTTGTTTATCGTATGTTTTGCCTTTTGAATTCATACCAATAAAATCGTCTGCCATTATCATCTTAATAGCTGATGTATCGCCAATGACAATTGCCTGTGCCCATGCTTTTTCCGATGTTGTTATGAAATTACCGGCTTCTGTATAATCAATCTTCTGTGAACAGGAGAAAGAGAACACAATTATAAAAAGTAATATGAGATTTTTCTTTGCCATAATAATACTATAAATGCAAATTAATGTTTTGTTGCTGATGCCGTGCTGTATCAGCCTTATAAATATTCTTTATTTGCGCAAAGCGGTGGTATTGTCGTAATGTTTAAATTCTTTCTGCAACTCAACCAAAAGGAGCATCACCAATATTACTTTAGCAGAGTTTACAGTAGCACACAGCTAAATCAGGGAACAAACCGAATTCGTGCTGTATATCGAATTCGGGGGCCTTTTCTTTGTAACTTTCTGTCGCCTGTCCCGCATAGTTGCGGGAGCCAAACAAAAGAAAGTTAAGCGGAGTGCTTGCATACAAGAGAATCAGCCATTACTTATACTTTCACAATTGTGGCATTATTTCGGCAGGTGAGGGCACCAGCCGATAAGTGCAATATTTCAACTAAAATATTTCAATACATCCCAACCCAAAAAGTTTTATCTTTTGATGATAGTTCCAATTGTATTCATGATCTTTTTGCAATAAGAGTTACAATCAACTCAAAAATAAGAGAAAATTTTTGCTCCCAATTAAGTTGGGCTGTAAACAAAACTATCTGATTGGTTCATCATTTAAGAACACCGTACCGGTATTATATTTCCTTACTTCTAAAAGTTTCAATTTGTTAATACTCATTTGTTGAGTAAAAAGACTTCTGCCTCCTCCATTCAACACCGGGCAAAGTTCTCTATTCTGTTTATAACGTATCTTAATGATAAGACCGTATCATTTTATTTTTTTGCGGGTAATTATTTTGCTGAGCAGGAAATGAAGAATCAATGCCATGACTGTCCAGTACACAGTAAAAACTATTGGCAAAAGAGGTGGAGGAGGATCAGGGTCCTGACCTAAAACCGTCAGTGGACCAATCATAATAAACTTAATGGGATATATAATGTGAGCCAGCATATTTTTCCAGGCCACAGGCGATCCCATTCCCGGGAACCACTCACCATTTACAGGCCAGCATTGCACTTTGGGTGCTAAAAGCGAATTAGTGATAAACTGAAATGCAAAAGCGGAGATGAGGAAGATAATAATGAATCTTGTTCTTGAAATCTTCATGCGGCTGAGTTTTACACTATTTTAAAAGTATGTTGTATTTCAAAATAAAATTTAATACTCAGTTTTATAAAACGGCTTTCACCATCCTGTTCTTCCCCTGTATATCTTTCTTTAATTCTACATTCGTAATTTTTTTTTCTTTAAACAAAGCAACTGTTTCATTGCCCAATGCTTCATTAATTTCCATAAATATCATTCCACAGGGCTTTAAATGTGTCAGAGCAAAATCAGCAATCTGTTTATAAAAGATCAATGCATCATCATCGGGTACAAAAAGAGCTAAGGAAGGTTCAAAGTCTAATACACCTCTGCGCATCTCGTTTGCTTCACTGCTTTTTACATACGGAGGATTGCTTACAATAATATCAAACTGTCCAGGTTCATTCCATTTGTTTCTATCTAAAAAATCTAACAGCTTAAAATCAATCTCCGTTTCATTGCTCACGGCATTTTCAACAGCAATACTCAAAGCTTCACTGCAAACATCAATAGCCGTTATCTCAGCCTGTGGTAATTTCTTTTTTAACGCAATGGGTATGCAGCCGCTGCCGGTGCCGATGTCGATAATACTGAGTTGTGAGTTGTGAGTTATGAGTTGCGGGTCGTTGGTCGTAATAGTGCTGGCTGCCAACTGCTCACTGCCAACTTTATTTTTACTCGCCACTCGCCACTCGCTACTCGCTACTTCCTTCACTATCCACTCAACCAACTCTTCCGTTTCCGGTCTTGGTATCAGCACTTTTTCGTTTACATAAAATTTCATTCCCGCAAACCATGCTTCACCTAATACATATTGCACAGGGCGGTGTGCCCGTAATTCTTTGGTGTATTTTTCTAACCGCTCCTGTTTTTGTGCTGATAAAGAAAATTCTTTGTTTACGATGCGGTCAATGCGTTTCCATTCTGTAATATGTTCCATCACCCAATCAGCAATAGTATGCGCTTCACTGTCATCATAAATTTCAAATAACTGAAACAATAACTGCTGGTATGCCTGGTGTATGGTCATTGGGCAAAAATACTGGTTTCTGGTTGCTGGTAGCTTGTTGCTGGTTTATAGTTCTTATAACATGCAACCGGTAACTTGTAACCTGCAACCTATATATTTGCATCCTAACATTCACCAATGACCACTCCCGAAACATATATGCATCGCTGCATTGAACTCGCAAAGCTGGGAGCAGGTAACGTAGCGCCTAACCCAATGGTAGGAGCGGTACTGGTACATGATGGAAAAATTATTGGTGAAGGTTATCACCAGCAATATGGTGGTCCGCATGCAGAGGTGAATGCCATCAACAACAGTCGGGACGCTTTAAGCGGTCTGAATGTTGCTGATGACGCAAGTAAAGAAGTATTACAGAAAAGCACTCTTTATGTTTCTTTAGAACCCTGTGCCCATTACGGTAAAACACCACCTTGTGCTGATTTAATTATTGAAAAGAAAATCCCCAGAGTACTAATTGGTTGTCGTGATCCATTTAAAGAAGTAAATGGAAAAGGCATTGAAAAACTAAAAGCCGCCGGTGTGGAAGTGGAGTTGGGTGTGTTAGAAGATGAATGTAAAGAGCTGAACAAACGGTTTTTTATTTTTCATGCACAACATCGTCCGTATATCATTTTAAAATGGGCAGAAACAGCTGATGGGTTTATAGCCCCCCTTAATCCCCCACAGGGGGAAATAAAAGAGAGATTGCTCATCAGCAATCAATACACCAATCGTTTAGTACATCAATGGAGAAGCGAAGAAGCAGCGATCCTTGTTGGAACAAATACCGCACTGTATGATAATCCAGAATTAACAGTAAGATTAGTGGAAGGAAATAACCCGGTGCGTTTAGTAGTGGATATGGATTTATCATTGCCGCAACAGTTGAAATTGTTTAATAAGCAAACAAAGACCATCGTGTTTAATACCATTAAGCATGAGGTGCAGGAGAACATGTTGTATTATCAAATTACCAATGATGTAAGTGTAGTACATCAAATCGTCAATGCATTGTATCATCTAAGATTGCAAAGCGTATTGATTGAAGGTGGCGCCAAACTATTACAATCATTTATTGATGAAGGTTACTGGGATGAAGCAAGGGTAATTACCAATACAGAATTAAAAAGCGGACAAGGAATTAAATCATCACAGCTAATCAATTACCAATTAATAAACGAAGAAAATATTTTAACCGACACCATCCGCTACTATCAACCACAAACTATAAACTACAAACCATAAACCAAAAATGCTTCTTCTCGCCGGCAGCATTATACTTACCGCTTATCTTGTGCTATCGTTCAAAGTATGTGAGCGGTATAAGATCACAACTTTCCAGGCAATCATTTATAATTATCTAACCTGTATTATTACCGGCTCTGTTGTAAATGGAGCTTTTCCCGTTAATGAACATAATATCAACGAACCATGGTTTAAATGGGCGGTATTAATGGGAACGATATTTATTGTGAGTTTTAATATGCTGGCGATCACCACCCGTAAAGCAAGTGTGGCGGCCGCATCGGTGGCAAATAAATTATCCATGGTTATTCCTGCAGCATTTTCTGTGTGGTTGTATGGGGATTCTATGGGGATGATAAAAATTGTAGGGATTATTATTGCATTAGTGGCGGTGGTACTTATCAGTACTCAAAGAACAGATAAAGTAACTCATAAAAAGAACTGGGGTGTTACTTTATTGATCGCTGCTTTGTTTATTATTTCCGGATTATTGGATACTGCTATAAAGTATGTGGAGCAATTGTTCTTAAATGAAGCTAATAAGAATGATTACCTGGTATCAGCATTTTTCTTTGCAGGATCAATCGGAACAATCTTACTCATTATACAATATATTACCGGTAAACAAAAGTTTGAACCCAAAGCAGTATTGGCCGGCATCTGTATTGGTATTCCCAACTATTTTTCCATATGGTGTTTGGTAAAAGTATTAAAGAAGCCACCTTATGGATTGCAGAGTTCAGCTATCATTCCGTTAAATAATATTGGTATTTTATTGTTCAGCACGGTAGTGGCTTTTCTGTTGTTCAGGGAAAGGCTGAGTAAAACAAACTGGCTGGGTGTTGTATTATCTGTATTAGCCATCCTATTAATTGCATACGGAGATAAATTGTAATGGAAGAAAAAGATTTTTTTTATACGATTGATAAAAAAGCCGCAGCTGAGTTTAAAGACCGTGGCAGCAAGTTTATTGCTTATGCTTTTCCCATTGATAGAGTAGAAGATTTTAAAAAGCGGATGGATGAATTAAAGAAAGAACATCCGAAAGCAGTGCATCATTGTTTTGCTTATCGCTTAGGATTGGACGGGAATACGTTTCGTGTGAGTGATGATGGAGAACCATCCGGAAGTGCCGGCAGACCGATATTAGGACAAATAGATAGTAAGCAACTCACCAACACAGCGATTATTGTGGTAAGATATTTTGGTGGAACATTATTGGGTGTTCCCGGCTTGATCAATGCCTATAAAACTTCTTCAGCATTAGCATTGCAAGTAACACCAATTGTGCAGAAACAAGTGGAGATTAATTACCAGTTGGAATTTGATTATACAAGAATGAATGAAGTGATGATGATAATCAAACAAACCAATTGCAGAGTGTTGAGCCAGGAGATGCAATTGTTTTGCCAATTGAAGATCGGTATCCCAAAAAATCGTTTGGATGAAGTATTGTACCGGTTAAATGATTTACGCTGCGTAGAAATTAAAAAAGTTTTATAATAATAAATTGTGCCGGAATTATTTGTAAATAACAGTTGAAATTTCTTGTATGAGTAAAGAAATAAAATCGAAAATTTATAAACTGGTGGAGGGAATTAAAGATGAAACTGTGTTAAACCAGTTGATGGAAGATGCAGCATTTTATGCAACAAAAAAAGATGTCGTGGATGAGTTGAATCCGGCACAGCTGGCGGAATTAGATAAAGCAATTGAAGAAGCCGATAAGAATCAGACGATTTCCTGGGATAATTTTAAAAAGGAAATAAATGAATGGCCCCAAAAATAATTGTTGCAAAACGTTTCCGGAACAATACTTACCGTGTGTACCAGTATATATTAAAAGAATTTTCTGCACCAACAGCATATAATTTTATCAGGAGATTAGAACGGAGAATTGAATTTATCGCCAACCATCCAACAACGGGTAAGCTTTCCTTTAAGAAGAAAGACGTAAGAAGTATTTTATTTTCCCCGCATAACAGAATTTATTACCCTTACCGTAACGATACCATTGAAATATTGTGCTTATTCGATATGAGAAAAAATCCGGATAAAAACCAGTATTAATCCAGATAATTATTTTCTTATCCTTACCTGTCTGGCAAAATTATAAGTATCCAATGGCGTAAAACTGATATTGCCGGGATCAACAAAATGTAAATAGGCTTTTAATTTTTCTTCTGTAAACCGCTGCGACCAGAAGCGTTCTTTGGTAGCTGTAAAATGATCTTTCTTATTAGTGATAACTGTCATTCCCATTTTTTTATAAAAGGATTCCTGCTTTTTACGGGTATTATCGTTGTCAATATAACAGGCACCAATCACTATTTCGCCACCGGGGTTTAATAATGAATAAGCTCCTGAAAAAATTTGTTCAAACTTTTTATTGTGTGATAGATCCAGTGTGCCTGGCTGGTAGTTGTCAAAATCAAAATCATTGGGATAAAAATTGCCGGCAGTAAACCAGGTGGTGATAATTAAATCATATTTCTTTTTCCACTGAGAAAGATTGATGGCATCGAAAAAGTGAGTAGCCACTTTATCATCAATCTTTAGTTGTTTAATCACTTCATTCGAAATCTTTATACAAGGTTCAGCATTATCTGTACCATCATACACCGCAATCATATCCCATATTTCTTTTACACCGCTCAGGTGTCTGGCGATTCTTGCGTTGCCGATGCCTATGTCCAGCACCTGTATTGGAGATTGTTTTCGCTGGTATATTTCAGTAATTACTTTTTTCAGTTCAATAAACTCAGCCCATTGTGCCTGCAATAATTCCTCTGGTAAAAAATCTGTGTCAAAAGATTTTTGAACCATATTCTCGTTGTCATACATTTCCATGAGTAGCTGTTTTTGCAAAAATAAAAAAACTGCTAAAGCGGCGGCAATATTGTGGTTTAGGTGTCTGACAATTGCAAATTGTCTGACACCTGCAAAAGAAATAAAAACCCCGCCGAAGCGGGGCTACGTTGAGGCGGATAATATCAACGTAAGAAACAACAGCTAATTAGGTGTCTGACAATTGTGAAATTGCCTGACACCTGGTGCTATTATCTCAGGAATAACATTTCACGGTATTTAGGTAATTGCCAGTACTGGTCATCAACCAGCAACTCCAGTTTGTCCACATGATAGCGGATGTCTTCAAAGAAAGGAGCTTTTACCTGGCTTTCGTAAGCAATGGCTTTCGTACGGGTATTATCCATCGCATTACAAATTTTACGGGCCTCGATCATCTTTGCCACTAAATCACTCACTTTACTGATATGCTCAGATATTTTAGTGAGAATTTGTTTTTGATTGGAATAAGCTGATTCATCTAACCCGATTTCTTTGATTCCTTTAATATTTTCAATGAGTATATTCTGATATTTTACTGCTGCCGGCAATACATGACTGGTGCACAGTTCACCCATGATACGGGCTTCAATCTGCACCTTCTTAATGTATTTCTCTAACTCAATTTCATGACGGGCTTCCAGCTCAATATGCGTTAATACATCATTGCTTTCAAATAATTCTTTGGATTTATCAGTTATCATCGCATCCAGGGCCAGCGGAGTGGTCTTTACGTTGGGCAAACCTCTTTTCTCTGCTTCTTTCGCCCATTCTTCACTGTAACCATCACCTTCAAACAATACTTTTTCACTCGCTACAATATATTCACGAATCACATGCATGATGGCAATCTCTTTCTTCTCACCTTTCTCCATCAGTGCATCCACATCATCTTTAAACTTCTTCAATGTTTCTGCCATAATGGTATTTAGCACCGTCATTGGATTGGCACAGTTGGCAGTGGAACCTACGGCACGGAATTCAAATTTGTTTCCGGTAAAAGCAAATGGTGAAGTGCGGTTGCGGTCAGTATTATCCAACAGTAACTCAGGTATGCTTCTGTGTAAATCTAATTTTAAGATGGCTTCATCCTGTTCATCAAACTTTGCACTCACTCTTTCTTTAATATCCTGCAATACTTTATTAAGGTATTGACCGATGAATACAGAGATGATGGCAGGAGGGGCTTCATTAGCGCCTAAGCGATGGTCGTTACCGGCAGAAGCAATGGAAGCTCTTAACACATCAGAATAATCAAACACCGCTTTAATGGTGTTTACAAAGAAGGTTAAGAACATTAAGTTGGTCTTTGGCGTTTTACCGGGTGCTAATAAGTTAACGCCGGTATCAGTAGCCATACTCCAGTTATTATGCTTACCACTACCGTTAATACCGGCAAATGGTTTTTCATGCAGCAACACTTTTAATTTATGGCGCCGGGCAACCCTGTCCATAATATCCATCAGCAGGGTATTGTGGTCAACAGCAATACTTACTTCTTCAAATATAGGAGCACATTCAAACTGCGCAGGGGCCACTTCGTTGTGGCGGGTGCGTAAAGGAATACCAAGTTTATAAGCTTCTTCTTCAAAATCTCTCATGAAGGAATACACTCTCTCGGGAATAGAACCAAAGTAATGGTCTTCCAATTGCTGGCCTTTTGCAGGTGCATGGCCAAAAACAGTTCTTCCGCTCAGCACAATATCCGGACGGGCATTGGCTAATCCTTCATCAATAACAAAGTATTCCTGCTCCCATCCTAAGGTGGCAGTTACTTTTGTTACATTTTTATCAAAATAATTGGCAACATCAACGGCTGCTTTATTTAATGCTTCTAATGATTTTAATAAAGGAGCTTTATAATCTAATGTTTCACCGGTATAAGAAACAAAGATGGTGGGGATGCATAATGTTTTTCCATTGCCAATCTCCATAATAAAAGCAGGAGAGGAAGGATCCCAGGCAGTATAACCACGGGCTTCAAAAGTAGCACGAATACCACCGCTGGGGAATGAAGATGCATCCGGTTCCTGTTGAATTAAGGCACCTCCGTCAAATTCTTCTAAAGATGAACCATCGCTTTTAATAGTAAAGAAAGAATCATGCTTTTCAGCAGTTGTTCCTGTTAATGGCTGAAACCAGTGAGTGAAGTGCGTTACTCCTTTGCTTTCGGCCCAGTGGCGGATACCGGAAGCAATTTGATTAGCTACGGTTCTGTCAATTTTTTTACTGCCTTTTACGGAAGCCACTAAACTTTTATAGGCTTCATCGCTCAAAAATTCACGGGCAACTTTTAATGTAAAAACGTTTTCGCCAAAGATAGCAGTGATCTTTGATGAACCGCTTACTTCATTCGCCTTTCGCTGAAAGACCGAATCAAGTGCTTTAAATCGCAGGGAAGTCATATGCTGTTGTTTAAAATTCAATGCTGTTTCCGGAGTTTAAAATTACAGTTTCAGTTATTGAATTCATTTGAATGTTATCCTCATTCAAATGAAATATTATCCGCTGTTGAAAGAAAAAGAAAAAGAAAGAAAGAAGAACCCAATTAGGATTCTTCTTTCAGTATTTAGTTAATTAGGCCTTTACAGACTTAACTGTTTTAATAATACGGGCGGCTACTTTGTATGGATCAGCAGCTGAGTTTGGACGACGGTCTTCGAGATATCCTTTCCATCCTCTTGCAGGAACGCCAACAGGAATACGGATAGAAGCACCACGGTCAGAAACTCCATAGCTGAAATCATGAATGCTGGCTGTTTCGTGTTTACCAGTGAGGCGTAAATGGTTGTCGGCACCATAAACAGCAATGTGTTCTTTAACCACAGGACGGAAAGCCTCACATACTTTGTCGAAGATTTCTTTGCTGCCAGCATTTCTCAATAATGAGTTAGAGAAGTTAGCATGCATACCGCTGCCATTCCAGTCTAAAGCACCTAATGGTTTACAATGCCAGTTGACAGATACACCGTATTTTTCACCGATTCTTTCAAGCAGATAACGACCTAACCAAATTTGGTCACCAGCTTGTTTTGCTCCTTTAGAGAAAATCTGGAATTCCCACTGACCGGTAGCAACTTCGGCATTAATACCTTCCACATTCAGGCCAGCTTCTAAGCAGGCATCTAAATGCTCTTCAACAATGTTACGTCCATAAGCATGTTCAGCACCTACAGAACAATAATATGGACCCTGAGGTCCGGGGAAACCACCAGCAGGGAAACCAATTGGTTTATTAGTTAAGGGATTCCACAGGAAGTATTCCTGTTCAAAACCAAACCAGAAATCATTATCATCATCTTCAATAGTTGCACGGCCGTTTGATTCGTGAGCAGTACCATCAGCATTCAATACTTCGCACATAACTAAATAACCATCCTTACGCTGTGGATCGGGTATGATATATACAGGTTTTAAAAGGCAGTCAGAAGAACCACCGGGTGCTTGTTCTGTAGAAGAACCGTCAAAACTCCATCCCGGGCAATCTTCTAATTTGCCGCTGAAATCTTTTTCAATTTTAGTTTTGCTTCTTAAGCTTTGAGTTGGCTTGTATCCGTCAAGCCAGATGTACTCGAGTTTCGATAGTGCCATAGTTGTTGTTGTATTTAATATATATTTTTAACTAATGTTTTATAAGTGTCCAGTATTTAAAAAATTTCCAGATAAAATTACAAGAAAATTAAATTTTAAAGACATTGGATAGCTATTTTTTAGATAAACACATCCAAAAGTAACGATTTATACAACTAACAACGCTTAGTTTTAAATATGATTTTTTTTGTAATGTGAATTGTTGATTCTATTGTGTATAAACCAGTCTGCTACCTACTTTAATAGTTGCAAGAAATGAACAGGCAGGGATATTAAGGATTTTATGGTCTTTTTATAAAAATGTTTGGTAAGGATGCCAGCATTGGAGCAATAGTCAATGGTAATAAGATGCTGCGATACCTTACAATGGCCCCGATATTTGGGATAATATATCCAATAATCATGAAAAGACTAAGAGAGAAAAAGAAAGCAAACAAAACAGATGGCTTGTCAAATACTCTTTTGCCTTTATACAAAAACATAATAATTAGGATAATAAACGCTATGACTTCGATTGCAGCCAGCAGGTATTGAACATTTTTAACCTCTGTGGGGTAAGGTCGTAATAAAGAGTGATTTAGTGCTTCGGGCAGATTATTTACAAAACTTTTAAAACCGGGTTTAAGCCTGGTAGTTTCTATATATGAATTGCCTTTTAGTTTAATGAACTCCGCCTGCCTGATTGAAAAGGAGAGGGGAAGATTAATTTTGGGGTCAAAAAACCTGGTAATAAAAAATAACGTTCCAAAAAAACTATAAACTACAACAAAGCTGAGCCATGGTCTTTGTTTGAACTTTTTAATCATTAGCCATGCCAGTAAAGGTGGTATCAAAGCAACTGAAACATAATTCCGCATTGGTAAAATAAAAATGAGACATGCAATGATATATGCACTTCTTTTAAAACCAGTTCCTTTTTCAGCATTCATCTGCTGCATATTGTACATAATGAAAGCGATTGCCATAAAAATCAATCCATCCTTATGTATTCCGGAGCACCAGTATAAAAATGAAGGGATTAAAAAACATCCCGCTAACAAATAGAAATTTTTACCGGGGAATATTGTAACATAAAGCCTGTATAAAGCTACTGGCCCAAAAAAAGTAAGGAACGAATAGAAGATTGCATTTATATAATAATTTCGCAGGGAAAAAATATTAAATACAGATACCAGCTTCACCATGATGTTACTTTTCAGATCGCTCCAGTAGGAGTGGGTGCCCGAGAAAAGGCGTTCATATCCTCTGTTATATGGATTATGAAAAATATTGGTAAGATATTGAACAGGATCATGAAAAAGCAGGTCAGTTTCATCCAAACTTTCATAATAAAACCGCCAGGTATCAGCATAAATTTTATGATCCGGAATCCTGGAATAGATAAATCCATAGATCACCCCGGCAAATACCTTCAGCAAAAACAGCAGGATCAATATCCTTGCAGGCAAGCCACTGTTTCTTATAAATTTAACTTTGGTAACTAACCATGAAAAGAGAACGAGGTATATTATAAACAGAAGGTAAGACAATCGTGTCAGTAAGTTTTGTGTGGCAAAATAGTTAATAATTGAGAATAAAAAGGAGAATTAGTTCACATGCATTTAACAGGGTAGTTGTACTTTTGCGCTTTCTTACACAATTATGGAAATAACCGTTTCAACCGCCGAAAAACTCGGCCTTCGTCCGGAAGAATTTGAATTAATTAAGAGAATCCTTGGTCGTACACCCAATTTTACTGAACTCAGTGCTTACTCTGTTATGTGGAGTGAGCACTGCAGTTATAAAAATTCTATCAAGTGGTTAAAAACATTGCCAAGAGATGGGTCAAAACTTTTGGTAAAAGCCGGAGAAGAAAATGCCGGGCTGGTAGATATTGGTGATGGATATGCAGTAGTATTCAAAATTGAAAGTCATAACCACCCATCTGCTATTGAACCTTTCCAGGGTGCGGCAACGGGTGTAGGTGGTATTCACCGGGATATCTTTACCATGGGTGCAAGACCAATCGCTTCACTCAACTCACTTCGCTTTGGAAATTTAAAAGAAGATAAAACACAACATTTATTAAGCGGTGTGGTCCATGGCATTGGTCATTACGGCAACTGCTTTGGTGTGCCAACTGTGGGTGGTGAAATTTATTTTGAAGATTGTTATCATACCAATCCATTGGTAAATGCGATGAGTGTGGGTGTTGTAAAAATTGGTGAAACAATCAGTGCAACAGCCGCAGGTATTGGTAACCCTGTTTTTATTGTAGGCAGTGCAACAGGTAAAGATGGAATGGGCGGTGCAGCTTTTGCTTCCGCCGATATTACTGAGAATAGTATGGAAGATTTACCTGCTGTTCAAGTAGGCGACCCATTCCAGGAAAAGAAATTATTGGAAGCTTGTCTCGAAGTTATTCCAACAGGTGCATTAATAGGTATGCAGGATATGGGTGCTGCAGGAATTATTTGCTCCTGTTCTGAAACAAGTGCAAAAGGTGGTGTAGGAATGCGTATTGATTTGGAAAAAGTTCCTACCCGTCAAAAAAACATGAAAGCATGGGAGTTGTTACTGAGTGAAAGCCAGGAACGCATGCTGATGATTGTACATAAAGGAAGAGAAGCAGAAGTGCTGAGCATATTTGAAAAATGGGATTTGCCCTGTTCACAAATTGGAGAAGTAACCGATGATGGAATGCTTCGTTATTATATGAATGGAGAACTGGAAGCGGAGATACCAGCAGAGAGTTTGGTATTGGGCGGCGGTGCACCTGTTTATCACCGTGATTATACAGAGCCAAAGTATTTTTCAAAAATAAAATCTTTCAACCCTAACAGCATTCCTGTGCCGGATGATTTGAAAGAAGTGGCGGAGAAAATTATTGCTTTACCAAACATCGCTAACAAACGCTGGATATATAATCAGTATGACAGCATGGTGGGCACGGGTAATACTTCCACCAACGCACCAAGTGATGCAACAATTGTGTTGGCGAAGGAAGCCAATAAAGGCCTGGCCGTAACAACCGATTGTAACAGTCGTTATGTATTTGCTAATCCACTACAGGGTGGAATGATGGCCGTTGCTGAAGCAGCAAGAAATATTGTGTGCAGTGGCGGTACACCGTTAGGTGTTACCAATTGTCTCAACTTCGGTAATCCTTACGATCCTGAAGTTTATTACCAGTTTGTACATGCACTGAAAGGAATGGGGGAAGCCTGTAAGAAATTTGATACACCCGTAACAGGTGGTAACGTAAGTTTTTATAATCAGTCACCTGATGGGCCAGTTTATCCTACGCCAACTATTGGTATGGTAGGTTTGCTGGAGAACATCAACAATAAGATGACGCTTGATTTGAAAGAAGAAGGTGATATTATCTTTTTGATTGGTAAAAGCAGTGCTGATATTAATTCGTCTGAATATTTACATAAGATATGCGGCGTGGAATATTCACCTGCACCAAAGTTTGATTTGGATGAAGAGTATGCAATGCAGCAAAAAGTTGCAGAACTAATCAGGAGAAAAGTAGTTGCTTCTGCACATGATGTGAGTGAAGGTGGTTTGTTTGTAACGTTGATTGAGTCAGCTTTCAATAACAAACTTGGTTTTGATGTGGTAGCCAATGATTATAAGCTGAGAAAAGATGCGATGTGGTTTGGCGAAGCACAAAGCAGGGTAGTGGTGAGTGTAAATCCGCTGAATTTAGAAGTGTTTAAAAAAGTAATGGGTAATCATCCGTATGAAGAGTTGGGATTTATAACCAATGGCGAAATTGAGGTGGATGGTATGTATTGGGGTAATATTGACGAGTGGCAGGAGAAATATGATACAGCAATTGAAACATACATGAATCATTACATGGCTGAATAATGGTGAATCTCGAAAAAAAATTAGCAACACATCCCGAAATGAATATCGTTGATAAAAACGCAATGATCGTGGTTACCGGTGCTGCCGGTTTTATTGGTAGTTGCATGGTTGGTTACCTGAATGAACATGGATATGAGAACTTGATATTGGTAGATGAGTTTGACTGGGAAGAAAAAGAATTAAACCTGTTGCATAAAAATTTTACCGCCCGTATTGAAAGAGAAAACTTTTTTGAATGGGTGACGAAAGAAAATTCTTCCATCAAATTTGTTTTTCACTTAGGCGCAAGAACAGATACTACTGAGTTTGATTACAGCATCCATCAAAAGCTGAATGTTGAATACACTCAGCAAATGTGGAAATACTGTACCGAAAAAAATATTCCACTGGTATATGCTTCTTCAGCTGCTACTTATGGTAATGGTGAGTTGGGTTATGATGATAACCATGAAGTGATAGATAAATTACAACCGCTGAATCCTTATGGTGTTTCCAAAAATGAAGTGGATAAATGGATTCTTCAGCAAAAAACACAACCAACTTTCTGGGCCGGTTTAAAATTCTTCAACGTATACGGTACTAATGAATACCATAAGGGAAGAATGGCAAGTGTAATATTTCATTCTTTCAATCAAATTCAAAAAACGGGTCAGGTAAAACTCTTTAAATCGCATAAGCCTGAATATAAAGATGGAGAGCAGCTCAGGGATTTCGTGTATGTAAAAGATGTGGTGAAAGTTTGTTACTGGTTAATGCAGCATCATACTCCTTCTGGTATTTATAATTTAGGAACGGGTAAAGCAAGAACATTTAAAGACCTGGTTAATGCTACTTTCGGCGGACTGGATTTGGAACCGAATATTGAATACATCGATACACCTGTTGATATTCGTGATAAATATCAATACTTCACAGAAGCAAATATGGGCAAACTGAAAAGTGTTGGTTATTCCGATGAATTTTATTCATTGGAGAAAGGGGTGGATGATTATGTGAGGAATTACCTCAAAGCAAAAAAATATTACTAACTTCACTCTCTTGAAACACAAGCTTGCCATCCCAACACCAGGGATGGCTTTGTTATAAAATGAAATTTATGAACAAGAAAATAGCCATCATTGGTGGTGGTAACCTAGGAACTTCGATTGCACAGGGTTTAGTAAACAGCGGTTTTACTAAAGCGCAGCATATCATCATTACTAAAAGAAATATTGCTATTTTAAAACCATTGGAACAACAGGGTGTGCTGGTGAGCAGTGATAATAAAGAAGCAGTTCGGTTTGCTGATTTTATTATCCTGGCAGTAAAACCTTACCAGATTGAAGATGTGTTAGCCGGCATTAAAGCAGAACTAAAAGAAAAGAAACATGTGCTTTGTTCTGTGGTGACAGGCGTTACTATTGAACAAATGCAAAAGATTGTGGTAAAGAAAGTGCCGATGGTGAGAGCCATGCCTAATACAGCCATTGCCATACAGGAAAGCATGACCTGTATTTGCACCAGGAGTGTGGATGGTGAACAATTAAAATATGTCGAAGATTTATTTAACCAGTTAGGTCGTGTAGCCATGATTGATGAAAAGCTGATGGATGCAGCAACGGTACTGGGTGCTTGTGGTACTGCTTATGCCATGCGTTATATCCGGGCCAATATACAGGGCGGTATTGAAATAGGATTTGATGCAGCTACTGCTTCATTAATTGCGGCCCAAACTGTAAAAGGGGCAGCTGATCTTTTATTGAAAAAAGGTTCACATCCAGAACAGGAGATTGATAAAGTAACTACACCCAGAGGATGCACCATTGCCGGATTGAATGAAATGGAGCACCAGGGTTTCAGTTCGTCTCTGATAAAAGGGATTATTACAAGTTACGAGAAGATAGGAGAATAAAAACATTAGGCTAAGAGTTAAAAGAGCAAAAGAGGTATCTCTTTTAACCTCCTTTTCTCTTTAATCTCTTAGCAAAAAAAAACGCCCCAATTACTGAGACGTTTTCAATTTTTAATGATTGACTAATTATTTTATCCTCGCCTTCAAAAACTCTGTCACATGTTTATATGCATCTTCTGTTGCTGCTTTGTCATGATTAGGATTGCTGGGATTAGCAAATGCATGTACAGCATCATAACGATAAACAGTAATTCCTTTTCCCAACTTCTTCATGGTAGCCTCAAAATCATTTACTACCTGTGGCGTTATCCATTGTTCTTTATTGGCAAATAAGCCCAACACATCAGCTTTTAAAGATTTCAGTTTGTCTTCACTCTTTTCCGGCATACCATAATACATAATGCAGCCTGCTGCCTGGTTACCTAATAAAATGCTGGTCTGTAAACTCCAGCCGCCACCAAAGCACCATCCAATCGTAAATACTTTTGCATCTTTACCTACATAGGCCATTGCACCTTTAATAATATTTTCAATTCGGGTGGCATTAGCTGCCTGCATATATTTGGCAGCATCTTCCTGTTTGGTTGCAACTTTTTTATCATATAGATCCAAAGCAATCACATTTACATCAAAATCTTTATTCAGTTTTTCTGCTTCCTGTTTAATATAGTCATTCAGTCCCCACCATTCGTGAATAACAAAAATGTAATAATCAGTTTTTTTACTCGCTTTTATTTCATAACCATAAGCATCCGTGCCATCAGCAGCTTTATAAGTTATATCAGTACCACCTTTTTCACTCACAAAAGTGAAGGGCAAAGGATTGGCATGACTCATCATAAATTGTTTATCGCTGGCAAAACGGGCAAACGCTTTTGTGGCGGGAACTGCACAACAGTTCATCGTTTCTTCTTTCTTGTGCTTAGTTTTTTGTGCAAATAAACCGGCGGCGGTTAATAAAACAATCACAACTAATAAAATCTTCTTCATAAGTAAATAATTTGTTTGAATGAATGAGATAACAGTTGAAAAAGAACTTGGTTCAAATGCCGGGACTGCAAAATTGAGATTTTTTTTAATGGGTTTAGCAAATCGGGTGTTAACCCGTTATTTTATTGATACGCTCAAATCATTTTCCTAACAATATACACCGGCAAAAGCCTTGCCCGTACAGCGTTTGTATTAATTTTCCACAATATGCATGATTTACAGAAGCTATATTTTTTGCAGTTAAAAAATTGGCGTAGGTTTGCATGACCTCCACGATTATAGGTCACCCCATTTTTTACAGAAACTTTCTTCAACAGCATTAACATTCTTGTAAAGCAGGGGATTTTATTTTTTAATTTTTTAAAGAATCCGTCTTTGGCGGGTTTAAAAATTTAATTTATGGCCAAGTTTATATTCGTAACCGGCGGGGTAACATCATCATTAGGTAAGGGAATTATATCGGCATCGCTTGCCAAATTGTTACAGGCAAGAGGTTTCCGTGTAACCATTCAGAAATTTGATCCTTACATTAATGTTGACCCCGGCACACTCAACCCGTATGAGCATGGAGAATGTTATGTTACGGATGATGGTGCAGAAACTGATCTGGATCTTGGTCACTACGAACGTTTTTTAAATATTCCCACTTCGCAATTAAATAACGTTACTACCGGACGTATTTATCAAACAGTTATTAATAAAGAAAGAGAAGGAGCTTATTTGGGAAAAACCGTACAGGTGGTTCCCCATATTACGGATGAGATAAAACGGAGAATGTTGTTATTGGGGAATGAAGGTAAATATGATATTGTAATTACTGAGATTGGGGGAACAGTAGGTGATATAGAATCATTGCCATTTATTGAAGCTGTTCGTCAAATACAATGGGAATTGCCGGACGAAGATTGTGTGGTGGTGCATTTGACATTAATCCCCTATTTAAAAGCTGCTAAAGAATTAAAAACAAAACCAACACAGCACAGCGTTAAAATGCTGAGTGAAACAGGTGTGCATCCTGATATTATTGTTTGCCGCAGTGAACAACCGCTGAGCATGGAATTGAGAAGAAAGATTGCTTTATTCTGTAATGTAAAAACAGAAGCAGTGATTGAAGCAATGGATGCATCTACGATTTACGAAGTGCCAGTTTTGATGCTGAAAGAAAAATTAGATGTGATTTGTTTGCGAAAACTTAATGTGGAGATTTTTCCGGAAGTTGATTTAAGAAGATGGAATGAATTTTTAACCAAACTTAAGAATCCAAAACTGAAATTGAATATTGGATTGATTGGTAAATATGTGGAGTTGCAGGATGCTTATAAATCAATCCTCGAATCATTTGTACACGCCGGTGCAATGAACGAAGTAAAAGTGCAGATAATAAATGTGCACAGTGAATTTATTACAGAAGAAAACGTAGCGGAGAAGTTGACTGACCTGGATGGCTTGTTAGTAGCTCCCGGTTTTGGCAGCCGTGGTATTGAAGGAAAAATTGCAGCAATTAAATACGCAAGAGAAAATGGATTGCCATTCTTTGGTATTTGTTTAGGTATGCAGATGGCAGTTGTGGAATTTGCAAGAAATGTATTGGGATTGAAAGATGCCAATTCAACGGAGATGGCTCCTGAAACACACAACCCTGTTATTGATTTGATGGAAACTCAAAAATCAATTACAGCTAAAGGAGGAACGATGCGGTTGGGTGCTTATCCCTGCGAAATAAAAGAAGGCTCTTTGGCATATACTATTTATGGAACCAAGTTCATCAGCGAACGCCATCGCCACCGCTGGGAGTTTAATAACAAGTATATGAAACAATATGAAGATGCAGGAATGATACCATCCGGTAAAAACCCGGAGAGCGGATTGGTGGAGATAATGGAAATACCTTCGCATCCATACTTTATAGGAGTGCAATATCATCCTGAATTAAAAAGTACTGTTGAAAGACCAGCTCCATTATTTGTTCACTTTGTAAAAGCGGCCAAAGAATTTCATGAAAAAAGAGATGCTATAAAAAATCCGCTGCTGCAAAGTGAGATGATTTAATTATTTATATTTACAGCCATTAACATAACATAAAGAGTAACTTAACGACCCTCCTGCCTCAGCAAACCGTTTTTAATAAGTGAAGCGTATATCAAACGTTTTTGGAACCACCTTACTTGTCAAAGTATTCCCCACCGTTTTTGTTGGGGCTACACTTGTTTTTGTAGGTGTGGCAATTTATAATGTTCATTTCCTGGCGGCATTAATTCTTTCGCTGCCATTAATTGTTTTTTTATTCAGCAGCCCCGGTCGTTATCTTAAACTCAAAGAAGTTTTTTTAGATTATGAAACACAAACGATTGCTGTAAGTATGGGACGGGCTAACTGGAAAGAATACAAGTTTGAACAATTAGAAGAAGTAATATTCGGTAAAATGGATACTATACTGGAGCTATATTTTGTCAATGGAGAACGGGTTAGTTTTTTAGCCGGTCGTTTGTGGGGAAAAGCAGCTGAGATTGAAAAAATAAAAACCGAACTGAACGACATAATAAAAAAATACAGCAAGAAATAAAATTATCTCCTGCTGTATGGTGGTTGTTCTTTATGGCTGTTTACTATGTTTAACCGCTGACGGGGTTTTCAACCGCCGTCAGGGCTCTTAATTCTCCTGTTTGGTAATTACATTCTTTTTCACTTTTGTCCAGTAACCATCTAATGAACCATCTTTTTCTTCCTGCCACTGCTTAACCAGTTTACCAATTTTTTCTTTTCTTTCTTCTTTGGTATGTTCAAAAAATT
Source organism: Sphingobacteriales bacterium (assembly GCA_016200915.1). Lineage (GTDB taxonomy): Bacteria > Bacteroidota > Bacteroidia > Chitinophagales > Chitinophagaceae > AWTP1-9. The sequence goes on from JACQDV010000032.1 coordinate 59,330, forward strand.
CATGCAATGTTTCTGTATCTGCCTGTTTGGCTAATTTGTTATACAACAGTTTTACTTCTTTTTCACTGGCAGTATTTTCTTCGGCAATTTGTTTTTCCATTTCTTCCCGCAGTCTTACTTTTTCATCATATGTACCGGTTGGCAGCATAAATTTGGCAATCACCGGCATCAGCTCTATCAGCATTAAAATCACAATAATTAAATAGTACCTGAACTGTAAGGCCGCATTTGCTTTAATTAAATTATTCAGTGCTTCCGCTCTTGTTAAAAATCCATCATTTAGAAATTTAGTAAACACCACTTCTTCTTTTTTTATATTACTCTCCATTTCATTCAGCTCTTTATTAATATCATCCAGCTTCTGACCATCATTGGTGAGCAAAGTTTTGTATTCACCATCTAACTTTTCATATTCATTTCGTTTAGCAATAGCAATATCTTTTATACCTACTTTACCGCTTCCTCCCGAACCATCTGTCTCTTTAATAAAATTTTCTCTTGAATTGGATACCTCTGCATATTTCCTGTCCAGCTCTTTTTGAATGGTTTCTTTTTGATTGAGTAATTCAGTCTTTCTGTCTTTGTACAAAGCATCCAGTTCCTGCCGTTTTACCTGTTTTCTTTTTTCATTGTCTAACGATGTTTGCAATTTTATTTCCTTGTCAAACATATACAGTACGACAGGTTGGGCCATAAAGGTTCCAATGGTTAATGCCAGCAAACCACGAAAGAGGAGCGGAGTAATTTTATTTTTATTGAATTTGTTAATGCCTTTAATCAAAGCCCGGTCAATGGTGAGTATTACAAAACCCATAAACAATCCGCAGGCGATGGTGAGAAAAGGGTTGTCGGTCATAGTGCTGAAAAAATAAGTCCAGGCTAAGGTGGCAAACAGCCAGGTAGCCAGCACACTCATACCAACAATTTTGTAGCGGTTGCGGTCCACAGCACAATCGGCAATAATTTCTTTTTCAGCAGTAGCCAGCCACCATAAAAATTCATCCATCTGTGTGGGTACATAGTTTTCCCTTTGGGAAAAAGCAATAGTTTTTTCCATTCTAAATTTGGTTAAAGAGTAAAAAATAGAAGGTAAAGTTGGAGTTGATGTAAGGTTAAGACCGGAACATTACATCAAAAGTAAGAAACGGGTATCAGTCCCGGATATTTTACACGTAAATCTTAAAAAAAAGGTAAAGCTTTTGTTTCAGGCCAAACCAATATCAATTGGCCTGTTTCGGTTACCTCACCGGCTTATTTGTTTATCCGTAGCACAGCCCCGGAAACCCGCCGTTAATTGCTTCTTCCCGTATGCCTCAAATCATTACCTTTGCGGCTCAAATTTTAAATATGGGTTTCGATAGAAATACAGTGATTGGTTTTGTACTGCTGATGGGATTGCTGGCCGGTTATATTTATTTTGCCCAACGGGGGCAGGTAGCGGCGGCAAAAGAAAAGCAACGCATTGAAGATTCAATAAGAAAAGTGCAGGCTAAGCATATTGATTCTACTCATATTAAAGACGATATAAAAAAGGCTGATTCTGCCAACAAGGTTTTGACGGCTGGTACATTTACAGGTGCAGGAACAGGCGATGAAAAATTAACTGTTGTAGAAAACGATTTACTCAAAATTACTTTTACTAATAAAGGTGCTCAGCCCAAAATTGTAGAACTGAAAAAATACAAAACATGGGACGACAAACCTCTCGAATTGGTTAAAGGAGACTTTAATAAACTTTCTTACCAGGTAAATACGGCTCCCGGTCAAACAGCTCAAACCAATGATTTATTTTTTGGTGGTGGTGAAGTAGTGAAAGATGGAAATAACCAGGTAGTTCGTTTCGCCCTAAAAGATTCAACTGGTTCGGGTATTGAACATGAGTACATCATTAAGCCCGGAGATTACATGATTGATTTCAATGTAAAACTAAACGGTGCTGACAGACTCTTAACTCAAAGTGCATTGAACCTTGTATGGCAGGTGCAGGGCAACCAGCAGGAGAAAGATGCAAAGTATGAAAAGCAGCAATCACAGGTTTTGTTTATGCAGAACAATGATGATTATGATTATTATACCACAGTTGCCAATAATGATAAGAAATTAGAGAAGGGTGTAAAATGGTTTAGTGTAAAACAACAGTTTTTCAATTCCACTTTAGTTTATAAAACTGGTTTTAGCAGCGCTGATACTAAGTGGACAGTATTTCCTGACAGCACACATATTTTAAAACAGGTTACTACAAACTTGCATGGTACTGTTCCGGCTGGTGCATCTGCTACTTTACCCATGCAATTATTTTATGGTCCTAATGATTATAAGCTGCTGAAGAGTTATAACCTTGGTATGCATAATATCATCAATCTTGGCCAGGGTATTTATGCATTTGTAAAATATCTCAACCGCTGGATTGTAATGCCGGTGTTTAATTTTCTGAAAGGTACCGGGGTGAATTTTGGTATTGTTATTTTATTACTCACCATCTTTATCCGTTTACTCATCTCTCCACTTACTTATAAAAGCTATTATAGCGGAGCTAAAATGAAAGTGCTGAGACCAGAGATAGATGAGTTGAAAAAGAAATTTGGTCACGACCAGCAGCAGATGAGTATGGAACAAATGAAACTCTTTCGTACAGCCGGAGTAAACCCGTTGGGTGGATGTATTCCTGCTTTATTCCAGATTCCTATCTTTTTTGCCTTGTTTAGCTTCTTTAACTCCAGTATTGATTTAAGGGGGGAACATTTCTTATGGTCGCACAACCTGGCAGCCTATGATTCTATCGCCAACTTTGGTTTTAATGTACCATTCTATGGCGACCACGTTAGCTTGTTTACTATTACAGCAACTTTAACCAGCTTCTTAATTTCCTGGTACAGCATGAGTCAAACACCTGATACCGGTAACCCGATGATGAAGTATATGCCATACATCTTCCCGGTGGTATTGTTGGGAATATTTAACTCGCTGCCTTCAGGCTTAACCTGGTACTATACTGTTTCTAACGTTATTACTTTAGCTCTGCAGTTCATCATCCAGAAGTTTATTATTGATGACAAGAAAATACATGCGGAGATACAAATGAACAAAACCAAGCCTAAAACAAAGAGCAAGTGGCAGGAACGTTTAGAACAAATGCAGGAAGCACAGAAACAACAGCAGCAACGCAAAAAATAATCTGTTAAAATAATATTACTAAAACCTGTTCCGGCTAACCGAAACAGGTTTTTTAATGCACTGTGCAACTTGGCATGTAATTTTATTATCTTTAAAGCAACTAAGGAAACAAAAATGAAAACAAGGTTTGGAATAGTTTTAATGCTGATGTTTGTAACTGTTTTAGCCAAAGCTCAAAAACAATTTACAGAAGGAACGATTGTATATGATGTTACCGTTAAAACCGGCTCAAAAGAACCACAGAGTGCTGACTTATTAGACGGAGCCACTCAAAAAGTATTTCTGAAAGGAAACCTGAGCCGCACAGAAATGAGCAGCTTGCTGGGTACTTCCACCACAATACATGATGCAAAGAATGGTACAACCATCCGTTTAAATGAATATGGTGATCAGAAGATCCTTGTTCGCCTTACCAAAGAAAATTTTATTGAAGCCAATAAAAAATACCAGGGAGTAACGTTTGAAAAAACAAAAGAAACAAAAGTTATCGCCGGTTACACCTGTATTAAAGCCATTGGCCAGTTAAAAAACGAGACAACTACTTTCACCGTGTATTATGCCACAGACCTGGCGCCCATGAATAAAGAATATGATATGCAGTTTAAAGGATTACCAGGCCTCGCATTAGAATACGAAGCCACACTTGGCGGGTTACAGGTTACCTTCTCCGCTTCTAAAATAAGTTTTGATGCGGTACCTTCTGCAAAGTTTGATGCACCTAAGAGTGGGTATAAAGAGATGACCTACGAAGAAAGCAAAGGGCTGAAATGATGAAATGCTCAATGCTCAATAAATCAACTAAGGTAATTAATGTTTCGTAGGAACAACTCGTGGGTAACAAAAAACCCTGGTTGAAAATTCAAACAGGGCTTATATTCTGGTTGTTTTTAGACTTATTTATCCAATCCCGGAGTTTTAAACTTGCTTATAAACAAGCTTTGCTTATGCGGAATGATATAGATGGTGTTACCCTTACTGTAAGTAACAACAGAGTTATACAGTACAGATTTTTCACAACGCTGGGTGCTTAACACTTTATTACCGCGGTACAGCATTCCATTACGCAATGAAAAATTCATGGTACCCTTAAGGTTAGAGAAAATAACTTTCTTGTTTTTGCTTTTGGTATCCGTCTTGTCGCCTGCGCCTACATAAGATCCGAAAGACACTGCATACAAGCACATAAAGGCCATCAGCATGAGTGTTTTACGCATAATTAAGTGTTTAAGATGAACAAATGTAGGTAAAAATCAGTTGATAGGCGTGGCCGTTTATCCAAAAATTTATACACTTATTAACGCCGCACATAAAAAAATGTTACACGAACAACCGTTTTTTTCATAAAAAGCCTTAATTTTCATTAACCCATTAGAACATTATGAGTAAAAATCCCTACCGCCAGGACCGGGAGGAAATCCGGGAATTATTGAAGCAGTATGAAAACCTCCGGTCAGGCAAAAGTCACTCCTTCATTGACGAAGACGCCTTCGAACGTATCATCGATTATTTTGAAGAAAAGGAAGATATGCCCGGCGCTATCACGGCAGCCGAGTTTGCTATTGAGCAATATCCTTATTCTTCCAGTCTCCTTATTAAAAAAGCAGACTTGCTTATTACCACAAGAAAATATAATGATGCGCTTGACCTGCTGGATAGGGTGGAGTCACTTGGCTCGCAGGATATCAACTTATATATTTTAAAAACAGATATTTTCCTGGCTCTTGACCAACAGGCAAAAGCTGTTGAATTGCTGGAAGAGGCGATTCATCATTTTGATGGAGAAGAAAGAATAGAACTCCTTTTTGAATTAAGTGATGTTTACGACGATTACGAAGAATTTGACAAAGTTTTTGATTGCCTCAAGATGATATTAGAGCAGGAACCAATTAATGAAGAGGCTTTATATAAAATTTGTTTCTGGACAGATTTTACCGGCCGCAATGAAGAAAGCATCAAGCTGCATTCAAAAATCATTGAAGATTATCCTTACAGCGAACTGGCATGGTTTAACCTTGCTGCCGCTTACCAGGGATTAAAGTTGTATGAAAAATCAATCGATGCCTATCAATATGCTATTGTTATTGATGAAAAGTTTGATTACGCATACAGGAATATGGGTGATGCGTACATCCGCATGCGTAAGTATAAAGATGCTATTGAAATGCTGGAAAAAGTGCTGGAGCTAAACCGCCCGGAAGATGTAATCTATGAGGCTATCGGTCATTGCTACGACCGGTTGAAAAATTTTGCACAGGCACGGTTTTATTATCGTAAAGCATCACATCTTAATACTGAAGACAGCAAACTACTATATAAGATCGCCTGCACATATATTAATGAAGGACAGTGGGAGAGTGCTATCAAACAATTACAGTCTGCCTTGGAAATACATCGCTTGCAGCCTGAATATAACCAGGCTTTAGGTGAGTGTTTGGTGCAGTTAGGAAAATATAAAGAAGCCATTGAGGCTTATTCCAATGTCATCCGTCAGCGACCAAAAAATGTTCAGGCCTGGACATCGTTGCTGGAATGTTTTATGGTGGCTGATATGCTGGATGATGCAGAAGAATATGTGGACATTGCATATCAGCAATCAAAAAATAAACCCATCTTTTTATTTTACCGGAGCACCATCTTGTTTGCGATAGGTAAATCCAAAGAAGCGATCAATCAGCTGGAGATCGCTATGGAAAAGGCTCCCAGGCTCATCAAAAAATTTATAGCCCTTAATCCGCAGATATTACAAAACCAGCAGGTGGTTGACCTGATTGCCCGCTATAAGCGGAACAAATCAATTTAAGGCTGACGATAATCAACTTGGCAGTAAAGCAGGCTTCCCTATCTTTGCGCCTGTTTTATAAGCAAATAAGGTGACTATGATGAATTTTAATCTCTCTCAAATTCCCGAAAGAAATAAGAAACCAAGACAGAGCGGCATTACCATGGTAATGGATAAAGGGCTGAGTATTGAAGAAGCAAAAAACTTCCTGAGCATTGCTCATCCGCATGTGGATATTGTGAAGCTGGGTTTTGGAACTTCTTTCGTTACACCTAACCTGAGGGAGAAGATTGAAGTGTACCGTGGTTATGATCTCCCTATTTACTTCGGTGGCACTTTGTTTGAAGCTTTTTTAATTCGCAACCAGTTTGACGATTACATCTCTGTTTGTAAAGATTACGGTATTTCCTATATGGAAGTGAGCGATGGTTCCATTACTATTCCGCATGCTGAAAAATGCGGTTACATTGAAAAATTGACCAAACACGGAATTGTGTTAAGTGAAGTAGGCAGTAAAGATGCAGCGCATATCATTCCCCCGTACAAATGGATTGAACTGATGAGGGCTGAACTGGAAGCCGGTTCCTCTTATGTAATTGCAGAAGCAAGGGAAGCTGGTAATGTTGGTATCTATCGTGGCAGCGGCGAGGTGAGAGAAGGTTTGGTGCAGGAAATATTAACGCAGATACCTGCTGAAAAAATTATATGGGAAGCTCCACAGAAAGCACAACAATTATATTTTATTGAACTGGTGGGTTGCAATGTAAACCTCGGCAATATTGCTCCAACCGAAGTGATTCCTTTAGAAGCCATGCGTATCGGTTTGCGTGGTGATACTTTCAATTTATATTTGAGCAAAGAAAAAGCTTAATGAAAGTTTACGGACTGATAGGATATCCTTTATCCCATTCTTTCTCCAAAAAATACTTCACTGAAAAATTTCAGCGGGAAGCAGTGACAGATTGTGTGTACGAAAATTTTCCATTAGAAAATATTGAGCTATTAACCACACTACTTAAAAACCCTGAACTCAAAGGACTGAATGTGACCATTCCTTATAAAGAACAGGTGATTTCCTTTCTTAACGAACAGAATGATGTGGTAAAAGCTACTGGTGCATGCAACTGTATTAAAATTGATAACGGACGATTAAAAGGTTTTAATACCGATGTAGTCGGCTTCGAAAACTCATTAAAGAAATTCTTACAGCCGTATCATAACAAAGCATTGATATTTGGAACAGGTGGTGCTGCCAAGGCAGTGGAATATGTTTTGCAAAAGCTGCATATTGATTATCTGTTTGTATCAAGGAAAAAAGGAACGGATAAAACCATTTCTTACCATGAACTGAAAGTTGAAATATTGCAGCAGCGTTTATTGCTTATCAACACCACACCGCTGGGCATGTATCCTAAAGTGAATGACTGCCCTGATATTGCGTATGATTATTTAACGCCACAGCATCATTTATACGATTTGGTGTACAACCCTGCGAAAACATTGTTCCTGCAAAAAGGGGAAGCTAAAGGTGCTACTGTTCAAAATGGATATGAAATGCTGATACTACAGGCTGAAGAAAGCTGGCGGATATGGAATGAGTAAAATATGGTTGTCATAGAGAGTTTTATTTAGTCCTTTCCAGCCGGATAATTTGTTTTTCTTCTTCTTTAAATAATAATCTCAAAAACAAGCCACAATAGACAGGAGTTTCGCAAATATCTGCCTGATCAACAACATAAGTCCAATCATTATTTTTAAAAGTCCAGGTAAAACCTCCTTCTGTTCCTTGCTGCTGAGCAACACCCTTATATAAAATAAGGTCTGGTAAGTCAGAAGTATTTTTTCCCTTTCCCCATGAGATATAACGTAATCCATTCTTGGTTTCATCAATTCTAATAAGCAGGTTTTTTGATTTTGCTACAAGTACATTATAATCCCAGTCCCGTACACTTGGATGCATCTTACTTTTAATATCTGCGATTAATTTATTTTTCAATTCTTGTTCTTTAGCAGAACTGTAATTGACTGTGATCACTTTCCCTTTTTCATTAATCCATATTTCACCTGAGAAATCTCCTCCTACTAACCCATAGGATGCATACTGAGTTAAGATAACAGAATCATTGTATGTCTTTAATAATTGCTTGAAATCTGCATCAAATAGAGTATCGAATTTTGAAATAAAGTCTTTGCTTGTGGAAATATCAGCCAATGGATATTCTCTTTTTAATGGATATTGAATCAACTTTGAAAGCTCAGAAGTATTACCTTTTTGTATGAGGGCTACAATTAATTTAAATCTTTTCACTATATAATCAGGTGTTTGGGCAGTGCAAAAAATGCTAATAATGATTAGCAAAGAAATTAAGAGTGAATTTTTTTTCATATGCAATAATTGTAAGGTTAATAACTCAATTATATAAGACTTGCTTTTTTCACAAACTCCTCCGGCACAGCCGCCACTTTCTTTACATCATAATCATAGCAAACCATTCCGGTTTTCGCTTTGGCAATTAAAATATTTTTACCTTCTCTTACTGATTCTATTTTGTAATACAATTCAAAGCTGATCTTTGAAAATTCAGCGGCTGTTACACTTACGGTTAATTCGTCACCATAAAAACTTTCGCCTTTATATTCAATTCCCGCATCAGACATGATTAATCCAATACCGCTAATATTTAATTCGGTGTAACCAAAATGAGCCAAATATTTTACTCTTGCTTCATGAATAATGGAGAGAATAGCATCATTACCCACATGGCCGCCATAATTAATATCAGTAATACGAACAGGAATAGAAACAGTAAATAAAAGCTTTTCGGGCAGATCAATCTTAATCCTCGCCATTTTTTATTTTAAAAATAAGGAAAATTAGTTGACAGATGACAGACGAGAGTTAACAGATGACAGATGACAGTTGACAGGAGGACATTTCAAATGTTCGTAATGAAAAGCTCTTTTATATTTCGATCAGCAGCCTTTTTATCCCCTCCACGGGAGGGGCAGTAGTGTTTAAAAATAAAAGACTGTTTAATAGGGGTGGGTTAGGATGTGGAAATTTGAAATACACAGTTCACAGAAAAACTATTGCGGCAAACCCAATGTTTGTAATAATAATTTCCAATCATTCTTCTCTCTTATCCATACTCTTAAATAATTATCATCTTTATCATTTAAATGTACAGACCCATATACATAAGCAAAATCATAATTGGATGATATTCCATAACCCAGCGGTTTGAAATCTATTTTAGCCGGAATTGATTTAATAGCCCCTTCTAATCTATCCGCACCATTAAATGGCAGATGGTCTTTTACGTTGAACCAGCAATTTTTAGATACTACTGTTCTGTAAGCAATACTCCCCATGGCTTTATATTGTGCAATAAAGGAATACTCCAGTTGCATAATATTAAAATCAGACTGATGATCTGCTTTCCCAACAATTGATTTCACTTCTGCCACAGGCGCATGATGCTGTGAATAACTACATCCAAAATCAAGTACATTTTTCCACTCACCATTTTTATAATGCCAGATGGAAGTAAAGTTGCCCCGTGCTACTGCGGTATCATTGAATGATTGTTTATATTCCCACGGGCCGGTAGTTACTCCATAATCGCCTGCATAAGCAATGGCAGCAAACTCGGGTCCCCAAATTAATTTAGCTGTGCTTTTCGGTCTGTTCTTCCACAATTGATAACCATTCACCGGTTTGCCATTTTGAAATACAATGCAGCCGGTATCTAAAAATTGTACAAACGCATCACGGGTATTAGAGTCCAATGCGTATTTGGCAAATGCTTTTTCCGCATTGGTCAATCCTTCAACATTATTTTGAGCAAATGTTATAAAAGGAAGCAGTAAGAATAATGTGCCAGTAAGTTTGTACTTCATTTGGAGTAATTATTAACTAAAGCTATCATTTCCCAACGATCCTCAAAGCTAAAATGTATGAAATGCTTATTTGAATGACAGGCGACAAAGAAGTCACGAAAACTTAACCAGAACCTGTAAATTTGTTGTTCACTTTTAACCGTAAAGATTCACTATGAGATTTATCGCCCTTTTGTTAGTTGCTTTTGTTTGTATGAATGCTGTTGCGCAAAACAGTCCGTCAAATGATGCTAAACTCAGTCGCCCAAAATTAGTGGTGGGCATTGCAGTTGACCAGATGCGCTGGGATTATCTGTATCGTTATTACAACCGTTATGGCAATGATGGTTTCAAAAGATTAATTAACCAGGGTTTTACCTGTGAGAACACCATGATTCCTTATGTGCCTACCGTAACTGCTTGCGGCCATACCTGTATTTACACTGGAAGTATTCCAGCTATTCATGGCATCACCAGTAACTCATGGGTTGATCGTATCAGTAACAAAATGGTTTATTGTACGGATGATGATACAGTAAATCCTGTTGGAACAACCAATACCGCACAAAAAATGAGTCCACGCAATTTATGGACAACAACTATAGGCGATGAATTAAAAATTGCTACTAATTTCAAAAGCAAAGTAATTAGTGTGGCTATTAAAGACAGGGCTTCCATTTTACCGGGAGGCCATAGCGCCGATGCTGCTTATTGGTTTGATACCAAAACAGGTAACTGGATCACCAGTACTTATTACAGAATGACGACATTACCGGCATGGGTACAAAAATTTAATGATCGTAAAGTGGCAGATAGTTTGATGAAATTAAACTGGAAGCTGAGTGATGCTGCTTCAACTTATGTAAACAGTACAGATGATGATGAATGGTACGAAGGAAAATTTTCTCATGAAGCAAAGCCAATATTTGATCATGAATTAGCTTCACAAATTGGTAAGAATTATGATCTGCTAAGAGTTACTCCGGGTGGAAATACATTGACGGCAATGATGGCAAAGACAGTTATCATTAATGAAAAATTAGGACAGGGAACATCAACAGATATGCTGGCCGTAAGTTTTTCATCTCCTGATGGAGTAGGGCATGCATTTGGTCCCAATAGCCGTGAACAGGAAGATGATTTTCTTAGATTGGATAAAGACCTGGCAGATTTCTTTAATTTTCTTGACACAAAGATTGGTAAAGGACAATATCTCGTTTTCTTAAGTGCTGATCATGGTGTGGCGAATATCCCTGGTTTTTTGCAGGAGAAAAAAGATCCGCAGGGAGTGATACCCTTTTCAACTATCAGCAAAGAACTGAATACAGTATTAAAAGATTATTTTAAAGTTGATTCTATAGTAACCGGTATTTACAACAGCCAGGTACATTTTAATTTTCAAAAGATAACAGCAAATAATCTGAATGAAAGCGCCATACGAAAAGCAGTGATCAGTTATTTAAACACTAAAGATTATGTTTCGTCTGTAGTTGATCTTACCAATGTAAATGGTTCAACCGTTCCGGCAAAAATAAAAGAGATGATCACGAATGGATATTCTTACCGTCGCAGTGGTGATATACAGATCATTCTTCAGCCTGGTTGGTTAGAATGGGGCAATCCAGGCACCACACACAGCACATGGTATCCATACGATGCACATATTCCATTATTGTTTTATGGCTGGAATATAAAGCCGGGCAAATTGTATCGTGAAACTTATATGACGGATATTGCCGCCACTGTATCTGCTATGCTGCATATTCAAATGCCCAGCGGCTGTATTGGTAAGGTTATTGAAGAAGTAATGAAATAAGTTGGGAGTATTTAAAATTTTTTGCATTGCAGTGCCTTTTTAAATTTTAATTAGCATTCGTTTCATCCCCTCCACGGAGGGGCCGTAGTGGTTTTAAAGTAAAAGACTATTTAATAGGGGTGGGTCAGGATGCAAAAATTTGAGATATACCCAATGGACCTGCCCCCAATCATCCTTTAATACGATAGTTTAAAGTTGTTTCCCTTCATTCATAAAATGAGGAGAAGTTTTAGGAATTAATAACTGTCTCAATGGTAGTATGAGCCTATTTTTGCAGACGTAAATAAAAATCACTATGTCAAATTTTTTTAATCAAAAGAATCGTTTTGTTTTAATTATTCTTGCCTTCATTTTATCATTATCCGTTACAGCCCAGGTTAACCCTGATGATAAATTACCGTTAGATGCTAAAGTAAAAATTGGAAAGTTAGATAACGGGCTAACCTATTATATCCGTGAAAATAAAAAACCCGAGCAGCATGTAGAGTTGCGCCTGGTTTTAAATGCCGGATCAATTAATGAAGATGATGATCAGCTTGGTTTAGCACACATGGCCGAGCACATGGCCTTTAACGGAACTACACATTTTAAAAAGAATGACATTGTTTCTTTTTTACAGGATATAGGTGTGGGATTTGGAAGCGACCTGAATGCACAAACAAGTTTTGACGAAACGATTTATATACTTCCTATTCCAACAGATAAACCCGGTAATTTGGAAAAAGGTTTCCAGGTGCTGGAAGACTGGGCACATAATGTTACTTATCTCACCGATGATATAGAAGGCGAGAGAGCTATTATACTGGAAGAAAGCCGTCGTGGTAAAGGAGCAAATGACAGAATGTTTCAGAAATATTTTCCTAAAGTATTTGAAAACTCCAGGTATGCCGTTCGTTTGCCAATAGGTAAAGATAGTTTGATCAAAAATTTTCCGCCCGATGCCATCCGTCGTTTTTATAAAGACTGGTATCGTCCGGATTTAATGGCAGTGGTGGTGGTAGGTGATATAACAACAGCACAGGTAGAAGAGTTGATTAAAAAACATTTTGCTTCAATACAAAATCCAGCTAATGAAAGACAAAGGGAAGTTCCCCCTGTGTATCCATATAAAGAAAGCAGTGCGATGGTGCTTACCGATAAAGAAGCTACCAGTAATACAGTAACGGTAATTTATCCTGCTGAAAAGTCAAATGGTTCTGTTACAATAAAAGGTTATCGTAATGATCTGATTAACCAGATATTTTCAACAGTGCTCAATCTTCGCTTGCAGGAACTCACACAAAAACCCAATCCTCCATTCCTCGGCGCTGGTGCAGGTTTCAATGGTTTGGTAAGAGGGTATAAATCTTTTATCATGAATGTTGGCGCCGGTAATAACGATCCGGTAAAAGCATTAAGTGCGGCTGCACAGGAAGTAGAGAGAATTAAAAAGTTTGGTGTAACTAATGGTGAACTGGAACGAGTAAAGAAAATTATGCAGGCGAGTTATGAAAGAGCCTATAATGACCGTGATAAAAATGAATCAGAAAATTATACGAATGAATATGTCAATCATTTTTTAGAGCAGGAGCCATCACCCGGTATTGAAAAAGAGTTTGAATATGTAAAAGCAATTCTTCCTAATGTAACAGTGGATGATGTAAATGCATTAGCCAATAAATTAAAAGCACAGCAAAATTATTTTGCCATACTCACTGGCCCGGAAAGAAAAGCTGGAGAAAAATTACCAACAGAAGCTGAGTTAAAAGAAACTATTGCTGCTGCGCAAAATGCCGACTTAAAACCTTATGAAGAAAAAACAGTAGCGGCTTCATTGTTAAAAACTATTCCCAAATCCGGGAAGGTAATCAGCAAAACAGAAAATAAAACAGCAGGCACAACTGAGTTAAAACTGAGTAACGGAGTAAATGTAACATTAAAGTCAACCGATTTTAAAAACGACCAGGTGCTGATGGGTGCTAACCGTGCCGGTGGTAAAAATAATTATTCATTAAAAGATAAATACAATGCTGAATATGCCATACAGGTAGTGAGCAGCATGGGCATTGGTGATTTTTCTCCCACTGATTTAAAGAAAGCATTAGCCGGTAAAACCGCTGCTGTTAGTACACAGTTTGGTTATACTTATGAAGGATTAAAAGGTAATTCCAGTGTAAAGGATATGGAAACTATGTTCCAGTTAATTTACCTGAACATGACTAATCCACGAATGGATACGGCACTGGCAAAAGCATTTATTCAGCGTAATAAATCTCAGTATGCAATGCTGGCGGCAAATCCACAGGCTGTTTTTGTTGATACGTTGTACAAAACTTATTACAACAATAATAAGCTGGCGCCATTATTTGTGCCTAACAGCGCTTACTTTGATAAGATCAATGTAAAGAGGGCGGTGGAGATTTATAAAGAAAGATTTAGCAATGCCCAGGGAATGAATTTTGTTTTTGTAGGAAGCTTTAACAACGAAACAATTATCCCGTTGATTGAAAAATATATTGCCAGTCTTCCGTCTGCACCGGCAAAATTTGCTTATGTGGATAATAAAGTAAGACCGGTAACCGGCAATAAAAAATTAGTGATCAATAAAGGAAAAGAACAAAAGAGCCTGATCGTTCAGATATTCAATGGTGCTATTCCTTACAGCGATGATATGGATTTAAAAGCACAGGCTGTAACCGGCGTATTAAATATTCGGGTGGTAGAAGAACTTCGTGAAAAGATACAGGGTATTTACAGCGGTGGTATCTCCGGCGGGTTACAAAAAGTTCCATACTCACATTTTGAATTTATTGCACAGTTACCCTGTGGCCCTGAAAAAGTTGATACGTTGTTAAAAGCAATGCGTAATGAGATCAATGCTATTATTAAGAATGGCCCCTCAGAAGATAACCTGAAGAAAGTAAAACTGCAATCAATAGAAGAACATAAAAAAGCGATAGAAGAAAATGAAGAGTGGCTGGATGTATTACTGGATAATAAATTCCCAGGCTCAGATATCAATTACTTTTTAAAGTATGAAGATTACGTAAACAAACTCACAGTAAAAGATGTACAGAAAGCAGCAGCATTAATGCTGGGAGAGAAGAATAGTTTTACAGGAGTGTTGATGCCTGAACAAAAAAAATAAATGATCTTTTGTTTAACAGAGAAGCCCTGCATTGCGGGGCTTCGCTGTTTTTCACTTTCTTTTATAAATATTTACTCATGAACTAAATAATTAAAATCTCTTTACAAAACTTTCGCATAATTTTGAATTTCGTAGTTATTTTATTTGACAATCAATGCAAGCCCTAAATCCCATAACATATACGAACGAACTTCGGCAACATTATGAAAGCTATTTTGGTTCTACAGGTAAAAGACTAACACTTGATAAAGGGCCAAAAGAAAAACTTCATTTTAATTTCTATGTTTTGGAATTCCAACCTAACCAAAAGCATAACATGGTTTCTTATTGTACTGTAGGGATGTCGGTGGATAGACTCGATGACAATTTAATAGAATTAGTAATCTATTCTCCTAAATCAGACAATGCATTAGTAGAGCTATTGACAGTTTGCGCCTCCTATCATAGAAATGTTTTACCCTTGAATCTTCATCACACCGTTAATATTGGACAACCTTGGTTAGATAACTCGAAGTGTGATCATGCTTTTATTTCCCTGCCATATTTAAACGGACAAGAATTAGAGCTTTTCAATTTTACAAATAGTATAATTCACTGCTATTGGCTTATTCCTATAACAGAAAAAGAAAGAGATTTTCATTCTGAAAAAGGATGTGAAGCTTTAGAACAACTATTTGAAGAAAAACAAATAGAATATTTAAATCCAAACAGAGATAGTTTAGTGATGTGAATGATAACGATCGCTAATATTTGATTTTTCTATACGGACTATAGAATAAACACTCGTCATCGAGAGTGATTATCAACTTTATGTCAAGTTGCAGAATAAATTTATAAAGGCGTACAACGCATTATAGCTGACCTTATATCTTCTTCCCATAATAACTATGTCCATAAGTCTTATCATCAATCTCAATAATATCCGGCATTAAACCCCATTGCTCAAATCCAAACTTTTTTAACAAAGCAGTGCTTGCATTATTGGCGTCAATTAAAATAGCCATCAGGTTTTTAAATCCCAGCTCTTTTGCTTTGCTCATCATTACTTCCATCAGCTGCGTAGCAATAGCTTTCTTCCAGTAATGTTTGCGGATATAATAACTGATCTCCGCCGTGTTTTGTAATGCCTGTCTTCCTTTACGGTAAGCCGATAAACAAATCCAGCCGGCTACAATACCATTTTCTTCAGCTATTAAAATAGGAAAACGTTCTTCTTCATGTTCTTTCAGCCAATCTAATTTATCTTCTACAGTTACAACTTTTGTTTCTGCAGTGGATAGCCTGTTGGCAATACCTTCATTATAAATTTCAATAATAAACGGCCAGTCATTTTTAGTGGCTGGCCGTATCATTATGTATGAAGCACTCATCATTTTGTTTTAACAGGTGTTAATCCTGATGATTGTAATTTCCTGTTCAGTTCACTGATATGTTTGTCTTTCATATCCGTCCAGTTGTGCAGGAAATCGGCAAATTCTTTTTTCAACTTTGCTACTGCCGTTACTGCTTGTGTTGTTGACGTGTTATCATTATCCTGCAAAATGCTGAACACGCCGGTAAAATTATTTTCAAATTTACCAAAGCTGGGATTCTTACTTCCTCCTGGTGTATTTTCCAATGCAGATAGTTCTTCATCTAATTTATTCAGCAATGGAGTAAAATCGTTACCGGCAACCGGAAGCAGTGATTTGATCTGTGCTTTAATTCCCGCAATATCATTCAATGCTTTCCTACATTCTTTACGGCTGTTGTATGCATATAAAGCCAAATCATGCTGAACAATTAAATCTTTAACCGGAGTTTTTACTCTTGGATCCATTCTTACATTGAATGACTGCGAATATGTTTTCCCATTCACTGTAAGCTTAGCGGTATAAGTGCCAGGCAATGCCCATGGTGAAGTTTGCTCAGGTGCTGTATTCTTATAAATAGCTGAGATAGGGTAAGAAGGTGGAACATTTAATGGTGCATATTTCATATCCCACAAAAAACGATGATGACCTTTCTCAGCTGAAAGAATTTGTTGCTGGCGAATCCAATACAATGGAATATTTACATCGGGAACGTTATACATCGTATCGTTGCTGGAATATGTACGAATGACTTTATTTTCTTTTGAATAATGTTTAGAACCAGTATGAATATCTGTTTCGATTAAAACATCATTGTTTTCAATGATGTCCAATTGTATATCTTTTGCATCCTCAGCTATATAATAATCAATCACTGCACCATCCGGTGGATTTTCACCAGCAGGTTCTTCCTGTGGCAATGGCGTATCAGGATAAATACTCCATCTTACACGGGTAGCCGTTTGCGGCTTATAAAGAATGGTTGATTGCTTGGCAGTTTCACTTGTTATTTGTCTTAACGGAGTAATATCATCCAATATCCAGAATCCCCTGCCATGTGTACCCAATACCAAATCATCATCTTTGATTACCAAATCTCGGATAGACGTAGGAGGCATGGTTAAACGTAAACTCTGCCAATGTTCTCCATCATCAAAGGATACATAAACAGCTTTTTCGCTTCCGGCAAATAATAAACCTTTTCTCACCGGATCTTCTTTTACTACATTGATAGGATCATCCGGCAATCCATTAATAATTTCTTTCCATGTTTTGCCACCATCTGTTGTTTTGTAAATATGTGGTTTCATATCATCGCAACGGATACGGTTTACAGCTGCATAAGCAGTATTAACATCAGTATGACTGGCATCCATCAATGATACTTTACTCCAACTGGTTACCTGTGGTGGTGTTACATTCTTCCATGTTTTGCCACCATCTTTAGTTACCTGAATAAAACCATCATCAGTTCCAACCCAAATAGTATTAATGTCTTTATAGGAAGGAGCGATCGTGTAGATCACACCACGCCTTGGCATCTTCTTCAACTCATCGCTTGTATAAATGCCTACACTTGCAGGAATATCCCATGATTCTCTTGTTAGATCGGGACTGATCACCTGCCAGCTATTGCCACGATCCATTGTTTTAAACAATACATTACCTGCAAAGTATAATGTCTTTTTATCAACAGGAGAAAAGATGATAGGAGCTGTTCTTAAGAAACGATAGTTGCCACTTCTTACAGGTTCGGGTAAAATATTTTGTACCTGTCCGGTTCTTTTATCTGTTTTGGTGATCTTACCACCAAAGAGGATATTAGGTTCATTAGGATCAGCAATGATATATCCATATTCTTCCACACCAACAGGAGCCCAGTCACGGTAAGTGATTTGACCATTATTACTTCTTGAAGCAACGCTGGCAGAACCACTTTCCTGCTGACCACTGAAAACATTATAAGGAAAAGCATTGTCTGTAGCCACATGATAGAACTGTGCAGTAGGCTGATTATACCAACTGGAAAAAGTTTCTCCGCCATTCACGGTAACAATTGCTCCCTGATCACTGGCAATTAAAATAATATTAGGGTCATTTGGATTGATCCAGATACGATGATAATCATCACCACCCGGTGCACCACGAAATGCATTCCATGTTTTACCACCATCCACACTTTTCCAGGTAACTACATTGGCACTATAAACAACATCTGCATTTTTAGGGTCAACTTTTACTTCAGCAAAATCACTTCCTCTTCCCCAGAATCGTCCATCTGCATTTGCCATATACCAGTTTTCACCTCCATCATCACTGCGGTAAATACCACCATACTTTCCTGCATCTACGGTGGCGTACAGGCGAAGTGAATTAGAAGGAGCGATTGAAAAACCAATTCTTCCCAAACCTTGTTCTGTAGTGGGCAGTCCTTTGGTTAATTTTTTCCAGGTAGTACCACCATCTGATGATTTGTATAAGCCACTTTCTTTTCCGTTCCATGAACCATTTTCCCAAGGGCCTTGTCTTCCAGCCCACATATCTGCATAAATTATTTTTGGATCATTGGGATCAATGGCAACTTGTATGGCTCCGGTGTTTTCATCTATATATAAAATTTTGTTCCATGTTTTGCCGCCGTCTAATGTTCTGTAAACCCCTCTTTCTTTATTAGGTCCGTAAGGATGACCCAGCACTGCTGCAAACACACGGTTAGGATCAAATACATCTACTGCTAATCCGCCAATTTGCTGAGCATCATGTAAACCGGTGTTGATCCATGTTTGTCCGCCATCCGTTGATTTATACACACCATCACCAACGGACAGGTCTGGCCGTTGTATGCCTTCACCGGTGGCCACATAAATCACATTGGGATCAGAAGGAGCAACGGCCACATCACCAACCGAACCGGTTGGCTGATCATCGAAAATGGGTTTCCAGGTACGACCATAATCATTGGTCTTCCATACACCACCATTATTCACACCGATATAAAATACATTGGGTTGTTTGGCAACACCCACCGCACCTACAGTTCTGCCACCACGAAACGGGCCAATACAACGCCATTTCATGTTGTTGAAATAAGCAGGATCATAAGTTTGAGAAAAAGAAACAATACAAAGCGATACGAATACAAGAGAACTGATTAATTTTTTCATGCAGCAAATGTTAAAGGGTTGAAGTTAGGAAGAAAGGAGCATTGTTACTGGGTGCATTTCAATTTTTGCATCCTGACCCACCCCAATTAAAAAGTCTTTTATTTAAAAATACTACGGCCCCTCCGTGGAGGGGATAGAGTCACTGCTAATCGAAATTCAAATGAATTATGGGGAATTTGAAATACACTCATCTTAATTCATCATCGTATCAGTACCGTTGTTCCCTTTAGTAAAAATTCTTTGCCGGTATCCCTGTTTTTATATTTCAGGTACCAGGCATAAGTTCCGGTAGGTTGAGGAGTTCCGTTAATAGCGCCATCCCATTTAATTAACCAGTTAGTTGTTTCAAATACTTTTTGACCATAGCGGTTAAACACTTTGAACTCTAAATTATCGGCCTTGTATGCATTTAATGGATACAGATAATCATTTAACCCATCACCATTGGGAGTAAAGGCGGTTGGTACATCAATATAACAGGACTTAACAACGGTGAGATCATGATAAGTGGTATCAAAACAATTTCCGTCAGAAACAATTAACCGGATGGTATATACTTTTTCTGATGTGGTTTTTGGATAGTATTGTGCCGGAGGGTTTTGAAGCGTACTGGTAATGCCGTTACCAAAATCCCAGTTCCAGCTGTTTACGCTCAAACTTTTATCAATAAATACGGCAGTATCTTCCGGACAAATTATTTCCGGCCAGCTAAAATCGGCCAGGGGTTTCTGTGCAAGTGTGAATGATTGTGAGGAAGTATCACTGCAAAATCCATTGCTTACAATTAGCTTAACTGTTTTTGTTCCCGGCGTGAAATAATCTCTTTCTGGATTTTGTTCATCAGTAGTGGCAGTATTATCAAATGTCCATAACCAGCTGTTTACATTATGGGCGCCGTCATGCATAAATGAAATATGATCTTTTTTACACTCGCTGAGGATGCTGTAAGTAAAATCAGCATTTACGGTATCCTTCACAGTAAAGCTTTGTCCTTCACCAATAGGAGTGGGCACACCACATTCATCAATAATAGGATTTCCATCTAATCCATTTTTCAGTTTGATGGTAAATGTTCCGTTTGTGCTAACTGGTTGTGATAAACTGATGGTGATGGTACTGGTAGTGCCATCTGCATTACAATTACCACTGGCGGCAATTACATTAACAGGATAGGGACCTGTAACAAAAAAATCACTTCCATCAGGTGCGATAGAAGCACATTGAATATTCTTTTTAAATACCAGTGTTAATTTATCAGGTGCACAGCTTACAGGAGACAGGCTGTCAATATGTGTTGGCTCCAATACTTTTATGGTAAAAGATAATTGCTGACCATATGGAATTTCATTGTCACAATAATCAGCTAATGAATTGTTATCCGTTCCTTTTTGTGCCACTAAATTATAATTGCCGGGAGGAAGTGTTTGACTGAAAGTAACCAGCAAACTATCCGAATCAAACCCATTGGCACAACCATATCCTTCCACTTTAGTAACATTGGCAATGGCAGGAGAAAGTACAAAATCAGAACCATCTGCTGCAATACTATTACAACGAATGTTTTTTCCTAATGTAACTACCGCACTTGCATGATCACATTTTATGCTGAATGTTTTTAAAGAGGGAATGAGTGGATCAGTAATGCTGGCGGTACCGCCATTGAATTCAAGGGTGTAACCACTTTGGGAATCGGTAAAATGACTAACCATTAGCAAATAAGTATGTCCTACTATCAGTGTTGGCATTTTACTAAATGTAGGGGCATCTGAAAAAGGTGGATTACCTCCTAATTCAGGAGGATTAGATGCACAAACAAATACATCAGTAGCAGAGGATTTTGTGCCCGTTTGACCAGTAAAGCCTCTGGCACTTTCTAATGAAGAGTTGCCTGACCAATTACCGGAGATTGCAAGTGTATTATCTGTAAAAATATCATTAGGATTACGACCAGAAATATCGAAAAGCTGCCAGTCATAATCATCATCAAGATTGCTGGGAGTTATTAAAAACCCAAGCGTACCACCTGTATAGCAAGTAAATTTATAGAAATAAGGATTTTTATTTGCGTAATTGGCGCTGCCACTTCCTGAACAACCGGGAACAAAAATAGAATTAGTACTGCATGTAGGAACATTGGTTTGAGTAAACACTTTGGTCCCGCAAACTGGAAATGCTGTGGAAGGTGTTTGCCCAAGAGTAGTACAAGATTGTGCATTTATATCAGTAACAAACAAAATCCCAAGAACAATTAGCAATAATTTGTAATTCATAATCAGTGCTCAAATTTACTGGTATATAGATGAATCATTTGAACTTTTTGTGCCACCTATGTAATTAAGCTGTCAATAAATGGTTAATCGCAAGACATCCGGCTGCTGGTTTTCGTTGCTTATAACTAATCCAATTATTTAGTAATTTCCATCAGCAAAACCCACCTGCTATGAGAAAAGCTTTAGTTTTTTGCGGATTATTTCTACCGCTGTTGATTTATGCTCAATCCGGCTCAGAAATTTACTTAGCTAAATTGACGGTTACTAAAAATCAAATCAGTATTGCTGCTCCCAAAAATATCAGCAATCACAAAGGATACGATAGCCAGCCTTTTTTTCATCCATCACAGCCATTGATCTATTATGCTTCGTTTAACGACAGTGGCCGCAGCGACATCAAAGCATACAATTATCAAACCAATATCACTAAAAACTTCACTACTACAGAAGAAAGAGAATATTCTCCCACGGTTACACCGGATGGGAAATATATTTCCTGCATTATTCAGCGGGATAACGGGGCACAGGATTTAGGTAAGTATCCTATTAATGGAGGCACTGCAGAAGTCATTATTAATTATATGGTGGTTGGTTACCATTCCTGGATAGATGATAAAAGTTTATTGTTGTTTGTGCTGGATGATACTGCACATAACAGTCTGCATTATTTTAATGTGATCACTAAAGAAGATGTGGTGATGGTGCAAAATCCCGGAAGATCACTGCATAAAATTCCCAATGAAAATGCGATGAGCTTTGTGGAAAAGGTGAGTGATGATGGATGGCTGATTCAGAAATTTGATATAAAAACAAGAACCATCAGTACGATCACTAAAACATTACCCAAACGGGAAGACCTGTGCTGGCTGAATAATGGAACAATGTTGATGAGTGATGGAGAAAAATTATTCTCCTTTGATCCAAAGAAAGATAAAGAATGGATGCCGGTAAAAGTGCAAAGCAGTATTCCATTAAAAGGTATTTCAAGAATTATAGTGAATAAGGCCAATAACAAAATAGCGATTGTGGCGGCAGAATAGAATATAAAAAACAATAATTGAATCTTTCACGCAAAGAAACATAAGGAGCAAAGGCGCCAATTTTTTTTGCGGCTTATTTTCTTTGCGTCCTACCGTGAAATCAGGTAAATTTTGAAACTGATGCACTATTAAATCTTCCAATCACTCATCGCTGTCAACAATCTCTCCGTAGTTGATCAGTAATTCTTCTCCGGCTTTTATATCACGGGTGGTTTCAAAATCTTCACCGTGATTGATAGAGATGACATTGGATGGTTCCGCATGATTGAGATACAAAGAAATATCCATTACTTTAAATCCATAATCGGGCACCCAGTATTTTTCTTCATCAAACAAACAATAAGTGTGAATCAAATATTTACTGTGCTCCGGCAATGCTTCCACTTCATCATGTGAAAGCTCAACCCATCCGCCAATGCCCTTGGAAAAAAAACCACGGGCACCTTTTGGAATATCTCTTACTGCAAACACACCAATACCGTGTATGCCGGAAGGTTTTATCATCACCCATGTTTCGTTATTTAATTCGTGGAGCAGTTCTTCTTTGGTCATGTAATTGAATTAAGCGGCGGCAATATAATTGAATAATATGATTATAATGCCAGCAAACCCACTTTATACAATTGATTCATGGGTTTATTATCCCAAAACAATTCAAAATCTTCTGATACATTGGTTTCGTATGATTGTAGTAGTTGAAGACGGGTTTGCGGTTTATTGTTTACCGTAAGTAATGGAAGTATTTGCAATAACCAATCAGCCTGTGGCTTTGGCAATTGTATTTTTATATTGCTGAAGGAAGAGATAAAATCAATAGCAGCCATTTCACGACTATTGCCCTTCTTACTTTGTGTGAAGTATTCAACATTCGCTACTTTTCCCAGCCATACATATTTTGTTTCCGGTTTATCGTTGGCGATCACTTCTTCATCCAACGCCTGCTGAATAAAATTAGGATCAATGGTTGTTTTGGGAACTTTAAATTCAAACCATTTGAATAATGGTTCTTCAATGCCAATGCCGTGCATGTAGTTAAACAATGATTTTTTCAATCCGTCGCTAAACCGTTCATGATCGCCAACCGGGTCAATATGTTCAATATCATTGTTAGCAAATGTTCCTATTACTTCTGTAACTTTTTTCACTTTGTATTTATCGGGTTCTAATCCAACAGGACTATGAGCCGTCATGGTAAACAAATGCCAGAAAGCTGATTGCAGTACTCCGGTTTTAAATAACTGCCTCACCATTTCCATTGAGTCAATTGTTTCCTGTGCGGTTTGAGTAGGAAAGCCATACATTAAATAAGCATGTACCATTATTCCTGCTTCAGTAAAATAGCTGTTCACTTTTGCAACCTGTTCTACCGTAATTCCTTTGTTGATGAGTTGAAGTAAACGATTGGAGGCTACTTCTAATCCGCCTGATACAGCAATACAACCGGATGCTTTTAGCAGCGAACAAAGATCACGGGTGAAACTTTTTTCAAAGCGGATATTGGTCCACCAGCTAACAACCAGTTTGCGTTTGATGATTTCCAGTGCCACAGCTCTCATCAATGCCGGTGGTGCGGCTTCATCCACAAAATGGAAACCGTTGTTTCCTGTTTGTTTGATCAGCGTTTCCATTCTGTCAACCAGTACAGCAGCAGCAATGGGTTCATAGTTTTTAATATAATCGAGAGAGATATCACAAAAAGTACATTTACTCCAATAGCAACCATGAGCCATCGTGAGTTTATTCCATCTTCCGTCGCTCCATAAACGATGCATGGGATTCACCACTTCAATGGCATCAATATATTCATTCAGCCGAAGATCACTGTAATCAGGAGTAGCTAAATCCCCTTGCTTATAATCTTTGCAGGAAGTGTTATTGATATAAATAACTTTCTTATCCTGTAATACAAATGTTCTTTTTAATGATTCAACAGGCTGTTTGTTCTCAAAATAGTTTATCAATTGTTCCAATGGAGCTTCACCATCATCGAGTGTAATAAAATCCACCAACTCAAAAACTCTTGCATCACTCAATGAACGAAATTCTGTATTGGGAAAACCACCACCCATCACCACTTTAATGTGAGGATAATGTTGTTTGATGAATTGGCCGCAACGAAAACCGGTATATAAATTTCCAGGGAAGGGAACTGACATAGCAACCACGGTTGGTTGAATCTTATCTAATTGTTTTTTTAAGATGGATATTAAAATCTCATCCACATAAGTAGGTGCTGATTGAAGATGTTTATACAATTCATCAAAACTATTAGCACTGCGACCCAATCTTTCGGCATAACGGCTGAAACCAAAATGTTCATCCACTAAAGCAATACGATGGGCCAGTGTTGGGTTTTTCCCCTGCAGGAATTGAATTACTGAATCAATGGTACTGGTATATTCTTCCTGCATCAGCAATATTCTGCTGCTGGCTGAGGTTTCTTCGGTTTGATTAATAGCGGCCTGTTGAAATAATTTTTGTAATCCTTCTTTGTTAAAGATATCCAGTGTTACATCAATACCTAAGTCAGACTGGAAAGTTTGAATGCCTTTTGATACTAAAAAACCTTTGAGGTAAGCCGTAGCAGGGTAGGGCGTATTAAGTTGTGTGAACGGTGGTGTTATTAAATAAACTGTTTGCGGCAATACCGATAGTTTGCGACTAAATTAAACTATTTTAAAAAATGGAGAAGCAAAACAAATCTTGTGTAAAATATAAGCTTACGAATAAATACGTGACAGAAAAGCGGTCTTTAAAAACTAAAATCAAAAACTTTGTTTTATATTTATTTATTGTCATTAACGGGGTATCACTATATTACTACATTACATTATACAGTTAAATTTTAATGAAGACCGCTATCTGTTTACGCTTACTCTTTGTTTTTATTGTAGCAGGATTTACTTCCTGCAAATTGAAAATTGACCCCAACCTGCCAGTAGCCCGGCAGGGCATAATGGATTTAAGTGATTTTGATATAAACAAAAAAGGGAAATTTTCATTAGATGGTGAATGGGCTTTTTATTATAATCAATTACTTTACCCGGCCGATTTTAAAAATCATACTGATCCTCTGCCAGATGCTTTCATGAATGTACCTGGTTACTGGAACGAGACAAAAGAAGGGATAAAAAAATTTAATGGTTGTGGATATGCTACCTACCGGCTGCTGTTAACGAATTATCATTTTAATAGCCTGATGGCATTACGTATCTGGGAAACCAACAGCGCCTATCGGTTATGGATTAATGATGAATTGATATCGTTTGCCGGAGTGGTATCTGCCAATCCTGATTCGGTGGTGCCAAAAATTATCCCACGGGTAAAACCATTTTATCTCCCACCAGGGGATTCTTTGCAAATTATACTGCAAATAGCCAATACGTCACATGTTAACGGGGGGTTACGCAGCAGCATTGACATAGGTGAAGCAGATACCATCATCCGTCAACGGGATAATAGCAGGAATGCTGAATTATGGATGGCTGCCATCATGTTTATCCTTTTTGTGTATCACCTGCTCATTTTTTTATTGCGTAAAAAAGAATATGCGGCGCTGTGGTTTGCTCTGCTCTGTCTCGATTCCACCATACGCAACCTGATTACAGGTGAATATATTTTTTATACCAGCTTTCCCGGTTTTCCCTATGCCGCAGGGATACGTATAGAGTACCTCACTGTTACCATGGGGGTGCCCATATATGTTATGCTGGCCTTCGAATTTTTTAAACAGGAATGGTCGCTATATATCCGTAACAGCATCCTGCTCATTTGTGTGGCGGAATCATTGCTTATTATTTTTTTTCCGGTACGGGTGTTTACCGGTTTCCTGAGTATTATCCTGTTGTTTGTTTTGCTTGAATCTGTATATCTTGTTTATATCGTTATCCGTGCTATGATCAATAAAAGGGAGTTTGCTATTATATCTTTTATCAGTTACTGTATTTGTTTTGCAGGCATTGTACATGATGTACTGGTGGCCCGGCTGGTTATCAACGATTCGTTTATCATCTTTTATGCTTTTAGTGGTTTCCTTCTGATGCAGGCGTATATTCTTGCCTACCGTAATTCGGTAGCCTATAAAAAAATAGAAATCTTATCGGAAGAATTGAACGAGGCCAATATTACGTTAGAAAAGAAAGTGGAAGACCGCACCGCTGCTTTGAATCTTACCAACAGTCAGCTTACAGACGAAAAAAGAAAATCGGATGAACTGCTGCTCAATATTTTGCCGGCAGAAATAGCGGAAGAACTTCGTAATGATGGCACTTCCAAAGCAAGAAGGTATCCCTCTGTTACGGTGATGTTTACCGACTTTAAAGATTTTACCCAACTGAGTGAGGAACTTACGCCGGAACAATTGGTTAGTGAGATTGATTATTGTTACCGGCAATTTGATACTATCACAGTAAAGTATGGGTTAGAGAAAATAAAGACAATGGGAGATGCTTATATATGTGCCGGCGGTTTACCTGCTATGAATTTTACACACCCGGAAGATGCTGCACTGGCTGCATTGGACATCCGGGATTTTATGATAGGGTACAGTAATAAAAGAAGGGAAGAAGGAAAACCAGCTTTTGCAATAAGGATTGGAATACATACCGGGCCGGTAGTGGCGGGTATTGTAGGGTATAAAAAATTTGCTTATGATATATGGGGCGATACAGTAAACCTTGCGGCCCGTATGGAAAGCAGCGGAGAGATTAATAAAGTAAATATTTCCGGCGCCACCTGGCAGATGATAAAGGATAAATTTAACTGCACACACCGGGGAAAGATTGACGCCAAGAACAAAGGGGCCATTGACATGTACTTTGCAGAACGGAAATAAACAGCAGGTGGGGTGATGGAGTATTAGAAATAATACAGTTGAAGATTTATGCTGTTGCTGGCTGCTTTTGCCAAAGCATAGTCATAGCCTGAGCTTAGTTGGGAAATAAATATACAAAAACTATGTAGAGGCTCTACGGAAAAAAAATAATCATTTGTCTTTATTTATAAAATAATGAATAGCGTAAATGGCATTAATGCAGTGGTCATTCCAGTGATGATTGAAACTCCAATGAAGATGCCAGAGGGCATTTTGCTTTACTTCTTCAGAAGGGTTATTGAATCCATGCAGAAATGTTTTTAAATCCTTGTAAATATCTCCAAGATCATCAACCAAATCACCGCAGCTGGGCTCAGTATCATTGTAATTGGTTGGATTAAAAACTATCCAGTAATACGAATCGATAATTTTTGCATAAATGAAGGAAAGGATATTTTTTATATCATTATCAGTGATGTCGATTTTTTCTGACTCTTTTTCTGGTAATTCAAATTCAGGAAGTTCTATGCTGTAAGTGTATAAATGAAGTAATAGTTTTCGTGTAGCAGTAAGAAAGTTCCTGTAATTATCACTCTGAGCCGATTCGATTAATTGACAATAAGCTTCGATAGTTTTTACAAACTCATTAAAACTATTTGTTTGATTGATTTTATCTACTGCCATTTGATAAAGTTATTATTTTAGTAAAGTTAAGGTTCATATACAAAAAATCCCGCCTCAACGAGACGGGATTCATTATTTACAATGGGCATTTCGTCGTCATACTTCGACAGGCTCAGTATGACATTAGAATTATAAGCCCATTTTCTTTTTCAAATTAGCATCAATAGCATCTAAAAATTCTTCGGTGTACAAATAGTGTTCACCATGGTTTACTTTATTACCATGGATACATACTGCCAGATCTTTCGTCATCTTTCCTTCTTCTACTGTTTCAATACATACGGCTTCTAATGCATTGGCAAAATCGATCAATGGCTGGTTGCCATCTAATTTACCACGGAAAGCCAAACCTCTTGTCCATGCAAAAATGGAGGCAATAGAATTGGTAGAAGTAGGTTTACCTGCCTGGTGATCACGATAGTGACGGGTAACCGTGCCATGTGCCGCTTCTGCTTCCATTGTTTTTCCATCAGGTGTAACTAATACAGAAGTCATCAAACCTAAGGAGCCAAAACCCTGTGCAACGGTATCGCTTTGTACGTCGCCATCATAATTTTTACAGGCCCACACAAAATTACCATTCCATTTTAATGCACTTGCTACCATGTCGTCAATCAAACGATGTTCATATACAATACCGGCTGCATCAAAGGCTGTTTTAAATTCATTCTTATAGATATCTTCAAAAATATCTTTAAAACGTCCGTCGTATTTTTTAAGAATAGTGTTTTTGGTAGAAAGATATAATGGCCATTTTTTACTCAGCGCCATATTAAAACAACTGCGGGCAAAACCTTTAATACTTTCATCGGTATTATACATCGTCATTGCCACACCATCACCTTTAAAGTTGAACACTTCAAACACCTGTGGTTCGCCACCACCTTCGGGAGTAAAGGTCATGGTTAATTTTCCTTTACCTTTAATAACAGTATCTGTTGCACGGTACTGATCACCAAAAGCATGACGGCCTACAATAATAGGGGCATCCCAGTTGGTAACCAATCGTGGAATATTTTTAATAACGATGGGTTCCCGGAAAACTGTTCCATCTAAGATATTGCGGATAGTTCCGTTAGGGCTCTTCCACATTTGTTTAAGATTAAACTCTTTTACACGGGCTTCATCCGGTGTAATGGTAGCACATTTGATGCCCACGCCATATTCTTTAATGGCATTGGCTGAATCAATCGTTACCTGGTCGTTGGTCTGGTCACGGTATTCAACGCCGAGGTCAAAATATTTAATATCGAGTTCGAGATAGGGGAGAATTAATTTGTCTTTGATGAATTTCCAGATGATGCGGGTCATTTCATCGCCATCGAGTTCAACAACCGGATTGGCTACTTTAATTTTTTGTGCCATTTTGTAAAACTATTTTACTTGTTTAAACATAATTAAGGACTGCGAATGTAATTAATACCGGCGAGACATTTAACACAGGCGTAAATAATTATTCATTTCAACTGTCTGCCGGTATTATACCAGTTAAGTGGTGGTATATTAATAAAATAGTATAACCCGTTGTGCGATTAAGCCGCCAAGGCATGTTTTAAATGATTAATTGGTTTTTGATTCTGATAATTAATCCATTGGAGCAATGTAGTTGCGGCAATCTTAGTTATCAGTCTTGTTTTTAACCCTGCCAGGGATTTC
>JACQDV010000033.1 GCA_016200915.1 Sphingobacteriales bacterium
GGACACCCAAAACCAAATCAGCAATTCAATACCAGTAAGAGTTTCAGTAGATTTTTTTGGGATTTTTCAAAAAGTGCGGAACTCAGGAAAAAGACTGATCAGACAGATGGAACTTTTCAAATTCACCCTTCCCGTTAAACCATTTAAGTAGTTCTTCTCTCTTTAAAAATGTTTCATAATCTGAAATAACAGTTTTATACGAAGAATGATTCCATTCCCGGAAATCCTGAACAAACCCATGTTTCTGAGCATTGGTATGAATGTAGTAAACCAACCGGGTAAAATAAATATCCTCTTTAATCTGTTTCCGGTGAAAAGGTGATTCAAATAAACCGCCTGTACGTTTATACATTTTATTAAATGCCTGGGCATAACTGTTAAAGAAATGACTGAATTGTTTGGAAGCATCCAACCTGATAAACCCCTTGCCGTCTTTTCTTTCTACTTCAATATTTTCTTTTACAAATACTAAAAGATGGAAATGGTTCTTTAAAAGAATATAACAATATGTATCAACTGCATCACTAAGGTAATACTGATATTGGTGCAGGAAATAGCGGTAATTCTCTTCCCTGTTAAAAATATTTTCCCCGTTGATACCACGGTTGTAGATATGATAGTAATATCCTTCAGATAGAGGTTCAATTACCATATAAGTTTGATTTTACTTGTTACATTACCGGTTTAACCGCCGACAGGGTTTTCAACCGCTGTCGGGGTTATGCTACCCCAATACATTCCACGCCAACGCAGCCACCACACCACCAATCAAGGGACCAATAACTGGTATCCAGCTATAACTCCAGTCACTGTCTCTTTTACCGCTGATGGGTAAAATAAAATGCATAATGCGTGGGCCTAAATCTCTTGCTGGATTAATAGCATAACCGGTAGGTCCGCCTAAACTCAAACCAATACCCAATACTAATAATGCAACAGGTAATGCATCCAATGCTCCTAATGTATCATGTGGTTTAGAAATGAATAGCACACCAAACACCAATACAAATGTTCCAATGATCTCAGTGAGTAAATTGTTGATGCTACTCCTAATGGAAGGAGCAGTGCAGAAAACGGCCAGCTTCAAATTCGCATCATCTGTTTCAGCAAAATGCTGACGATAGGCAATCCATACAATCAATGCTCCGCACATTGCACCCAATAGCTGCGCAGCAACATAAGTGGGAACCAAAGCCCAGTCAAGTTTTCCAATAGAAGCTAAACCAACCGTTACAGCCGGGTTCAAATGTGCACCACTGGCAGCAGCACTGGAATAAACACCGACAAATACCGCAACAGCCCAACCAAAAGTAATAGCAATTAATCCACCATTATTTCCTTTGGTTTTGGATAACACAACGTTGGCTACTACGCCATCGCCGAGAATAATAAGTAAAGCAGTGCCAATAAATTCACCTAAGAAGGGAGACATAAGCAATCGTTTTTGGTTTTTAGTTTCTTGTTTGTTGCCAGTTGCCAATGTGATATCCAAGATAAAGAAATATTTATAATTCACTATTGACCATTCACCATTGACTATTCACCACCTCATTCTCCTAAAATATAATTATCTGCTACTTCTTCAAAAGCTTTTATTTGTTCTGTTATCCAGTTTACATCTTTGTTCATTTCTTCAGCCATTAATTTAGCAACAAGAGGTGCAATAGCATAAGCTGATTTTGCATCTAAGAATAATAATCTTGTTCTTCTTGCCAGTACGTCTTCTGCCGTCATCGCCATTTCATTTCTTACAGCCCATATTATTTCGGCCTTTGTATAAGGTAATCCGTCTGCTATCAATTCTTTTAATGAAGGGTTTTCTTTCCAGAGTTGTTTGATGTGTTCAGCATCGCTTCCATAATAATGCAGATGTTCTCCGTGACTTGCTCCGGCATTTTGCCTTGCCCCGGCATTTATGCCGGGGAATCCATGAATTTTTAATTCATCTGTCACACATTCTTTCTTTGGAAGTTTGGCGACAAATGCCGCATTGGTCACCACATCTTTCGCCATCTTTCTGTAAGTGGTCCATTTACCGCCGGTAATAGTTACTAAACCACTTAGTGAAACTATGATAGTATGGTCACGATTTAGTAATGCGGTATTCTTTTGTCCTTTTATGTGCACCAGCGGACGTAAACCAACAAACACTGTATCTACATCACTTCGTTTTACTTCCACATTAAGATAGCGGTTGATATGCGACATGATAAATTCAATCTCATCTTCATACGCAACAGGTTCCAATGAATTTTCTTCAACAGGTGTGTCTGTGGTACCAACAACTACTTTATCATGCCAGGGTACTGCAAACAACACTCTTCCATCATCCGTCCTGGGAATCATCAGTGATTTTTCTCCGGGGAAGAATTTTTTATCAATTACCAAATGCACTCCCTGAGATGGTGACACCAATTCTTTTCTATCCTTATCATCCATCTGCATAATATCATCTGCAAAAACACCAGTGGCATTGATAACCACTTTACATTTCAGTTCATATTCTTTTCCACTCAATACATCCTGTGCAAATAAGCCATTGATTTTTTTAATTCCTTTTCTTAGTCCGACCACTTTACAATAATTAATAACAGTGGCTCCCTGTTCTGCTGCGGTTTGAGCAAGATTAATTGCCAGCCGTGCATCATCAAATTGCCCATCCTTATACATCACACCACCGCTGATTCCTTTGGCATTGATGGTTGGTAAAACTTTTATTACTGATTTTTTAGAAAGAAATTCCGTTTTACCTAATCCTAATTTGCCGGCAAGCAAATCATAAATCTTTAATCCAATACCATAATAATATTTTTCCCACCAATGATAGGAAGGCATTACAAAAGAAACATTGCTGGTAACATGCGGTGCATTACGCAAAAGAATTCCTCTTTCCTTCAAAGCTTCTTTAACAAGCTTGATATTTCCCTGTGCCAAATAGCGAACACCGCCATGAACTAATTTGGTAGAACGGCTTGATGTGCCTTTGGCAAAATCATGTTGTTCGAGTAATAAAGTTTTATATCCTCTTGAAGCAGCATCAACAGCGGCGCCTAAACCGGTGGCACCTCCGCCAATAATAACAACGTCCCATTCCACAGGTTCATTCAGTTGTTGCAGCATTTCATCTCTTCTCATGTGAATGGTGAATAGTGAATGGTGAATGATTAACAGGGTCGGGACGCTTTAAGCGGACTGAACCAGTGTAATAAATTAATTGTATGTAGTAGATAGGGAATTGCCATTTTCTTTGTTATAGTCTATAATAGAGTTGCCAACTGCCAACTGCCAACTTTCTTTACACCCTTGTCCAGGCCACTGTAGTTTCCACTGCTTTTCTCCATCCTTCACTTAAATCATCTCTGTCATCATCATTCATAGCAGGAGAGAAGCTGCAGTCAATTTGCCATTGCTCCTGGATATCTTCAATGCTTTTCCAGTAACCAACGGCAAGTCCTGCAAGGTAAGCAGCACCAAGTGCAGTAGTCTCTGTTACTTTTGGACGCAGCACTTTTGTATTTAAAATATCACTTTGAAACTGCATCAGTAAATTATTAGCAGTAGCGCCACCGTCCACTCTTAATTCTTTAATCGCAATGCCACTATCTTTTTCCATTGCTTTCAATACATCCATTGTTTGAAAACAAATACTTTCTAATGCAGCTCTTGCAATATGTGATGCATTACTTCCTCTTGTTAAACCAACAATTGTACCTCTTGCATCCTGGTTCCAGTAAGGTGCACCCAAACCAACAAAAGCCGGAACAACATACACACCACCATTATCTTTTACTTTATTGGCTAACTCTTCCACATCAGCAGAATGTTTGATGATACCTAATCCATCTCTGAGCCATTGCACCACCGCACCGGCAATAAATACACTTCCTTCCAGCGCATAATGTGTAATACCATTTATCTTCCATGCCACGGTGGTTAATAAATTATTGGTAGATGGAATGGCTTTCTCACCTGTATTCATAAGCATAAAACAACCGGTGCCATAAGTATTTTTTACCATTCCCGGTTGTGTACATAGCTGACCAAACAATGCTGATTGCTGATCGCCTGCAATACCGGCAATAGGAATATTATTCGCCGTTAAAATATTTTGTGTATCACCATACACTTCACTGCTGCTTCTTATTTGTGGCAGCATATTACCGGGGATATCAAAAATATTTTCCAAAGCACCATCCCATTGCAATGTGTGAATATTGAACAACATGGTTCTGGATGCATTGCTTACATCGGTGGCATGTACTTTTCCTTTGGTAAGATTCCATAACAACCATGTATCAATCGTACCAAATGCTAATTCACCTTTATTGGCCTTTGCTCTGGCACCTTCCACATTATCTAATATCCATTTTATTTTGGTGGCACTGAAATACGCATCCACTACCAAACCGGTTTTTGCCTGTATCATTTTATCTAATCCCTGCCCTCTTACCTGGTCACAGAAGGCAGCTGTTCTTCTGTCCTGCCAAACAATTGCATTATAAATG
Organism: Sphingobacteriales bacterium; assembly: GCA_016200915.1. Lineage (GTDB taxonomy): Bacteria > Bacteroidota > Bacteroidia > Chitinophagales > Chitinophagaceae > AWTP1-9. The sequence continues at coordinate 4,506 of JACQDV010000033.1, forward strand.
GGCTGACCAGTATTCCTGTCCCACACTACGGTAGTTTCTCTTTGATTGGTGATACCAATAGCAGCAATATCAGCAGTAGTTAATCCTGCTTTGGTAATAGCTTCAGCCGCTACTCCTAATTGAGTACTCCATATTTCATTGGCATTATGCTCTACCCAACCCGGTTTGGGAAATATTTGTTCAAACTCTTTTTGAGCCACCGCAATAACAGAACCGGCTTTATCAAAAACAATCGCTCTTGAACTGGTGGTTCCCTGGTCGAGTGCAAGAATATATTTGCTCATTGGTTAATAATATTTAAATGTCAATTTAGTGATATTGGCTTTATTGGCAATCAGCTATTTTTGTCCCCACTAATTATGTATCTGAAAGAAATAAATACCCCCGATTTAGCACAAGAGTTTTTGCAGGTAGCAATTGAATTGTACAAAAACGACAGCAACTGGATTCGCCCATGGGATAAAGATATTAATGATGTGTTTGATGCGAAGAAGAATAAAGCATTTAAAACCGGTGAAGTTACCCGGTGGATATTAAGAGATAAGGATGGAAAGTTGATTGGTCGTATCGCCGCTTTTGTTCAGAAGAAGTATAAGAATAAAGGAGATGATATTCCTGTTGGCGGCATTGGTTTTTTTGAATGCATCAATAACCAGCAGGCAGCCGATATGTTACTGGATGTGGCCAAACACTGGTTGCTGCAAAGAGGAATGGAAGCCATGGATGGTCCCATCAATTTTGGTGAACGTGACCGCTGGTGGGGATTGGTAACAGAAGGGTTTAAAGAGCCCATCTATTTAATGAATTATAATCCTCCTTATTATAAAGAATTGTTTGAGACATACGGATTCAATGTTTTCTATAATCAAATATGCTGGTATCTCGGCATCGATACACAACTGCAGCCAAAGTTTTATGAACAACATAAAATATATGCAGCTCAACCAGAATTTTCAGCAAGACATATTAAAAAAAATCAACTGGAGAAATTTGCCAATGACTTTTGTACGGTATATAATAATGCATGGGCTGGTCATGAAGGCAATAAGGAGATGAGCAAAGAAATGGCTTTGAAAATTTTTAAAGCAATGAAGCCGGTGATGGATGAATCATTGATATGGTTTGCCTATCATAAAGAAGAACCCATTGCTATGTGGATTAATTTGCCCGATTTAAACCAGATTGTAAAATACCTCAATGGTCAGTTTGACTTATTCAGCAAATTAAAATTCCTGTGGCTTCGTTACCGGAAAGTTTGTAAAAAATTCACGGGTATTGTGTTTGGTGTGGTACCGGAATTCCAGGGGAAAGGAGTGGATTATTTTATGATAGTAGAAGCGGCCAATTTAATACAGGGTGAAAGACAATATGAAGAGTTGGAATTACAATGGCAGGGAGATTTTAATCCCAAAATGCTGGGTATTTCCCGTAACCTTGGTGCTACACAGAGCCGCAATCTGGCTACTTATCGTTATTTGTTTGACCGTACGAAAGAGTTTAAGCGGCATCCTATTCTTTAATGTCAGATGTATGAAGTCGGGTGTCGGATATTGCTATTTTGATTTGGTTGATACACTCTTGCCGTTAATTTCTAATAAGCGTTCATTAAACCAATGAGGTTTTTGGAACTGCTATGTACAATTTGGAGATTACTCCCATTTATTGAACATGAATAAATAAAATATGTCTGTGTACTGCCTTCATATGCTTCAAAGAAAAGCATCTTTCCGTCAGGAGAAAGAGTGGCGTGTACTGGGATACTTCTAAATTCACGACTGGTCGGAAGCGAAATCGGTATCTTAACTTTACCTGTGCCATCATAATTACTTGTGCAAATAGTTTGTTGGTCTGGTAAGCCACCAGAGAGCTCTACAAAAAGTAGTTTTCCAAGTTGCGGAACACTTGTATCCCTTGCAGCAACTGAAAGAACGCCGGAATTGTTTATGTTCAAACCAGAACCGACAATTACTCCTCCTAAGGCTGATGTTGTTGCCGGGTGCAAAACATAGCTACCTGTTTGAGCTACTGCTTCTTTTTTACAGCTCAATTGAAAAATCAAAAGCGAAATTGAGAAAATGGTCAGCACAAATGACCCCATTAGCAATTTTTTCATTTTAAAAAGATTTAAATTGTTTTGATTTATATGAAAGACAACCTTGCCTACTTGTCTTCAAATGTTGGCATTATTTCAAATTCAACATTATTATTACCCGGATGCTTTAAAAAGTAATAGTTCGTTACTTCTATATTCAGCATTCCACGTTCTCCATGATTTTGTATATAAAAAGCATCACTTTTTACAATCGGTTTAACATTAATAAGACTTGCTGAGTTAAAACTAGGTTTATGCATTACAATCAACGTTTGTTCAACAACATCTAATAAAGATTCATTTACAGTTGCAAAAAGACAACTTTTGTTTGGCTGGCGGCCAATAACACTTTCTTTAGATTCAAAATGAGTTTTTAATCTATGGTTTAAGTTTTTGGCCTGCCCAATGTATAGTAAAGTATCTATTCCATACAAAGGAGAGGTTCCATAAATTTGGTAAACACCACTCTCTGTGGGGATTTGACTTATATCTCCTTTCACCCAATTCAGGGTGATGATTTTAAATGATATTTTTTCCTGACTCATAAGTGATATTTATCAATTAAATAAATGTATCGAAGTAGGCATTTAGCTACTCCATTTTTAGTTGATTAACAGTTACTGGCTGATGATACATCATCCTTCCAGTTATGTTGTGAAAAATTCTTTCTACTGCATTGCACCGGTTAAACCTGTAACAAAACTCATCCAGA
>JACQDV010000037.1 GCA_016200915.1 Sphingobacteriales bacterium
AAATCTTGTCGAAATTTGTTTTGAGGTTGTGCATTGAAAAAATTTAAGCACTTTTTCTAAGCAAATACTGTACTGTATTGGCTTTTATGCATAACCTCTTTTTTCACATATTCACATTTTTCTAATCGCACAACGGGTTAATAATAATAATAATAAGCCCCCAGAATGATATTAAATGCTATAAAAAAGATTCAATTTTTTTTGACGGGGTAAGAAATGGATCAGTTTATGAATTTTATGGAAAAATTCGTTTTGGGATATTAAGTTATTTTGGGTTCGAATATGACTGCAAAAAATCTTCCTGGGAGAAAATTTATATAAATAAAGCTCTCCAAAAAAAAAACCGATTCTTACATGGCTCAATTATTATATGATTCAATAACCGATTCATACAATGGAGTTAGATGTCCTGATCAAATTCTGGGCGGAGGGCCCGGCAACCTATTGTGAAAAAAGGATAGCATTATTGAATATTTTGTCAGAAAAGAAAATATCCTTTAGCATTAAAGATATAAAAGATAATAATGATCATACAGCAGGAACGCTGGTTGAATTGACCATACCTTTATAATTATGAAACCTGTTTCTGTAATAATTGTTGATGACGAACCCGGAAATATTGTTACGCTATCAGAGTTAATAAAACAATATTGTCCGCAATTAATAATTAAAGGGGCTGCCCGTGATCCGATTGAAGCAATTAAGTTAATAAAAGAAACACAGCCTAAAATAGTTTTCCTTGATATAGAAATGCCATATGGAAACGCATTTGATTTGCTGGATAAATTAAAGCCGGTAAACTTTGAAGTGATATTTGTAACTGCCTTTAATGATTATGCCATCAAAGCATTTAAATATTCTGCTATTGATTACCTGTTAAAGCCCGTAAATATTACTGAATTAAAAGATGCTGTACAAAAGTAATTAACAGAATTGAAAAAGATGCTGTTAACATAAAGATTAACCAGTTTCTGGAAGGCCTGAAAGTTAATGTTCCTTCAGGTACAAATAAAATTGCATTGCCAACAGGTGATGGAAGTTATTTTGAAGATATTAATAACATTATGTACCTCGAAGCTTCCGGAAACTACACACATATCTTTTGCAAGGGTAAAACCAAAATTGTAGTTACCAAAAAACTAAAAGAGTATGAAGACACTCTTCCAAAAAATATTTTTGTGAGGGTTCATAATTCAAGTGTGGTGAATATCAACTTTGTTAAAAAATATTATACTGGCCGGGGAGGATATGTAGTAATGGAAGATGGAATGCAAATCCAGATTGCTGCCAGAAAAAAAGCGGAATTTCTAAGTCTGTTTAAGTAAGGCTGTGCTAATAATAAAGTTGGTGAAAACTCTATCTGATATTGTGGATTTCTGATGCGGGTTTTTCTATTTCACTATTCACACAATCCGCTATTTTTACAAAAAATCTGATAGCTATGAATTCAATACACCATCAGTTTCCTCCGCTTAATAATCAACCCTACTTGTTAACGTTTTCTCAAAACACGGGTTTTGTTATCCCCATTAAAAAATAAATTAAACTTACGCTTCGTTTAAACATCTGTAAGAAAAGTCAAGATATAGCCATGAAAAATTTCCGGTTACCTTTTGTTACAATTCTTTTAGCCTCAATGGTACTGGTTAGTTTTACAGATAAAAGACCAAGAGGAAAAAAGCCGGTTGCAAAGAAGAAGATCGCTTCTGCAGTTAAAACCATCACTCCCAAAGCACTTCCCTATTCACCATACACTGTTATCATTGACAAATCGGATTATGAATTAAGAGTATATGATAAAGATGGCTGGTATGCTACCTACCCTGTTGTGTTCGGCAATAAATCATTAAGCGATAAAAAAATGGAAGGAGACCGCAACACTCCCGAAGGAACTTTCCATATTGTTGCCAAAAAAAATCATTCGGAATGGGGAAAGTTTATGTTGATTGATTATCCCAATAATGAAAGTATTGAAAAGTTTAACGAACGAAAAGCAAACGGTGAAATTCCTACATCAGCCTCTATCGGTGGCGGTATAGGAATACATGGTACCAGGAAAGATGAAGAGTTTGCAGTAGATCGTTATCAAAACTGGACCTGGGGATGTATCTCGGTTAAATACTCAGATATTTTTGAACTCTACGATATGTTACCGGTAGGGACCAAAGTGGTGATTCAGAAATAATCAGTTCAGCAAAAAAGTTTTTATTGCTGCTTTCCATTTTTCTCAATCAGGTTAACAATCTACAACTTACCATTCTTTATTTCATCCACTACTCCGGGGTCTAACAAAGTACTTGTATCGCCGAGGTTTTGTGTTTCTCCTTCAGCAATCTTTCTTAAAATACGGCGCATAATTTTACCGCTTCTTGTTTTGGGCAGGCCGCTTACAAACTGAATTTTATCTGGCTTGGCAATAGGTCCAATTACTCTTGTTACTGTTTGTAAAATATCCTGGCGCCTTGTATTATCATCGCCATGATGACCATTGTAAATTACATAAGCATATATACCCTGCCCCTTAATATCATGCGGATAACCAACTACAGCACTTTCCACCACACCTGCATGCATATTAATAGCATTCTCCACTTCTGCAGTGCCAATACGGTGACCGCTTACATTCAACACATCATCTACCCTGCCGGTAATTCTGAAATTACCTTCATCATCTTTCAATGCACCATCGCCAGTAAAATATAAATTATGGTAAGTAGCAAAATAGTTAGTGCGGCATCGTTCATGGTCGCCATAAGTAGTGCGGATGATAGAAGGCCATGGATTTTTAATACAAAGATTTCCTTTATATAAACCATGCTCATCTTTCTCTGTTACTTCTTTTCCATTTTCATCCACCAATATTGGATGCACCCCGGGTAATGGCAATGTTGCCCATGATGGTCTTGCAGGAGTAACACCTGCTAAATTGGAAATTAAAATACCACCCGTTTCTGTTTGCCACCATGTATCCACAATCGGACATTTCTTTTTGCCTACATGTTCATCGTACCAATGCCATGCTTCTTCATTTATGGGTTCACCTACTGTGCCTAATATTTTTAATGATGACAGGTCTTTACCTTTTAATGGATCTAAACCAAATCCCATCAAACTGCGAATGGCCGTTGGAGCTGTATAAAGAATATTTACTTTATGCCTGTCAACAATATCCCAAAATCTTCCTGCATCCGGCCAGGTAGGAATACCCTCAAACATTACGGAAGTAGCACCGGCACTTAACGGACCATAACATATATAACTGTGCCCGGTTATCCAACCAATATCTGCCGTGCAAAAAAATCTATCTCCGGGTTCGTATTGAAATACATTTACAAAAGTATAACCCGTCCACACCATATAACCACCGCAGGTATGCACCACACCTTTTGGTTTACCGGTACTTCCACTGGTATAAAGAATAAACAACGGGTCTTCTGCATCCATCTCTTCTGCAGGAAAGGAAACCACGCCATCTTTCTCTACCTGTGTTTCTGCATAATCCATTTCATCTTCCCACCACACATCTCTTCCTTTAATCATAGATACCGGAGTACGTGTTCTTGTATAAACAATTACTTTCTTAACTGTTCTGTTTCCTATCAATGCATCATCAATTACACTTTTTAATGGAATATCTTTTCCGCCACGGTAAGCACCATCACAGGTAATAATAAATTCTGCCTGTGCATCATACAATCTATCGGCAATACTCTGTGCACTAAAGCCACCAAATATTACACTGTGTATTGCACCAATTCTTGCACAACCTAATATCGCATAAACCAACTCAGGCACCATACCCATATAAATACAAACACGGTCACCTTTCTTTACACCATTATTCTTTAACATTTGTGCTACCTGGCATACACGTTTATGTAAACGATTATATGTAACCACCCTTACTCTGTCATTAGGGTCATTGGGCTCCCAAATGAAAGCAGGTTTTTCACCCATGGTAGGAAGGTGACGGTCAATACAGCTTTCTGTAATATTTAATTTGCCACCGGGAAACCAGCGAACATGCGGTTCAATAAAATTCCAGTCGAGTGTTTTATCCCATTTCTTTCTCCATTGAAAATTGGAAGCCACTTCATCCCAAAATCCTTCGGGATCATCTTCACTTCTTTTGTATGCTGCTTTGTATTCTTCTAATGATTTAATTTGAAATGGGTATGACATAAGCAAACGAGTATTAGTATAGTTTGAAATAGATTTTAAAATTACAACAAGCTTTAATAAGTTTATAGACTGATTGTGAAAGTAATCCTGCTGCTGTAATCATTAAAGCAAATATAAAAGCTTTGTTGAGTAATAAATCAGCAGGGTAAAATTGAATCAACCGATTGCTAATGCAACAAAACGAAACCAAAACTATCTGGCAGGTTATTGCAGCGTCATCTGTAGGAACATTAATTGAGTGGTACGACTTTTATATTTTCGGAAGTCTTGCACCAGTGCTGGCTGCCCAGTTTTTTCCTAAAACAAATCCTACCGCCGCCTTACTAAGTACACTGGCAACATTTGCTGCAGGTTTTATTGTTCGCCCGTTTGGAGCATTGGTGTTTGGGAGGTTAGGGGATTTAATTGGCAGAAAATATACTTTTCTGTTAACACTTATTATAATGGGCGGGTCAACATTTGCAATTGGTTTGATACCCGGCTACGAAACAATTGGATTTGCGGCCCCTGTTCTTGTTTTATTATTACGTTTATTACAGGGCCTTGCTTTGGGTGGGGAATATGGCGGAGCTGCAACATATGTTGCTGAACATTCACCCACCAACAGAAGAGGTTATTATACTTCGTGGATACAAACTACTGCTACACTCGGTTTGTTTGTTTCACTGGGAGTTATTTTAATAACCCGGCACAGTCTTGATGCTGATTTAACTAAGTCTATCGCTAAGTTTAATCAATGGGGCTGGAGGATTCCTTTCCTTGTTTCAATAATACTGGTGATCATTTCTATTTATATCCGTTTGCGGATGAAAGAATCGCCATTGTTTGCCAAATTAAAAACAGAAGGTAAAACATCTGTAAACCCTCTAAAAGAAAGTTTTGTACACAAAGGAAATTTAAAGATGGTGTTGCTGGCTTTGTTTGGAGCCACTATGGGCCAGGGAGTGGTTTGGTACACCGGGCAATTTTATGCACAGAGTTTTATTGAAAACGTTTGTAAAGTAGATTTTGATCAATCAAGAACAATTATCATCTGGGCTATTTTATTTGCCACACCATTTTTTGTAGTGTTTGGACGCTGGAGTGATAAGATTGGAAGGAAATGGATAATGATGATTGGGATGTTGCTGGCGATTGTTTCTTACAGACCGGTATTTAATTATTTTATACACTTAACAGATGTTAAAGAATTGGTGAGGTCATTACCAAAACAAATGCCGGGTTTAAATATTAATTCACAGGAATCAAAAGACTTTGAAAAACAGTGGGATGATTTTTTTGCGAAAGGAAATAAAGCTGATTTAATTATTATTAAAAACGATACCATTGAAAAAGAGCAAAAAATTATTAGCCAGTATAAATATAGATGGATATTAAAAGATGAAATTCAATTTTCAGAATTGAGAACGGATACAGTTATTAATTATAAATCGAATCCAGAATTCCGATACAACAAGAATGTAACTTATATAGACAAAAGACTAACTACTTCTAAATATTGGAAGATAGTTGCTTTTGTTTGGGTGCTTATAATATTTGTCACAATGGTTTACGGCCCTATCGCTGCTTTCTTAGTGGAAATGTTCCCAACAAAAATCCGTTACACCAGTATGAGTTTGCCCTATCATGTAGGCAATGGAGTGTTTGGCGGATTGACGCCATTTATTGCTACCTTGCTCACTACTATTTACACCGGTGATAAACTGGTGGGCTTATGGTATCCTGTACTGGTGGCAGCGGTTTGCCTGGTAATTGGTGTCTTGTATATATCTAACAAAATTGATCCTGATGTTAATGATTAAGCCCCCGATCCCTAAAGGGGAATAAATATTTTTTTATGAACAAACTAAAACGATATACCGGAATAATATGGATAGCACTTGGCCCGCTGGCAGTTTATTATTTAATTAAAACAGCCGCTGCGGAAATTGCAAAGAAACCGGTGATTGACACTAAAATACAATGGATTGTTTTTATCGTTGTATTTATTCCAATTGCCATGGGTATGATGATATTTGGTTATTATGCTTTTAAAGGTGAGTATGACCATTTACCTGAAAGTTCTGCAGAAATTGAAGATTAAAAAGGAAATTTGAAGAGTGAAATATTATTTAACGTTATTGCTGTCTTTAATTTTTTTAAATGATGCTGCCCTGGCCCAATGCAGCCCTTCCGTTATATTTAAAGATGATTTTGGTACAGGAACCGCACAATATGGCCCTGCATTACCTGCAAATGTTACTGCCTACCAATATACAGCAACCGGTTCTGTTAATGACGGTCAATACAGTATTCGTAAAACAGCTGCCCCATTAGATGGCACACAAATTTTTGGAAGCTGGTTTACCGGTAGTGAACATACCGGTAACAACGGATATATGATGGTTGTAAACGCATCATTTAACGCAGGAAAATTTTATGAAACAAAAATTGATAACCTGTGCAGCGGTACTTCTATCAAGTTTTCAGCATGGATTGCTAATTTATTGCGGCTCGGTACACCCGATCCATTGGATCCCGATGTAAAGTTTGAAATTAAAAGTGCTGCCAGCGGTACAGTGCTTGGTTCTTATACTACTGGTAAGATAAGCCGGTACAGCACTTTTACATGGGAACAATATGGATTTGATATTCTGTTACCTCCGGGGGAAACTTCTGTTATACTCACCATGTATAATAACCAGGTAGGTGGTTATGGTAATGACCTGGTATTAGATGATATTGAGTTTTCTGTTTGTGGTGCTGAAACAAAACCTTTTTTAACAGGTACATATTTAGGTGGTAATACAGTTTGCTCCAATAACAATATTCTTATTAACGGAAATATTACCAAACAGGTTTATAACAATCCGGTGTATCAATGGCAGTCGAGCACCGATAGTATTAACTGGGTAAATATAAATGGTGCCAATCAACAAGATTATACAATAAATAACGCCACTGCTTCCGATAGTAAATGGTATCGTTTGCTGATTGCAGAACCAGCCAGTATTAATTTGCCCAATTGCCGGACTACTTCTTCTGCAATAAAGCTGGATGTTTATGACCCTAAACCAGTTACTCTAAGCAATGAAAGTCCGTATTGCATTGGCGATACTATAAAATTAGTCAATCAGTTTCCTGCATTGAGTTATAATTGGACAGGACCGAACAGCCTTAGTTCAACCGATAGTGTCATCTCTATTTTCCCGGCGAGTTTTAGTGATGCAGGTGTTTATAGTTTAACAACTATTACTGATGGTGGTTGCGTTACCATTGGTAATACCAACGTGACAATTAAACCAAACAAACTTTCTGTTTCGCTTCCTGATACAACCACTTTATTATGCGATAATGCAACGGTAACTTTTACAGCTAATAACCCTTTTATTACCGACTGGCAATGGAGTACCGGTGCCACTACACCCAGTTTAACTATTGCAACTGATGGAACGTATTGGGTAAAAGTTTCTGATGATGCCTGCAAAGCTGCTGATACCACAACTGTGAGAACAAACAGAACACCAGTAGTTAATTTGGGAAGCGATACCACTATTTGCACTGATGAAAATATTTTATTGGATGTAACCGACGTTGTAGCTACTGATTATTTGTGGCAGGATGGAGATAATAAACCGGTAAAAAATATAGTCAACCAGGGTTATTACCAGGTTACATTGTCTAATGAATGCGGAACTGCTACTGATGGTTTTTCAGTAATTATCGCTAATTGTTTGAACCAGTTGTTTGTGCCTACAGCATTTACTCCTAATAATGATAATAAGAATGATATACTAAAAGCTAAAGCCTTTTTCCCGATCACGGATTTTAGTTTTAGTATTTATAACCGCTGGGGGCAAAAAATATTCACTACAACTAATTTGTTTGCAGGATGGGATGGAACCTTAAATGGCAATCAAGCTCCATCAGGCGCTTATGTGTGGTACCTCAGCTACAAGCGAAAAAACGTTCCTTATAAACAAAAGGGAAGTACAGTGTTAATCCGGTAAATCATTTCTTCAATTATTCGTTACTTTGTTGATATGTCAATAGAAGTATCCAATCTCACCAAGGTCTACGGAGAACAAAAAGCGGTTAATGGAATTTCTTTTAAAATAAACAAAGGAGAAATCGTAGGGTTTCTTGGCCCCAATGGCGCCGGTAAATCCACTACTATGAAGATGGTTACAGGTTACCTGTTACCCGATGCAGGTAATGCTTCCGTTTGTGGTGTGGATGTGAAGACACATCCACTCGACACAAAAAAGAAAATTGGTTACCTGCCGGAAGCTAATCCACTTTACTACGATATGTATGTAAAAGAATATCTCGGGTTTATTGCAGATGTACATACAATTGGCAATAAGCAACAGGCAATAAGCAAGGTTATTGAATTAACCGGTTTAACACCGGAATCACATAAAAAGATTGGACAATTATCCAAAGGATATAAACAACGGGTGGGTTTAGCCGCTGCATTAATTCATGACCCTGAAGTACTGATATTAGATGAACCAACATCAGGACTGGACCCAAATCAAATTGTAGAGATAAGAGAAGTGATAAAACGTTTGGGTGAAAATAAAACGGTATTGTTCTCATCTCATATTATGCAGGAAGTGCAAGCCATCTGCGACCGGGTTATCATCATCAATAAAGGAAATATTGTGGCTGATGATAAACTGAGCAAGCTGCAGGAAAGCAATAACAGCAATAAGGTACTGGTGAAGTTTAAAGAAAATGTAGATGCTGCTTTTCTTCGCCGCTTAACAAGTGTTAGTGCGGTTAATAAGACGGAAGATGAAAGTTTTGTACTGGATGGAGAAGATATGACTGAAATCAGGAAACAATTGATGGAACTCGCATTGCAAAACAATTTCAATATCGTTTCTTTGCAAACCGAAAGCAGAAGTTTGGAAGAAGTGTTCAGGAGTTTGACGAACTGATGAAGGCAAGAAGTTGGCAGTGTGCAGTTGGCAGTTCTCAATTCAGTTTTTGAAATGAGTGAAATTATTGGCAATAATTAAATATTTTGATGTGCTAACTGAAGACTGGCAACTGCAAACTAAAAAGCTGAATAGCATTACCAAATGTACAAGTGAGTGACACAACAGGCGATGAAAAAAGTTATTGTCGCTGGTAACCACAAACAACAAACCATAAACAACAAACAAAATACTATGAGTTACATTGCTGATGTTCATGCAAGACAAATTTTAGACAGTCGTGGTAATCCTACTATAGAAGTAGATGTAATAACTGAAGAAGGTGCATTAGGCCGTGCGGCAGTCCCCAGTGGTGCCAGCACCGGTATTCACGAAGCAGTGGAATTAAGAGATGGTGATAAGAAAAAGTTTTTAGGTCGTGGTGTATTAAAGGCTGTTGACAATGTAAATAATAAAATTGCCGATGCATTAATTGGCGCTGAAGTGAGCCGCCAGGTTCATATTGACCAACTGATGATTGATTTGGATGGCAGTGCTAATAAAGGTGCTTTGGGTGCTAATGCTTTACTCGCAGTAAGTATGGCGGTAGCTAAAGCAGCTGCGCAGGAAGCCGGCCTTCCACTATATCGTTACATTGGTGGTAGCAACGCAAAAGTGTTACCTATTCCAATGATGAACATTTTAAATGGTGGTGCACATGCGGATAATAAAATAGATTTCCAGGAATTTATGGTAATGCCGGTAGGTGCTTCCTCTTTCAGTGAAGGATTGCGCTGGGGTGTTGAAATTTTCCATGCATTAAAAACAGTTTTGAAGAAAAAAGGATTCAGTACTAATGTAGGTGATGAAGGTGGTTTTGCTCCTAACATTCAAAGCAATGAAGAAGCAATTGATACGGTGATGGAAGCTATCAATGCTGCCGGTTATAAAGCCGGTTCACAAATTACTATTGCGATGGATGCTGCTAACAGTGAATTGTGGGATAACAAGAAGAAGAAATATGTTTTTCATAAGAGCAGTGGTAAAGAAATGAGCAGCGAACAATTAGTGAAGTTCTGGGAAAGCTGGGTGAAGAAATATCCTATTGTTTCTATTGAAGATGGTATGGCAGAAGATGATTGGGATGGATGGAAGATGCTTACTAAAGCAGTTGGCAGCAAATGCCAGTTAGTAGGTGATGACTTATTTGTAACCAATGTTACCCGTTTACAACAAGGAATTGATAAAGGTATTGCCAATGGTTTGCTGGTTAAAGTAAACCAGATTGGTACGGTTACTGAAACTATCAATGCTGTTTCATTAGCTCAGCATAATGGTTATAACACCATCATGAGTCACCGCAGTGGTGAAACAGAAGATACTACTATTGCTGATTTAGCAGTGGCATTGAATTGCGGACAAATTAAAACCGGTAGTGCCAGCCGTACCGATCGTATGGCCAAGTACAACCAATTGCTGCGTATTGAAGAGATGCTGGGAGAAACAGGCATCTATCCTAAAGGAAAAATTAAGTTTGGCAAATAAGACTCAGTTGGCAGTATTCAGTTTGCAGTTGGCAATTCCATTCATTTGATTATTTTTATGGTGCCAACTTCAAACTGGCAACTGAGAACTAGTAACTATATGAAATTCCTTAACTACATTCCATCGTTCCTGAAAAACAAATTCTTCCTTACCGGAGTTGGGTTTGTAGTTTGGATGCTTTTCTTTGACAAAAACGATGTATTAACCCAGTACGACCGTTACAAGGAAATGAAAGACCTAAGGCAAAGTGCTGACTACTATAAAAAGCAGATTGCCGATAGCCGCCAGGAGATAAAAGACCTTCAAACAAACCCCCACTACCTTGAAAAAGTGGCCCGGGAGAAATACTACCTCAAGAGGGACAACGAAGACGTTTATATTATTGAAAATAAGTGAGTTGGCAACAATTTTTTAATCCGCACACAATATTCCTTTCAATTGCCCGTTTTTAATACGGTTTGGTTTTTATTCGTCCATTTCCAACACCCTTTGTAAATCCCAGCAAATCCAATATCTGTTAGATTAAACTGATATCCTTTGAGTTATTTGTTTATTCATTAACAGTATTTATGAACAATTTTACACCAGAAGATTTGTTACTTTATTTGTACAACGAAGTTACTCCGCAGGAAAAGTCAGCCATTGAAGCACAACTTCAAAGAGACTGGACATTGAGAGAGAAATTAAATGTTTTGAAAGCCTCATTGCGCCATTTAAATGAAATCAGTTATTCTCCCCGCACAGAAGTGGTTCTGAATATTCTGCATTACAACGACGCTGTTTCCGCTTTACAGGAAAAATAATTTTCTTTTAAACGGTTTGTTGGCTGTTATTACTTTTGGGTAATGACAAAGAAAGAACGTTACCGTTTTATCATTGAGTATTTTCAGCATCATGCTCCCGATGCGGAAACAGAATTAATTTACGATAATCCCTTTCAGCTTTTAGTATCCGTTATTTTATCTGCTCAATGCACAGATAAAAGAGTGAATATGACTACACCGGCCATATTTGAGAAATACCCGGATGCTGTCAGTTTATCCCAAACTACTTTCGACGAATTATTTCCATTCATTAAAAGTATTTCCTATCCCAACAATAAAACCAAACATTTAATTGGCATGAGCAAAATGCTGATGGAAAAGTTTGGTGGAGAAGTTCCATTAACTGTTGATGAATTAATTCAACTGCCCGGCGTGGGAAGAAAAACAGCCAATGTGATTACTTCTGTAGTAGATCAGCAGCCGAATATGGCCGTGGATACACATGTGTTCAGAGTGAGTAAGCGGATTGGATTAGTTTCAGCTAAAGCATCAACTCCATTGGCAGTAGAGAAAGAATTAATAAAGGAGATACCAACAGAACTTATTCATAAAGCCCATCACTGGTTGATACTGCATGGAAGATATGTTTGTGTAGCAAGAAATCCTAAATGTGAGCAATGCGGTATAAAAGAGGTTTGTAAATATTTTGCCGTTACTAAGAAATAAATTTTTTAAGAAAAAAAGATTCAGGCAGATTGCAAAAAAACTTCTGCAGGCAATTGAAAATAGTCTTTTAACCTTTGGGCCATCTTTAAAGTTATCTCCCTCCTTCCTGCCAGTATGGATGATACATGCCCCTTGCTCCCAATGATTGGTTCCAGGTCTTTTGCTTTCATCCCTTTTTCTTCCATCTTTAGTTTAATTACATCTATCGGGTTTAATTCGGGTAAACGGATGTGTTTATCTTCATAATCTTTTACCAGCAATAAAAGCAAAGCCAGTTCATCTGCTTCAGGTGTTCCTTCAGCAGCATGAAATATTTCCAGTGTACGTTTTATTGCTTTTTTATACTCAGCTTCTCTTTTTATGATTTTAAAATTCACGATTTATAATTTAATATTTTAACATCAAATGCGATAGTTGCCGCATCAATTTTATCATACTCTTTATGTGTGCCAAACCAAATAATATAAGCGGCCAGTTGCTTAAAATTTACGGATACAATTAACCGGTATTCATTTCCCTTAATATTAAAAATAACCCTGTTATTGGCAATTATACTGGCATTGCCGTAAACCTGTTTCAGTTCGTTAAAGTTTTTGTAATCAGTATTGCTGAACTCTTTATACCAGGTAAGCAGGGCAATTTTTGCCTGCGGGTATTTATCGGCATAAAAGAGTACAGCCCTTCTTACTATTACATTCATAAACAAAAATAAGAACAAGTTTTCATTTTGAAAACTTTATTTTATACGCTTTCCTGTATTATTGATGGCAAGTAATCCTAAATTTGAGCAATGCTGAATAAAAGAAGCCTGCAAGTATTTTCAAGCAAAAAAAAAATAAGGTTATTTAATTCTTCTTATCCGGGATAACCATTCTATTGTCCCATGCTTTATCCAAATTCTGGTTGCCCAAATAACACCAACAATAAATCCTGCAATAATGAGTGCTATAGCGATTATCGCAGTAGTATTACTTGTATAAGCAAAATACAAAGCAGCAGCTATTAATGCAAATAATAAAGTGGTGCCAAATGCTATCTGGCACCACCCTATAATTTCTAAAATTATTTTAGTTGCTTTCATATTTCAAAAACTTACTCGCCACTCACTTCTTCCCTACACATATTTCTTAATCTCTTCCACCAATTCACCTTTTGTAATCGGTGTTCCTTTTATTTTGTTGTAACCTTTTGCATCAACAAAATAAACATCACGGATGATTTTAATTAACTGGCCATTGTTGATTTCAGGAATCAGCACCTGGTCATAGTTCTTAATAATATCACCTAAGTTTTTAGGGAATGGGCGAACATGACGCAAATGTGCATGCGCCACTGAATATCCCTGTTCCAAACATTCCACTACAGCACTTTTGATGGAACCATAGGTACTACCCCAGCCCAGCACCAGCAACTTACCTTTTTCCGGTCCGTTATCTATTGTTTGCAAAGGAATAGTATCAGCAACTTTATCTACTTTTTCCTGTCTTATTTTCACCATCAGCTGATGGTTCTCTGCATCATAACTTACATTACCGGTAATGTTTTGTTTTTCCAATCCACCAATACGATGTTCCAGTCCTGCAGCACCCGGCACTACCCATGGACGAACTAATTTTTCATCCCGTATATACGGCTGGAATTTATCTTCACCATGACCCAACTCTGTTTTAAATTTTATATCAATTGGTTTCAGGTCGGCACTTTGCGGATATTTCCATGGCTCAGCGCCGTTGGCAATATAACCATCACTTAAAAAGATTACCGGCGTCATATGTTGCACAGCAATTCTCACCGCTTCATAAACTGCATCAAAACAATCGCTGGGTGTGGAAGCAGAAACAATTGGCATAGGACATTCACCGTTTCTTCCGTAATATGCCTGCATTAAATCACTCTGCTCAGTTTTGGTTGGCAAACCTGTTGAAGGGCCACCCCGTTGTATGTCTATAATCAATAATGGAATTTCCAGCATCACTGCTAATCCCATTGCTTCAGCTTTCAATGCCATACCAGGACCGGAAGTTGTAGTAACACCCAATGAACCACCATAGGCAGCCCCAATAGCAGACGCAATCGCCGCAATTTCATCTTCTGCCTGGAAAGTTCTTACACCGAAATTTTTATACTTACTTAATTCATGTAAAATATCAGAAGCCGGAGTAATAGGATATGAGCCAAGAAATAAAGGCAAACCACTTTTCTCCGAAGCAGCGATCAAACCAATAGCTACTGCCTGGTTACCCATGATGGAACGGTACACACCTGCATCCATCTTTGCTTTCTCCACTTTATAGGTAGTGGTAAAAGTTTCGGTAGTATCACCATAGTTGTAACCAGCTTGTAATGCTTTAATATTACTTTCTAATATCTCTGCTTTCTTTCCAAACTTATCTTTTAAAAACTGGATGGTAGTTTCCATATCACGGTTATACATCCAGTACAAAAAACCCAGTACAAACATATTCTTTGCCCGGTCTTTTTCTTTCATTCCCATTTGAATGTCCTTTAATGCCTCACGGGTCATTTTAGTTACATCCATTTTAATTACTTCATAACTGCCCAGGCTGTCATTCTCCAATGGATTTTCTCCTTCGGGGTAATTAGCGAGGCGTAAATTTTTACTGTCAAAGCCATCTATATTGGCAATAATTTTTCCACCTTTTTTAATAGCAGTCAAATTTGCTTTTAATGCAGCAGCATTCATTGCAACCAGCACATCACAGGCATCACCGGGAGTATAGATACGATCGCTGCTAAAACGTAATTGATATCCGCTCACACCGGGAAGCGTTCCTATCGGGGCACGGATCTCGGCAGGAAAATCCGGGAAGGTGGCAAGGTCAATTCCCATTAAGGCGGTGTTATTTGTAAACTGGCTACCGGTTAACTGCATACCATCTCCGGAGTCGCCGGCAAATTTGATTACTACATCCTGTAGTAGTTCTTCTTTTCTTTTCATAAGAGTGTAAAATTAGGCCAATTTAAGACAGATTTTGTTTGTGTGTATTGACAAACATCAGATTATTTATTGAGCTGCGGTTGTGTCACTCACTGCACCGTTCAGTAATGCAATTCAGCTTTTTATTTCACGCAAAGTTCGCAAAGGAGCTACGGCGCTAAGTGTAATAATCGTTGCGTCTCTGCGCCTTTGCGAGAAACTATCTTTTAACTGCCATCACAGAAAATATCATCGGGATCTTTCCTTCCATTCCCTGTATATGCCATTGACCGGGATTCAGCTCCACACTGTTTCTAAAATTAGGATAAGGCGAATACATAAACTCGTTAAAAAGTTGAATTTGCAATCCATTTTTGATTAATGCATTCAGTACTTCACTCAGGCTATGGTTCCAGCTGTATTCTTTACCACGGATCTCAGCATTGCGGTCAGTATAGGTTCCGTAGTTATCAATTACAATCATTTCCCTGTTTTCATAAGCATATTCAATTTTAGTGAACTCATCATCAAACATCCACACCACCGGGTGAAACTCGGCCATATAAAAAACTCCGCCGGGTTTTAAAAAATGGTTGATGATGGAAGCCCATTTATCTAAATCAGGTAACCATCCTATTACACCAAAAGAAGTAAACACAATATCAAAGGCCCCCTCTAAATCTCCCCCTTCAGGGGAGCCTTTCAAATTTTCTTTTAAATCATACACATTACAACAAATAAATTTTGCAGTAAGTCCCATTTCATTGTTTAACTTTTTTGCTTCATCAATAGCAGCATCCGACAAATCTACTCCTGTAACAGCTGCCCCCATTCTTGCCCAGCATAAACTATCCAGTCCAAAATGACATTGCAGATGAAGCATTTTCTTTCCATTCACATCGCCCAGTTCATTCAGCTCAATGGGAGTAAGCATATTTTTTCCCTGCTTAAAAAAAGCTACATCATAAAACGCAGAATCTTTATGCACTGCTGTACGTTTATTCCACAGCTCTTTGTTCGCTTCAAAATATTCTTTGTAATTACTCGTGATTATTTATTGCTGTAAGTTAGTAATAAGTAAAAATGGGGAAGCTCCCGCTTCCCCACTACATATCTTAAAAACTGATTGATTAACCTAAAGCAACTCTTTTAAATCCGGTTACTTTAACATCAGCATCTACACTTTTAATATAATCAGCTACAGATTTACCACCATCTTTCACAAAAGCCTGTGCTAATAATGTTTGCTCTTTGAAGAAGGCATTTAATTTACCATCAGCAATTTTAGTAATCATTTCAGCAGGTTTGCCGGCCATTTTAGGATCAGCAGCAATTTGTTCTGTAACAATAGCTCTTTCTCTTTCTACAGTAGCAGTAGGAACACTGCCAGCATCAACAGCCACAGGATTCATAGCAGCAATTTGCATAGCTATATCTTTACCTGCTTCGTCGTTAATGGCTTTAGTGAAACCAACTAATACACCCAGGCGGTTAGCACCGTGGATATAAGAAGCTACATAATCAGCATCCATTCTTTCGAATTTAGAGACACCGATTTTTTCACCGATAGAAGCTAATTTATCATTTACTAAATCGGCTACTTTAGCGCCATTTATTTCAACAGCATTCAGTTCATCAGCAGACTTAACATTGTTAGCGATAGCTGCATCAATAATGCTTTGTGCAAAAGAAATGAAGTCAGCATTCTTGCTCACAAAATCTGTTTCGCAGCTAACACAAAGAGCAATACCTGTTTTGTTATCAGCAGTTGTTTTTGATAATACCACACCTTCTTTAGCATCTCTGTCGCCACGTAAAGCAGCTACTTTAGCTCCTTTTTTACGTAACCAGTCGATAGCAGCTTCAAAATCGCCGTTTGATTCGGTTAAGGCTTTACGACAATCCATCATACCTGCACCGGTTGCCTGGCGCAGTTTATTTATATCCGCTGCTGTTATTGTTATTGTTGACATTTTAATTTGAAAATTTGAAAATTTGAAAATTTGAAAATGATGTTCTCATTTTCTTTGTTCCCCCCTCAGGGGGTTAGGGGGTTTTATTTATCTGCTACCACCTGGTCTTCTTGGGGCACCAGAGCCTGAACGGCCGGGGCCGCCACCACCACGTCTGTTACCACCACCTCTCGGACCACCGCCTGCATTACCACCACCTGGTCCACCACGGCGACCGCTACCTTTTCTTTCACCACCTTCTTCGCCTTCTGCTTCAAACTTAGGGCCTCTTTCCACTACTTCTTCTGTTTCTTCTGACTCATCCGCTTTCTCTGCTTGTCTTTCAGCCAGCCCTTCTGCAATAGCTGCAGTGATATACTGAGCGATGATAGCGATTGACTTAGTCGCATCATCATTAGCAGGAATAGAAAAGTCAACTTTGTTTGGATCGCAGTTGGTATCCACCACGCCAAAAGTAGAGATGCCTAAACGTTTGGCTTCAGCCAAAGCGATGTGCTCGTGACCAATATCTACTATGAATAAAGCAGCAGGAATACGGCCCAACTGAGCGATACCTCCTAATACTTTTTCCATTTTTTCTTTATCACGGGTTAACGTTAAGCGTTCTTTTTTTGTGATGCTGTCGAGTGTGCCATCATTCAGCATTTTTTCAATGCTCTGCATTTTCTTCACACTCTTACGTACCGTGTTGAAGTTGGTTAAGAAACCACCTAACCATCTTTCAGTAACATAAGGCATGTTTACCTTTTGTGCACATTCGGTAATGATTTCTTTGGCTTGTTTCTTTGTGCCTACAAACATTATTTTCTTACCGCTTTTTGCAATTTGTTTTAATGCAGCAGCAGTTTCCTGTAAACCTTCCACCGTTTTGTTGAGGTCAATAATGTGTATGCCTTTCTTTTCAGCAAAGATGTAAGGCAGCATCTTGGGGTTCCACTTCTTACGCAGGTGACCAAAGTGTACACCGGCTTCGAGTAATTGCTGTTGTAATGAAGTGTTATTTTCCATTATAATTTGTTTATAGTTTTTTGTTTATTGTTTCTGGTTAGTTTAAAGTTTGTTGTTCATTTACTATAAACTACAAACCATAAACCACAAACCGTATTAACGTTTACTGAACTGGTAGCTGCGACGGGCTTTCTTATGACCAAATTTCTTACGCTCAACAGAACGTGGGTCACGTTTTAATAAACCAGCACCCTTCAATACCGGGCGGAATTCAGCATTTACTTCCACCAGTGCACGGGCAATACCCAGCATGGCTGCTTCTGCCTGTCCTTTTACCCCACCACCGCTTGCGTTGATTTTTACATCAAATTTGTCGATGGCTTCAATTGCTTTTAAAGGACGTTCAACCTGGTTTTGTAAATAAACCAGCGGGAAATAAGTTTTATAATCTTTGTCGTTAACAGTAATGCTGCCATTCCCTTTTGAAAGGAATACACGGGTGATGGCTTCCTTACGACGACCAACTGTATTTTTTTGCTTTTCCATTTTATTTTTATTTCTGATTTCAGGTTTCTGATTTCAAGATGAGTGAACCAGGAATCTGAATGTTTTTAAAATTTTGAAACTTGAAATTTTGAAATTAAAATTTAAGTTCTTTTGGTTGTTGTGCAGTGTGCGGATGTTTATCACCAGCGTACACAAATAATTTCTTAACCATTTTACGGCCAAGACGATTTTTTGGCAGCATCCCTTTAACTGCTCTTTCTAATAAAGCATCGGGACGACGGGCCAATAAGCTTCCGGCAGTTTCTTCTTTTAAACCACCAGGATAACCAGAGAAGTTTTGGTAAACTTTATCTTCTAATTTGTTTCCGGTGAACTTAACCTTGTCGGCATTAATGATGATTACAAAATCTCCGCAATCAACGTGTGGAGTGTAGTACGCCTTGTTCTTACCACGAAGAACCGCAGCGATTTTAGCACACATACGACCAACGGTTTGATTAGTACCGTCAACAACGTACCAATTACGCTGCACGGTAGCCGCATTCGCATGTTTAGTAGTGAAATGTAGTTTACTCATTTTATTATCTGTTTTTTATGATACCGCCGCCATCCCGGCAGTAAATTTTAATTGGAGCGCAAAGGTGAGGCAGGGCAATTGATTTACCAAAGATTTAAACAACTATTTTTCATAGCACCTTTATAACTTATTGATTTTTAATAAATATTTTGCTCTTCTGAAAAATTCGTTTTTTTTATGAAGCCTTTTCTTCACTTCATTGCTCATAAAAATTTTGTTGTAACAACAATCGATTGCAACAACTATCAACGGATAGAATGCTTTTTTTATATTTCATACAGCGTAAATTGGGGGTTCTTACACTCAATCAACTTGCTTATGTACTTCGCAAAACCCAGGCTTAGTTTCTGGCAGATTATCAATATGAACTTAGGATTCTTTGGAATCCAGTACAGTTTTGGTTTACAGCAAAGTGCAGTAAACCCTATTTACGATTTTTTGGGTGCAAGCCCCGATCAGATTCCAATTTTAAATTTAGCTGGTCCGCTCACTGGTTTAATTATACAACCAATCATAGGTACACTTAGCGATAAAACCTGGAGTGAAAACTGGGGAAGAAGAAAACCTTATTTTTTTATTGGCGCTGTATTATGCAGTATTGCGCTATTTCTTTTTCCATTTAGCAGTGCTTTATGGATGGCGGTAGGTTTATTATGGATACTTGACATTGGTAATAATACAGCCATGGAACCATACCGGGCTTTTGTTGCTGATAAACTTGATAAATCACAACAGGCAACCGGTTTCCAGGCCCAAAGTTTTTTTACCGGGCTTGGACAAACTCTTGCTAACTTTTCTTTGCTCACCTTTCCTTTAATTTTTATTGGTAAAACAGGCAAGCTACCTACATGGGTTTTTGCATCTTTTTTTCTTGGTGCTTTTTGTTCAGTCGCCACTGTATGGTGGAGTATGAAAAAAACACCGGAGATACCTCCTACCGATGAAGAGATAAAAGAAATAAAAGAATACAATCGCAATAAGCCAAGTCCTTTTATTCAAATTGTTACCGTATTGATTGTAATTGCAGCTGGCCCGGTAGGTATTTATTTTTTGCTGAAGAATGTTGTGAATAACGATTTATTGAGTTTGTTACTGCTGCCCATTTGTTTCACATGGGCTTTCTTCCTTTATACATTGATAAAAAATCCTGACAGTAATAATGCAATAGTAAAAACATTACAGGCTGTATTGTCGCCATTTATTGAAATTGTGCATGCCATACAATCAATGCCCAAAATAATGTGGATGCTGGCAATAGTTTATTTATTTCAGTGGTATGCATTGTTTTGTTACTGGCAAAACTCATCAAAAGCTGTTGCTGAAAACGCTTATGGCTGGCATTACCAGGAATTGAATGACCAGGAAAAAGTTATGATGAATAACTATGCAGCATTTAAGGATGGTGTAAAAAAGTATGCAGAGGAAAATAAATTGAATGCCGAAGAAATTTTTAAGAGTGATGCTACAGCTTCCGCATTGCTTGCTGCATACAAAGACAAAGTAACTTCAGCTGTTGCCGATAATGATATTGCATCCATCGAGACTATTGAAGCCAACAATCAGAAATATGAAAAAGCAGTGTCAGAAACGGGTGGTGTTAATGGTTGGTATAATATCGTAACATTTTTAGTTGCATTTTTATTGGTAGGCTTTGCAAAAAAGATTGGCGCCAAATATGTCCACTTTATTTGTTTACTGCTGGCAGGTACTGGCTTTGTTGTCTTTTCGCAGGCACATCAATTGAGTTTATTTTATGTTGCCATTACGGGCTTTGGCATCGGTTGGGCCAGCATGATGGGTATTCCTTATTTAATGGTGGTGGGTGATATACCCAAAGAAAAATATGGTGTGTACATGGGAATTATAAATATGATGATCGTAATTCCAATGTTTATTCAAACTACCACTTTTGGTTTTGTTATGAAACACTATTTACATAACGACAGCAGTAAGGCGATACAGTTTGCAGGCATATTATTATTAATTGCTGCAACGCTTACATTACTGATAAAGGCTAAAAAAATTACCGGTGATGTTGAAATGCCTGCTGGTGGTGGCCACTAAAAAAATTTACATGAAGAAATATTTATTGTATATCATCTGCTGCATATTTTTTTCAGCAATTATCATATCCTGTAATAACAATGTTGGTGAGAAAAAAGAGACGTTTGCTGATTCATTAAACAGGAAGTGGTGGAAGGAAGCTGTGGTGTATCAAATCTATCCCCGCAGTTTTAAAGACAGTGATGGTGATGGTGTGGGTGATCTGAAAGGCATCATTTCAAAATTAGATTATATAAAAAGTTTAGGGGTAACGGCGGTTTGGTTAAATCCCATTTATAGTTCGCCCAACGATGATAACGGATATGATGTGAGCGACTACCGTAACATCATGAAAGATTTTGGAACAATGGATGATTTTAATGCATTGCTCAAAGGCATGCATGACCGTGGTATTAAACTGGTGATGGATATTGTAGTAAACCATAGCAGTGATGAACATGAATGGTTTAAGCAAAGCCGCAGTTCAAGAACAAGTCCTTACAGGGATTATTATCATTGGTGGAATGCTGAAAGAGGTAAGCCGCCTTACCGCTATAGTTTATTTGATGTAAATCATGATGCTTGGAAATATGATTCTGTAACCAATGCTTATTACCTGCATTATTTTTCCCGCAAACAACCTGATTTGAATTGGGAAAACCCAACCCTCCGTCAGGAAATTTATGCTATGATGCGTTACTGGGCTGATAAAGGTGTGGATGGTTTCCGGTTAGATGCATTTCAATTCGCTGCAAAAGATACTACCTGGCCGGTATTGCCTCCTGATTTAAAAACAGATTTTGTAAAATACTATGCCATGGGCGATGGCCTGCACGATTACTTAAAAGAAATGAACAAGGAAGTGTTTAGTAAGTATGATGTAATGAGTGTAGCAGAAGGAGCAGGAAAAACATTGGAAGATGCGCATAATTTAGTGGATGAAGAGCGACACGAATTAGGAATGGCGTATCCATTTGATGCAGTTGATCTTGCTAAGTATCCTTCAACACCTGGTGGAGAGCAATACAGCATTCTAAAATTCAAAGAAATATTTTCAAAATTGGATAGTGCTTTTGCTGAAAAAGGCTGGCTATCTGTTTTTCTTTCCAATCATGACCAGTCAAGATTAGTTACAAGGTTTGGAAACGATGCTCCGGAATTCAGAGATCCTTCCGCTAAAATGCTTATCACTTTTTTAATGAGCATGCGTGGCACTCCTTATTACTATAATGGTGATGAATTAGGCATGACGAATATTCGTTTTGATAAAATTGAAGATTACCGTGACGTGGCAACACTGAACGAATATCAATATCAAAAAACACATAGCGGCGACTTAGCCGAATTCATCAAACGAAAAGCTTTTGAAAGCCGTGATAATGGCCGTACTCCTTTTCAATGGGATACCACAACCAATGCAGGCTTCAGCTCTGGTACACCGTGGATAAAAGTAAATCCAAACTATGCTGCTATCAATGCTGCTGCGCAGGATAAAGATGCTAACTCTGTTTTAAATTACTTCAGAAAGATGGTGCAGTTAAGAAAAGATAATCTTGCTCTGGTATATGGAAAATATACATTGCTTGACAAAGATAATCCTGCGGTGTATGCATACACGAGAGAATTTAATGGCAAGAAATTTTTAGTGTTGCTCAACTTTACTGCAAAAGATGCAACGGTAAAAACCGGCATTGATATTTCAAAAGCAAAACTGCTTATTAATAATTATTCAACTGCTTCTGCTAATGGATCGTTGAAACCATACGAAGCGGTGGTTTATGAATTATAATTTTATGAACAAAATACTTTGTATCGGAGAAGCTTTAATTGATATGATTTGTACCGACAAAGGCAAATCATTATCCGAAGGACAAAACTTTTTAAAAAAACCCGGAGGTGCACCCACCAATGTAGCGGCAGCCATCGCTGCATTGGGTGGGGAAGTAGAGTTAGCTGCTAAAGTTGGGGCTGATCCGTTTGGCAAACATTTGATTGATGTAATGCAATCCTTTAATGTTTCTACCAAGTGGGTGTTACAGGATGAGCATTATTTCACCACATTCGCTTTTGTTTCATTAATGGAAAATGGAGAGAGAGATTTTTATTTCAACCGTGGTGCGGATGGTCAGTTGAGTAATGAAGAAGTGGATGGTATCAATCTGGATGAATTTTCTATTCTGCATTTTGGATCAGCAACCGGTTTTTTATCCGGGCCCTTACAAGCAGCATATGCAGGCTTGCTGATGAAAGCTCTTCAAAAAAATATCTTCATCAGCTTTGATCCAAACTATCGTCATTTATTATTCCGTAACAACATTCAAAGTTTTGTTGACCAGAGCTGGAACTTTCTAAACAGTTGTCATTTCTTTAAAGTAAGTGATGAAGAAGCAATGCTGTTAACAGGCAAATCAACGCTGGCTGATGCAACAACTGTTCTGCTGGAAAAAACCAGCAGTGCGTTTGCTATTACACTTGGCAAAGAAGGAACTTTACTTGGATTAAATAAAGAAACACATATTGTTCGCAGTATAGAAGTAAAACCGGTTGATACCACCGGAGCCGGTGATGCATTTGTTGGTGCGGTGCTGTATCAACTCAGCAGTAAAACATTGGCTGAAATAAAGAGTATGGACGCTGAACAGTGGAAGCATATCATCTTAAATGCCAACAAAGCCGGTGCAAGAACCTGTGAATATATGGGAGCCATGGAAGCATTTAAACATTTAAGCAGTGATATTTTCAAATAACCAACAACCAGAAACCAGTAACAAGCAACTGCTATGTACGATCGTCAGCTTCATCAGCATATCAACTCTATTCTTCTGCAAAACAAAATTGATATTGCCGGAAAGGATAATTTGTTTTATGTACGCATGATGGCCAATGCGGATACACTTAGTTATTTGTATAATGAAATTTATAGTAAGCATCCTGAATCAGCGGTATTGTTTGATCAGTTGATAGAAACTATTATTAAGGCGTATGTGAATCGTCCTGAAGCCATGAAGACGAAGGATGAAGAAAAAGAACAAAAAGGAAACTGGTTTCTCAGTAATGAGATTACCGGCATGAGTTTATATGTGGATCGTTTTTGTGGTAACATCAAAACGCTTGGAACCAAGCTGGATTATTTTCAAAAACTCGGTGTAAACTTTTTACACCTGATGCCGTTGTTTGAAAGTCCTGAAGGAGAAAGTGATGGTGGTTATGCTGTTTCTGATTTCAGAAAAGTAGATGAACGCTTTGGTTCATTAAAGGAATTGCAATCGCTGCAACAAAAGATGAATAAAGCCGGCATGTATCTGATGATTGATATTGTACTCAATCACACCTCTCATCGCCATGAATGGGCCGAGAAAGCAAAAGCTGGTGATTCAACTTACCAGCAATACTTTTACATGTTTGATGATCGCCGTATTCCTGATGAGTATGATAAAGCAATGCCTGAAATTTTTCCTGAAAGTTCACCGGGCAATTTCACTTATGTACAGGAATGTAATAAATGGGTGATGACGGTTTTTCATCATTACCAATGGGATTTGAATTATACAAATCCGGTTGTACTCAGAGAAATGCTGGATAATATTTTCTTCTATGCCAATCTTGGTGTTGATATTCTTCGTATTGATGCACCTGCATTCATCTGGAAACAGTTAGGTACTACTTGTCAAAACTTGCCGCAAGCTCATAGTTTATTAAGATTAATAAAACAATGTGTGATGATCGCCACACCGGGTATGGCTTTATTAGGCGAAGCAATAGTAGCGCCTAAAGAGATCATGAAATATTTTGGTACCGGTTTATACACTGCTAAAGAATGTGATTTTGCTTATAATGCCACACACATGGCTTTGCAATGGGATATGCTGGCTACCGGTGATACAAGAGTAATGCTGGCAGCACAACATGAAATTTTGCAAAAACCATTTGGTACATCCTGGATCACTTATACCCGTTGTCATGATGATATTGGATTAGGATATGATGATTACATGATTCAGTATGCAGGATACAATCCTTATGAACACCGTAAATATTTAAAAGAATATTATGCCGGTGTTTATCCCGGCAGTCCTGCTATGGGGGCATTGTTTTCAACCAACCCCAAAACAGGCGATGCAAGAATAAGCGGATCATTGGCTTCTTTATGCGGATTAGAAAGAGCCATCACTAATAATGATGAGCAGGCGATTGAAATGTCTATCCGTAAAATATTGCTGATGCAGGCGCATAGCTTTTTCCTTGGCGGTGTTCCTATGCTCTTTTATGGTGATGAAGCAGGATACACCAATGATTATTCCTATTTAAATGATCCGGGCAAAAGCTATGATAACCGCTGGATGCATCGCCCTGTTATTGACTGGGAAAAGAATAAACGAATTGTAGAAGACGGAACAATTGAGAACAAAGTATTTTCAGCCACAAAAAAACTAATCAGCCTGAGAAAAAAATTGACCGTAGCAAGCGATTATAAAAATCTTACCTGGTTAACACCGCATAATATTTATGTGGCCGGGTATTTAAGAACATACGAAGAACAACGCCTGTACGGGATATTTAATTTCAGCAGCAAAACCTCCTATCTAACCTGGCTTGCGTTTAAAGAGCATGGAAATGTGCCTGTTAAATTATTTGATCACTGGACAGGAAAAGAATTTACCGTGGGCACCAATTACGAGCATTTAATAATTGAACCATATGGTTTCCATTTACTGGAACCAATGGAACCGTAAGAAGTTTATTTTTTTGAATTCAATATATTAAACGGTTTAAAAATTAATCCTGCAGAAGCATTCATTGTGCGGGAGCGGTAATACCTGTCGTCATTAAAGTTTACTGATACTTGCCCTTCCAGTGCTATCCATGGATATTTAGGAAACCGGTAAGCTGTTGTAAGTACAAATTCAGGAAATAACAGTGTTTTATTATTTAATTCATCTAAATGGATATATGCCAATTCTTCGTTGCTGTAATTAGTCATTACATTTTTGTAGGTTAGTATGTTAAGTCTTAAAGCAGTTCCGAATCTTACACTACCTGTCATAAAATTAACTCCGGGTTGAAAATAAAGTTTAAACGGTTTTGAATTATGATATCTTGAGTACTTTGCACTGCCGTTTGTTCCTTCATCTTTTATGTTATAGGTAGCGCTGCCTGCTCCCATATAAATATTTGCAGTAATAGTATTACGTTTATTTAAAGAAGCAAAATATCCAATACCCAGTTCCCACATTCTCCTTTTGTAGTTTACTAAAGAGGTATCAAATGGAGAAGAACGGTAAGGCAGATAATAATTTCTTTCATTACGATAATGATAACTGCCCGTTACTGCAATATGATTAGTGATGGCATAAGCTCCCATCACATCAGCGCCTCTTACTTTGTTTGTATCATTAGATCCATCACCGCTATGCGAGCCTCCGGAGATATACATTCCCAGTTTAGAATCATTGGCTTTAGTAAAAAAAGGGTTATTTACAGCAACAGGTGAGTGAACAAATCTTGGGGATCTGCAGGAAGTAAGAGCCAGCAATAGTAAAATGAAAATAAATACAAGGTTCCGGTTCATACTGCATTGACTACTCTACTATTAAAACCGCTGCCCTTTATTAAAAATTTTATTGTGCCCCGTACCTTTTTATCAATGCAAGTAACACACCATTCGTCCAGCCAAATCCATCCTGACCCGGATATTCACCACCACCAGCTTCCAAATGTGTATCTACCACATTATATTTTTCCATTAATTTACCGGTTCGTTTAAATACATCCGTATTCAATTTTATCCATCGCTGTGCTATCTCTTTTGCTTCTTTATGGTATCCGTAATTTTCAAAGCCAATAATAGTCATCCATTGCAAGGGAGCCCAGCCATTGGGTGCATCCCATTGTTGTCCGCTGTTGTTCGGCGTACAAACCATACCACCATCTCTTAACAATTCCTTCATTAAGTTTTTAATCAGTGCAGATGCATGTTGTGGTGGTGTGTGCTTAAAGAACAGCGGTGATGCCGCAGCTAAGGAGTAAACTGTTTTTTGTTTTGCTCTTATGAAATCGTAGTCAAAATAAAACCCGGCAGCTTCATTCCGGCAATAATGTTCAATGGCAGTTTTGCGTTCAGTAATTTTTTGCTGAAATAATTTTTGCTTTGCTGTATCTTCTGAAAGTTCATAAGCTTCATAAAGTGTTTCTTCCAAATGAAGCAACAGGCAATTCAAATCAACGGGTATAATTTCAGTGGTATCAATGGTTGAAAAATCATTTACATCTTTAAACCACCTGCAACTAAAATCCCAGCCTGATTCAGCCCCTGCCCTCAGGTGACGATATAATTCATTTTGATTACTGGAGGAGTGATGAGCTAACTCAACATCTTCTCTGTAGGATTCCGGCCTTGGTGTATCATTCTCATCCCAGTAACGGTTGAGCAAAGAACCATTGCTCATTTTTACTACATGATGTGAAGCATTTGTATCCTTATTGATGAATCGTTCTCCCTTCATCCAGAAAGCATATTCTTTTTCTAATTGCGGAAAATATTTTATCAATATACCTTTACCCTTTTCCTGGGCCAGCAATTTTACCATTAAAGAATAAAAAGGCGGCTGCGAACGACCGATATAATAGGTTCTGTTTCCATTGGGAATATTGCCTACGGTATCAATTAAATGAGAAAAATTATTTACCATATTCTCAATCATATCAATTCTCCCGGAAGCCTGTAAACCCAGCATAGTAAAATAACTATCCCAGTAATATATTTCCCTGAACCTGCCGCCGGGAACAATATACGGATAGGGCAATGGGATTAAGGAAGATGATTGCTGATCGGGCTGGCGGGTTAATACATCCCATAGTTTATTGATATGCTCTTCAACCGGTTTAGTTGTATCTGTTTCAAAATTTGATTGAGGTGTAACCGGCAAATCAAAATTTTCCAGCACAAATTTTTTTAAATCAAAATCACTGTTACTTTTTTGCTGCTGGTATTTAGTATTGATTTCAGCTAAACCATATTTGGGAAAACAGTCGGGGAAAGTTTTGCCGTCTTCTAATATGGTATTTAGCTGAACTGCTTCAAACAAATCTTTTAAGTCGGTTATCTGGGTCATTGAAAAATTGGCCAGTTTATTTGAGTAATTTCTTTTCAATCCCGAAGGGATGTAATTATTATAACACCAATCAGTCTTTATATAAACCCCGAAAGGGTGATATTGTTTTTCTAAATACGTACCTGTAACCTATTTCACTCCTTCGGAGTTAATTCGAAAACTTACAATCATTCTATAATCATTTCATCCCTACGGGATTGATAACATTAATGCCCTCCCATTGAATTAAACCCTATATTACTTTTTAGTTTAGCCTGCTGGCGATAAAACAAAAAAAGGAAGAAAAGCAAAATCGCCATGGGGATTAATGAAAAGTAAAAAGCCTTTATTCCACCTATACTATCAAATAAAGAACCTGTTATTACTGAACCCAGAGTTCCCCCAATAGCTGAGAACACTACAATTAAACCACTCATTGCACCATGTCTTTCTTTTGGTAATGAAGCAAGGATTACTGAATTAATTGCAGGATATATTGGGGCAAGAAAAATCCCGAGGGTAGGCATTACGAAAGCCACTAATGGAACATCTGCAAAATTAGTTACAGATGATATGGATGTGTTTTCTGCCAGTTTAAGTGATATTAGTAATGTAATAGCCGCACCCGCAATACAACTAATTAAAACAACAAACCACTTTAATTTCCGGAGTACAATACCTGCCAAAAAGCGGCCTAATGCAATTGAAGCGGACAATATACTTCCCAAAATGATGGCGATTGGTTCACTAATCTTTAAAACATCCTTATTAAACGTAGGTATCCAGTTCATTGAACTTTGTTCAATAAGTACATAAAAAAAAGCACATACGACAAATGATATTACCAATGGCAATGCAGCCAGTTTTACCATTTTTAAAAAATCATCTGCAAAAGAATTATTTGGTTCTTTTTTAATTTCCGATTCATCCAGCTTTGCTGTTAGCAACATTAAAAGGGCAAAAAAAGAAAGACCCCCTAGTAAATAATATACTTTGAACCAGTTGCCAGTTTCGGGGTTTTTGGAAAAAACAGCAAACAAATAATACCCGCCAACAACACCGACCATAAAAAAACTTTCAATGAAGTTCATGAAACTCAGGTGGGCTTTTTCCGAGTTTGTAACAAGTCCAATTGTTCCGTAAACAGAAACTTTGGTTAATCCAAATGAAAAACCAAATACAGCATACAATAGTTTTACTGCAAAAAAGATTTTAATGGAAGGAATAATGAAACAGGCTATGGTAACTGCCGAAAGAGCAATAATCATTGATTTTCTATACCCAACCTTTGTTACCACTGCTCCAACAATAAAGGAAGCTACAGCAATACTTAGATCTTTGTATGGGTCAAGGTATGCAGCACCCTGTTTTGAAACTAAAAAATATCCCTGCACTAACAATATCACCGTACCCACACTGTTTAATAAAATGGCAAAAACAAAATAGTTAATGTACAAAGAGAGTTTAATGCGGAAATTCTGCATAGCAATCGTTGATGGTTTCTAAATAAGTTAAATATAAAACTCTCTGCACAATCATTTACAGCGAGCCTCCCTCAACTAATACAGATTCTACATAAACTTCCTGTTGCAAAGGTTTGTTGTGCAAAGAATTCATCATTTGTTCAAAGGCAAGTTTCCCCATTTTAAAGCCACTGGTTTCTATATAGGTAACCTTAGGGTCATACATAGTTGGTATTAATCCATTACTGATACCGATTACAGCAATATCATCCGGCACTTTTAATTTTAATTCATGTATGGCTCTCATCACTCCTATCAGTATCATGTCTCCCATACAAAAAACAACATCGGGTTTATCATTCTTCTTCCAAACTTTGAGGAAAACTTCATGCGAAGTTTCAATCTGCTCGGGCCAATCAACAGTGATCTTTGTTTTTGGAGAAAGTTTCTCAAATGTTCTTATAAAGGATTCATGACGGAGTTTGCTGATGCTTAAATGCGGATGACCAAACAATGCCAGCACATGTTTCTTTTTCTTTTTAATAATTTCTTTGGCTGCCATCTGTGCTGCCAGTTCATCAGACATACAGGTCTTAATATATCCGCCCGGCACCGGTACCCGATCAATAAAAACAACCGGTGTTCCTGATTCACTTACCTTTTCAAACTCTGTCAGTTCTTCAGTTTCTACTGATACTGCGGCAAACAAACCACTAACCAATGATTTACGAAAATGTTTTAACGCTGCAGTTTCATCTGCTAAAGAGTCGCCTGATTGCATAATCATTAGTGTATAATTATTCTTACGTGCCTCTTCTTCCAAAGCCGCAATAAAAGTGTCGTAAAAAAAATTATTGATGTAAGGAAGTAAAACACCCAGCACATTGCTTTTTCCGGTACGAAGCTGAATAGCATAGTTATTAGGCTCATAGTCCATCATCGCCGCCAGTTCCTTCACCTTCGCTTTTGTTTTATCTGAAATATCAGGATGATCCTTTAAAGCTCTTGATACGGTAGAGATACTTATACCTAATGTTTCCGACAACTTCTTCAGTGTGCTTTGCTGCATAGTATATGAGGTAATCTTTAG
This sequence comes from Sphingobacteriales bacterium, assembly GCA_016200915.1. GTDB lineage: Bacteria > Bacteroidota > Bacteroidia > Chitinophagales > Chitinophagaceae > AWTP1-9. The sequence goes on from JACQDV010000037.1 coordinate 30,752, forward strand.
CTATAAAAGTAAAGATTTATTTTGGGGAAACAACTGACTATAGCAGATCAGCTATTCTTCCATCTTAATACTTTAATGTTTCAGGATGAAATGTTTTCCAGCTATGCCAGAATTCCTGCGATGCATTTATTTGTTTTAAACCAACCGGCGCATCTACTCCTCTTCCATCCAACCGGTACCTGGAGTTGTTTATAACAATAGTGTCACCAGTTATTGAAACAATATTATCAGCTGAAGGCAATTCGTAAGCAAAAAAGCTTTTATTATCATCTGCCAGTATAATGAGTATTGTTTTGTATCCAATCTTGTCTCGTATGATCCGTTCTTCTTTTAAACGGTTCCAATCGTATGCTTTGGAAATATTATCTGCAGTAATTCCTACCACCCATGATTTATTTTTCCAGGAAAGACTATCTGTACCGGTAAGTTTACTTTTACTTTTTCCGCTCTCGTATCTGAATGTAGTATCGTAACTGGAAACAAAGGAAGGATCAGGCTGCATAACGAGTGAAGATGGATACAATTTCAGCCATTCACTTAAAGTAGTTTGCGTTGATAATACTTCCGGTAATTTTTGTCCTTTTAGTTTTCCGGTAATGGCTTCGCCGGTTACCTGCCGCCACCAGCTTTTGGTAGTTGCATCTTCGAGCATTGCATTAAAATGATCCATGCCCACTAATCGAAATATTTCCTGTTTTCCGTTTACAATTGGTTCGTACACTCTTCCTGTGCGGCAAACGGTACAGTATGTAATGAGCACCGGTTTACCACCAATAGTATCCTGTACCTGGTGATGATAACCGATCAGCTGAATAGGATATGCTTTTGGCTGGTTATTCTCCACAACTCCCAATACTAATCTTGCAGAATCTATTTTATTATGTGCAGCATCAGCCAGTAAATATTTTTGGGGCTGATAAAACATATGATCTGCTGCCATTACAAAATTGGCCATATATACAACTACTGCAGCAATAGCTATTGGAATGAACGGAACCCATTTTCTTTTCCAGTTACTTTTTAATAGTCCAATTATTAAAAGCAATCCAAATACAATTCTGAAAATCCATCGCCATTCATAAAGAAAATAAGCCAGGTTAATGCTATTGCTTTGCTGGCTGCCGGGCATTGGCATAATAAAATATACATTGGCTGCTTCAAACAGCAACAAACCTAAAACACCAATCCAGAATATTTTCTTCATGTTAGTCTTTTTATTATTTGTATAAATCAAAATCAATATAGCCTTCTGCTGCTCTTCTTGAAGCCCGTTCAACATACACCTGTCTGTCCTGCGGCGCCCATGTGCCTAAACCATCCACATAACGGTTATACATGCAAAAGGCTGCAGCAATTAATACAGTGTCATGTATTTCTCTGTCAGTAGCGCCTTCGGCTCTTGCCTGTTGTATTTGTTCTTCTGTAACGAACTTTCCACCTTTTTGTACACTGGCAGCGATAGCCAGTAATGATTTTAGTTTTGCTGAAACAGGAGTTAATTGAAAATTTTGCTTAACACTATCTATAAATTGCATATCACATTGCAGGTAATGTTGTGCTAATGCTCCATGTACATTCTGACAAAAGAAACAATCATTTAATGACGATACATATGCACCTATTAATTCTCTTTCGCCACGGCTCAGTGTATTGTTATCATCTCTTAATAAAATTTCCGCCAGTTCGTTTAATGGCTTTGCTGTTTCCGGACGAAAAGCCATTGGCCCTCTAATACCAGGTAATCCTTCAGGTAAATTAATATGTGCCATATTTTTTAGTTTGATGGTGGAGGCATGGTGTATCCATTAGCCATTCTCTTTCCCATTTCTTCATACACTTTGGGGTCGGTTGGTGTTAAACTGGCTAGTCCATCAACATAGCGGTTAAACATACAGAAGGTAGCTGCTATTAAAACAGTATCATGAATTTCTATGTCTGTTGCTCCATATTGTCTTGCGGCTGCAATGTCTTCTTCCTTTACTTCTTTACCTAATACCTGTACTTTGCCGGCAATATTTAATAAAGCTTTCATCTTATCACTTACATGGGATTGCTGCATATCATTTAATACTTCATCAACAATATTTTTATTGTTGCCATATAATTCCCGGGATGCTGCAGCATGGCTCATCATACAAAACATGGTATCATTTCTTTTAGACACATAAGCTGCTATTAGTTCTCGTTCAGCTTCGCTTAATGTGGATTCGCCTCTTAATAATATTTGCACCAACTCATATAAATATTGTCCTGTATCTGGTCTGAACATTACTAAGCTGCGGATACCAGGAACACCTTCATCAACTTTTATATGTGCCATACTATTGTTTTTTCTCGTTTGCAAAAAAAGTAACGACCCATCCTAATACAAATACCAGTGAAAAAATGAAGAGTGCATTGGCATAACCTCCCAATACTGTTACCAGCACACCAACAAATAAAACAGCGATGGCCGTAATAATTCTGCCGATATTAAAACAAAAGCCACTGGCTCTTCCTCTTATCAGGGTTGGAAACAGATCGGGAATATAAACAGATAACACTCCCTGGCTGGCACCAAAGAATAATGCCAGTATAATAATCTCAAAATAGATTACCGGTGAAAAGGTGCCATTTGTTTTAAAAAGAATAATTGATAAAATGGCGGATACAGCAAAACATAAAAGCATTGATCTTTTTGAACCGATGGCATTTATCAGCCAGCCTGATAAAAATCCACCTGTAAGTCCACCCATGCCAAGCATCATCATACTGAGGCCCCTTTCTTTTTGTCCGTCTGTATTAACAGCTAACTGATGTATCCACGTAGGTATCCATAAAAAGATAGCCCAAAGACCAATCAGCATTGTACCAAATATGACAGAACCTTTTAAAAGATTGCTGCGCTGATCAGCAGAAAAAATATTTTTATTTGTTTTTGTCGCATCATTTACCTGTTGTCTCCATTTTTTTGATTCGGATAAAACCCAAATAGAAATAACAGCTATTATCATTGGTATGGCACCCACTAAAAATGCCTGCCGCCACGATGAAACAAAATAATCAACAGCACCTGCTGAAAAAATCCCAACAGGAATACCAATGGATAAAATACCAACAAAAATGTTTCTTGTTTTTGCAGGCCACTCTTCAATCATTAAAGTATTAGTGCTTACTAATACTGCACCCAACCCCACTCCACTAAAGAAACGGCACACTACAACAGCTTCCCAGTTTTGCATAAAGCCAGTAAGTAAAGTAAATGTTCCGTAACAGGCGATGGAAAAAATAACAGCCGTTTTTCTTCCTGCTTTATCACATATGATACCGCAGAGAAGACCTCCGGCTGCTCCCCCAAACAAAAAAATACTGTTGATATAAGCACTAATAGTATTTAGTTCTTCTGCGTTTTTTGAACCTGACAAATCCTGCACAGCCACCGGAAGATATACAGACATCAACGTAGATATCATACCGGCAAATGCTGTTCCAAGGAAACAGATTAAGAATAACAACCAGTGATAAGCAGTTATCTTTCCTGTAATAACGTCGGCGTTCATTATTATTTTTTTAAATGATCGTATCCTTGTGGTAAACGATTATACCCATTGTTCTTTAATCTTTCAGCCAGTCCTTTATAAAAGGCCGGGTCAGTTGGGGTAACGGTGGAAAGTCCATCCACATAACGATTGTATAAACAAAACAGTGCAGCTATTAACACAGTGTCATGTATCTCTGTATCTGATGCACCAGTATCTTTTGCTTTTTGTACTGATTCTGTTGTCACACTCTTTCCGCTTTCCTGTACCTGCGCCGCAATAGTGAGCAGTGCTTTCATTTTATCACTAACCTGCGAAGTGCTGATATTTTCTTTTATTTGGGCAGTAGTAGTTTCTTCGCCCAATAAAATATCAGCTGCTGCTGTATGTGCCGTAACGCAGAACGTACATTTATTCCGATGTGATACTATGGTGGCTATTAATTCTCTTTCCCCTTCTGTTAATGTAGAAGGGCCACGCAGCAATACTTGTGTTAATGCACGAATAGGAGCAGCAGTATCTTTTCTGTACTCCAGTAACCCGGTTATTCCCGGTAAATGTTCTTCTACAGATATATATGGCATATGCAATAATTGAATATTGTAACAACACAAGGCCCTGCTGAGAGACAACAGGGCTTTGCTCTTCAAAACTGCTTAAATGGTCATAATACTACTGCTTTTGTGTTGTTAATTATCGTTTCATCAAAAAAGTGCTCCGGCAGACAAAATAATTGTTCTTCCATCAGACGGATACAACCCACCAGGTCCCGGAAAAAATGCCGGCCTTTCAGTAAAATAATGTTTATCAAAAATGTTATTCATTAATAACTTAACATTATACCGTCTGCAAAAACGGTAGGTAAAATTCCAGTCAACCAGCTGGTAAGAAGGTACTTTACCAACCGTACCGCTTGAGTTAGGTGTTACCGTATTAAGTGCATCAGAAAAAGCGCTGCCAGTGTAACTGTATTGAACAACACTTGAAAACCCTTTGTAAGATACCTGTACTCCATTTCTTGTAATCCATTCAGGCGACACTTCCACCCGGTTGCCGGTTATATCTTTATTAATACCTCCTGCAACTACTGTCCCTTTACTATACTTTGCATTTATATAAGCTGTGGAAGAATAAACAGACAATTGCCACTTTGTTCTGTAACTGGTAATCCATTTAATTGGCTGCACTTCCAAATAAACTTCTGCTCCCTTTGAATGCGAGTTGCCTGTATTGGTCTTAAAGAAATATGTTTGATTATTATTGTCAGTTAAAACAATATTACCTGTTCGATTATGATAATTAAGGTAAAATAGTGTTGCATCAAAGTGAAGGAAATTCTTCACCTTTCCTCTTATTCCCGCCTCTGCATTGTATCCAAATGCATCTCTGATATGCTTATCAACTTTATTGAGTGTGGTAGTTGGTATAATATCAGCAAAAATTACCGGCCGGTAGGCTTGTGCCCAGTTAGCAAAAACATTAATGTTGTCAGTAATGTTGTACTGTGAGCCAAAACCCCAAAGCATAAAACGATGAGCAATGTTTACCGGCAAATCGTCGGGGTTGTAAGTTTTTATGGTGCCACGCATTTTTGTATCACCGTTTTCATAACGAACACCTGCTGTAAGAGATAATTTGGGTAAAGGGTTCCAGCTGTTTTCAGCAAATACAGAAATGTTTTTAGTTTTAAAAGTCAGGTCTCTGCCCCACAATGAGTCAGTTAAAGTCAAATCATAATCAAAGCCTGTGGTTCCTTTGCCAAGTTGTTTACGTACTAAATTATTATCTATGTAACGGACACCTGTTACCAGGGTGGCTTTTTTCGAAAAGAATTGATAGAAATGCCTTAACCGCAATTCCTGCGCATAGCTATGGTATTTATCAATATCAACCTGCCTCGGGTTATATGAATTAATGGCCGTATTAAATGTATCTGCTACTGTTGATAAAGCAATAAATTGTACGCTGTTTCTTGAACCAAGAATAGCTGAACTGATAAAATTGAGCGTTGTGTTTTTGTTCACTTCATAATCAAACTGTATTGAAGGCACATGAATTGTTGGGCTGTAATAATTCCTGTTTCGGGTAGATTGACGTGGATTTTCATAAAATTGTTTATCTGTTAGCCCTCCATTGAGGTGATTAAGATAATCCATGTAATTGTACTCTGCCCTTAGTTTAATTTTAGAAGAAAGGAAATAAATCAAATGAACATGACTGGCGAAATATCTGTAGTTGCTGTTATCCCGGTATCCATCCGATTTGCGGTAGTTAGCATAAGCATAATACTGAAGTCTTTTTATTTTTCCACCTATCGCATTATAGGTACTGTACAAGCCGTAGCTTCCGGCAGCGTTTTGTGTTTCAAATGAAATCTTTTTTGCCGTATCCGCTTCTCTGGTAATATAATTTACCATTCCCCCAAATTGTGCTCCATATTGCAAAGCTCCGCTTCCTCTTACAATTTCAATTTTTTCAATGGACTCGGTTGGTGGATTGAAATGACTGGCAGGGTAACCATACAAATCAGAATTAGTCATTATATCATTATGCCGCACATTCATTTCCCATGAGCGATGAGGGTCTAACCCCCTCGCTGCAATGTTCACCTGGTTACCGCTACCATCTGTTTCATAAACAAATACTCCGGGTATTTTTGAAAACAGCTGACGAGGATTATTGTCCACCTTGTTTACATCTGCTTTTTCAAGATTAATTACTTCAGATTTTTTTGCAACAAAAAGATAGGTACCTTTTACATCGGGTAATTGTTTAATGATTGACTGCTTTAATCTGGAAATAATCACTACGCTATCTAATATTTTCTCAGGAAAGCTATCTTTCTTTTCGCCTGATGATTGAGCAAATGAAGCAATGCTTACTATAAATGAAAATATTATCGTTACTGCAAGTCTTCTATAATCTGAATATCTCCTCATATCTGTTTATATTTTTAATTTAAGATGAGATTCCCGGCCCGGAGACCGGGTCTCATTTTAAATTAATTGAACTTCATAGGTTATACTGTTCAAAACTTTTTATTATATCAATTACCTGCTCCATCTGAATTTCCTCTTGCAACTGCATAAGCGCCTACTTTTCCCCCTGTAACTAATCCTACTTCACAATCTGCCCTGTAATGGATACCCGCATACATTCTTGACAGGGAAGCTTCTTTTGCCATGGCATTATACTTATCTGCATTTTCAGGAATGATATAAGATAGTATTGAAGCGGCAGCGCCACTAAAAGTTGAATGGCCTGATATATATGCAGGAAAATTAGGAATGCCTGTAAGTGTTTTGATGGCGGGATTTAATTGTGTTGGTCGCGGATTAAAATAATAATATTTAGCATCCCAGCAAACGATGGCCGCATCCATTAATGACATATTCAATAATGCCATATTTCTGGCCCATCTTACCTCACTGTAATTTTTCTTTATAAAATCTTCCGCTGCTATGGCATCCCAATGCCCCGGAGGAGTGGCAGTTCCTACACCATCGGCCCAATAATGTACAATACGGTAATGTTCACGGGTATCATTTTTTATATTCTCAAGTGCTTCGTCTGTTTCCTGTTTCATTTTATCACTTTTTACTAATGGTGGCGGACCCGGACGAATTTGAGTTACCATTGTGAGAGAATCAAATAAGAATGCTTTTACTTTTCCAAACAATGGCAGCATTGGTGGACGCTTAGGAACTTCTAAACTATACCATGGAGTTTCACCTTTCGCTATAGCATCATTTTCTAATTGTGTCCATCCTGCCTGGTTACCTATAGCTGCACCAGCCCTGTCGCCTCTTGCCCTGGTTACAAATTTTTGTGCCACTGCTTTTCCTAATGCTTCACCAGCATCAATATCACTTCTTACATTAGCGCCGGAAATGATTCTTGCATTTTTATGTTCTGTCGCTTTTTGCTGAATAAAATCCTGGTCACCGGGAAATAATAATTTCAGCATTTCCACAGCAGCTCCTTCAACTACCGCATCTTCTGATGGATATGAGGGAAGATCTGATTTGTTAACCATTACATTGATGCTGGCATCTACATTATATGGAGCTGCCCTGTTATATAATTTCTTGTAGTGATAAGCAGCAACTAAAGCATCGTACTGCGCTGCGCTTACATAAGCATACGCTCTCGCTGCATAGGGTGGGTTGGCAAATGGAAACAGAGGATAGGCTAATGGATTATTAGCACTTGGAAAAGGATAGGTTCCATCAGCATTTTGATATGGTGGCAAATTATGTTTGGCTACCAGTTCTCTCAAAATTTCGTTCCAGCGTAACACGGCACCAGCACTCCAGTATTTCACCATTTCTTTTTCTTTCTCACTTATATTCTTTTGCCATGCTTTAATTTCATTTACCTGGGCAATATAATCTGGCGAATTAGTTGCTATTGGTGCTGCCACTGCAAATTCGTCCGGTGCATTTAATAAAATGGGTTTCCATGTACCTGCGTTAGCATCAGTTTTAGAAGGTTGCAAAGCGGATATATCATCTGTTCTGCCTGCTACAGATTTTGTACAGGAATGCAGCATCACCAGTGAAACACCCACAACCATTATCAGAGAAAATAATATTTGCTTTTTCATACATTTATTTTTTATCAGATGATTGTTCTGTAGTTTTTTTCTTTTTATTGAAATTCAGAATATAAAATACACCGCCGTAAATGCCGGTACTCTGTCCAACATTTCTTCCGGCAACAGTATAGTTACCTCCTCCTATGATGGATAAACCATCAACTGCTTTCACATTATATTTGCCACTCACACCTACCGCAGTCATGTTCATTTTATTGCTGGGGAAGGGCATGTTATTCTTAGTAATATCAAATCCGCCCATTGTTGTCCAGTTACTTAATACTGCTTCTGCAATAAAGCGATCGCTTCTCCAGCCTGCTCTAAACTGATACTGCATAGCATCAGGCATATCTACCTCATTAGTTAAATGAAGTTCTGTTGTATAGTAAGAATCTCTGTCAATCTTTATGTTACTCCTGTTAATATAAGTAACCCCTGCGGTGGCAAACCAATTTTTAACCTGGTAATCTACCAGGCCTCTCAGGGAAATATTTTTGCTTCTTAAGCCAATTGATAATGGCAGGTAATCAACTACATAATTGGTAACCGGAAAAGAAAATCCACCCACGGCGTATAATGATAATGTGCCCGGCCCAATTTTTTTCTCAAAGGGCATATACTTTATCCATAAACTTAGATCCTGAACACCTTTTTGACCATGCAATGTTCCGGCCGTTGCTTTTGTTTGTACATAAGGAATGCTAAACAACACATTCAGCTTATCGCTGATACCATAGTTACCCATTATGCCAATCATCTTTGTTGAAACGGTTCCAAAATTGGCATTATCTCTTTTAAAAGTTCCTTCCCAATAATTTTTCCAGCTGCTGTAACTATACATGGCGCCGGTACAAAAATTATTTTTTTCCATCATTATGGCATCAGCATCTGTTTGTGCCATTGCGGTAATAGATAAGACGGAAAATAATATGCTTAGAACAGATAACCTGCCTGTAACAGGGTACCATAATGTTATTTTCATTGCTGAAAAATTTTAATTAGTTGGTTTCAATAAATCATTTCTTCTTCATGTGGAGACGTTGCACCACAAACTCACCAAGTTTTTTTCCGGCTACAGCACCATTTTCATTGTCAAACCGATAGTGGATACCACCATACAACCTTGACATGGCGGCTTCTTTCGCTGCACTGCGGAAAGATTTAATCTCCCTGTTCTGAATACCAAACTCCAGTAATGACGTATCGGTGAAAGATAAATTATCACCAAAAAACTCTGTCATTACTTCGGCTGCTGCTGCTGAGTTAGTAGCATGACCGCTGGTATAAGAAGGGAACGGAGGGGTTTGAATATAAGGACGCCATTCAGCGCTAACATATTTATTGATGATTGTTTCAGGTCGAACATAATTGGTGCGGTATTTCTCATCCCAGCAACTGATGAAAGCTTCGAATACAGCAATACTCGTTTTTGCATACGCCGCTACGGCAGTAGCAAAGTCTGCATGTGCTGCTTTAGCTCCAATACCTACAATATTCATCCAGTGGCCGGGAGGTGAAAAACGTTTGGTGGCAAACATTACGTGGCCACTTACATTTAACTTAAATGGATTATCATCCCAGAAATCAGCAATATGTTTTTGTTCATCTGTTAAACTGTCGCCTACGTTTTTAACTTCCAGCATGTATTTATAATACTCGCTGCTTTTATTAGTAACATCAAACTTAGGAGGACGAACGGGCATGAACTGTGAAGCACTGTCAAGCACTAATGTTCTTATTTCTCTCCAGTGTGGTTCTACTGCCTGTGCATACATAGGAGGAGTAGGAATCCATCTTCCGGGAGAATCGGTAACGGTATATTTAGAAGCTGTTCTTGTTTGCGCATAATTATCTTTCTTACTCCATTTCATGATGGTGCCAACAATGGTATCAGAAAAAGCAATAGTGTTTTCCAATACATCTGAAGGCATTCCTGCCGAATCAGCCATGTGTTTTAAATCAGCATAATAACCCATCATGCTGCCTTCAGGAAAAGTAACCGCATTACCTACTTTAGTAAAAGAAAATAAAGCAGCTAAATGAAAATCAATTTTCTTTCCCGCTTCCGGCTTGGGCATTTCAGGAAGATGTTTGATTTGCCCGGATAAAGATTGATAATTATTATCCCCTGCTGCAATACATTCATACGCTGCAATATTTGCATACGCATAATTGCGGCAGGCTATCATGGGAGGGAAATTATTTTCCAGTACGATATCATTTAATTTCTTTACTGTTTTACAATACAGCAAAGGATCGTTTGTCAATTTTGAATAATTACCTTCCGTATGCTTACAAGATTGCATAGCCAGCAAAAGGCCTGCAACAGCCAATAAATATTTCATCTAATTAAGTGCTTTTAAAATATAAAAGTTGTTCAGCCGTCCTTTCTACAGTGCTGAATAAACGTCTCAGACCCCCTTATACTTCGGGTGGTTGTTCAGGTGAAGGCAAATGGCCTTCGGGAAGTGAAGATAAATTATACTCGATATATAACCCCTTGGTTACAGCATAAGCATCCAACTGCCAGTTATTTTCCTGCGGCACATATTCAGTCACAAAGTTTTTAAATGACTCTGTATTGGGTGCAGTTGGTTTTTTACTATCGTTATGCTGCTGAAAATCGTTGGCTAATTTGAAGAATTCATCCCTGGCATTTAACAAATGCATTTTATCGCTGTTAGGGTAGCACAGCAATACCAGTTCATTGTTTTCCACTTTACGTTTTACATACTTATATAAAACACCTTTTACAGTGATCTCACCATCATAACGTTCAAAAGCTGACCAGTTATTCTGGTAAGGCATATTAAGCGGAACCCTTATTTCTATTAATTGAGATTCGTCGTAGGAGTTGTTATCAAATTTTGCTTCGAGCTGGCTGTCTTTTCTTTCCTGCATGTAGTTAAACATTAACCGGTAACCAAACCAGTTAAATGCCAGCATAAGTAAGATGAGTATTGCAAGAATCTTCCTCAAAGCAGTTATTATTACGCCTGTAAGATAAAAGATTTAACGGAAAAGCTGCGTTAAACAGCCTATTTTATTACAAAAGTTTTCTTTTCTGTACCAACACCTGTTAGCGTTAAACTCTTCCATGCAGTTGGTAATTTTGATTTTACCTGAATGATGCCCCGGGAAGTAATGTCCAGTCCACCAAAACCCATCAGCATGGCCTGGATAATGCCACCGGCACCTGTTGAAAAATAAGGATTGGTTCCACCTTTCGTTTCTGCAATCACTCTTAATGGCGGATTGAGATTGGGAATATATGCATCTTTAAACCAGTGATAAGCTTTTTCCCCATCACCTAATCTTGCATATAACAATGCAAACACAGCCTGTGTCATAGCCGGTGTTCCTTCATTAGGCACTCTTTGCTCATAATATTCCAGGTCTCTCTTTATTAGTTTAGGATCGGTAATTTCTTTTAACGGGTATGCTAATAAATTTACATCTGCCTGTTTAATTCCTTCACCATTATAAGCTGCATGTTCTTTAGTGGTTCCATCCGGAAACTTAAGAATAGGAATATTTTTAGCCACATTCATCCAGTCGGCATCAGGTGTAATACCTAAAATCTTTGCCGCCTCAGTTGCGAATTGAAGATTGGCTTTAGCTGCTGCATTGGTAAAAGCATTATTATCTACATTCTCCGCCCACTCATCTGCTGCTACTACATTTTTAATATCATATTTACCGGGGCCGTTTCTTTCTACCCTGCTTGCCCAAAAATCTGCTGTAGCAGATAACAACGGCCAGCCCTTTTCTTTGAGCCATTGTTTATCCTGCGTTACACAATAGTAATTCCAGGCTGCTATTCCAACACAGGCAGTGATATGATGTTCAAATGGTCCGCTTAAAGCCCATACCGGAGTTTCTTCCACACCTGTCTCCGCACTTTCCCATGGGAACATAGCGCCTTTATAACCTCGGTTGAATGCATTTCGTTTAGCAGCTTCCAATCTCTGATAACGATATTCAACAAGACTTTTTGCAATTTCAGGATGCAAGACTAATATGGAAGGATACATCCACAATTCGGTATCCCAGAACACATGGCCATTATATCCCAATCCGCTTAACCCCATTGGGGAAGGAGATAATGCAGTGCCTTCTCTCACGAATGAATACAAATGATATAACATGCTGTGTACATCCTGCTGACTTTGTACATCGCCCTCAATAATAATATCACTCTTCCATAATTCATCCCATGCTTTATTATGAAACTCTATTAAACGATCTCTTCCCTGTAGCTTGGCATAAATCGTCATACGCTCTGCTTCATTTAATGGATCATCATGATGAGCAGAGGTAATAGATGAACCCACAATAGAATAACGATAAGTTTCTCCGGCTTTTACTTTACGGCTGAATTTTACCAGGTGCATATTATTATCCCACATTTCATGTATAACTCTCGGTTCACTGCCATGTGCTTCACTAAACATGAAGGAATTGGAAGCACACATCAGCAATTTACCGGTGGGGCTTTTTGCTGAAGAAGTTAATAAGCTGATAGTAGTATGCGGACGATCAATTTCATTGTAATAATTCTGTACATCCTTTAATGCATCCGGTGCTTCCATTACACTGGCGCCGGTGATAGTAATATCTTTTGTTGCTGTTACCGTCACATCCATTAATACTGTAAACGGTAAATGCCGAAGAGAATAATACGTGTAGCTGATTTGTGCTTTATCTTCCATAGTAAAGGAAGCAGTAAAGCTGGCGTGACGCATATCTAATTCCTGTTTCATATTACTCACATTGTTCTTATCCACTCTTCTTCCATCCACTTCTAAATATGAATTGAGCAGGTTAAAGCTGCGCAGGAAATTACTCACTCTTCCCCGGCCATACAGGTCGTATGCCCCGGCCAGCACTACATCTTTTACTTTAAACGGTTCTGGTGAGGATACAATACCTACCATGCCATTGGCTACTGTTATTCCGTAATAATTAGCCGGGTCAATGGTTGTTGCCTGTATTTTCCAGGTATCTGGTTGTTGTGCAATCGTTATAGTAGCTGTTATTAAAAAAGTTGAAAGAATTACAGAGAATATTTGCTTTTTCATACGACCTTTATAAATCTGTGAGAGGCTAAATTACAATATATATTTACTGTAAAAATATTTTGTAAATCCTCTGCCGGAGTTCCACTAAACTGCGAGAGAAAAAATGAAGTATTCACTCATTGCCGTGCTGGTTGCATTTGTAATTATTTCCTGCAACCAAAAACATCCGTTGTTCAAAAATATATCTCCTGAAAAAAGCGGCATTCACTTTAATAATCTCATAAAAGAGAATGATACGCTCAATGTACTTCGCTATGAGTACCTCTATAATGGCGGCGGGGTGGGTATAGGTGATTTTAACAATGATAGCCTGCCCGATATTTATTTTACCGGTAACCTGGTGCCCAATAAACTTTACCTCAACAAGGGAAACATGCAGTTTGAAGATGTAACGGATAAGGCCGGCGTTAATGGTATGGGCCGCTGGAGCAAGGGAGTTAGTATTATTGATATTAACAATGACGGGCTGATGGATATTTATGTGAGTGCGGCAGTTTTACTTCCCATAGAAGACCGGAAAAATTTGTTATACATTAATCAGGGGGCAGATAAAACAACTGGTATTCCAACTTTTAAAGAAGAAGCAGAAGAATATGGACTGGCAGATAATTCCAGTACTCAAATGACTGCTTTTTTTGATTATGATAATGATGGTGATTTGGATGCTTATATCCTGGTAAACGAATTGGATGGAACTTATCCAAACGAATTCAGGCCCATACATACAGATGGAAGCTGGCCCAACACGGATAAATTATTAAGAAACGACTGGAACGATTCATTAAAACATCCTGTGTTTACAGATGTATCAAAACAGGCCGGTATATTAATAGAAGGATATGGCCTCGGAGTAAATATCGTTGACATTAACAACGATGGGTGGAAAGATATTTATGTGAGTAATGATTATCTCTCCAACAATCATCTTTACATCAACAATAAAAACGGAACCTTTACTGATGAGTGTGCCGATTATTTTAAACATACCAGTAAAAACGCCATGGGCAATGATATTGCTGATATAAATAATGACGGACTGGCCGATCTTATTGAACTGGATATGTCGCCAAGAGATAATTACCGCCAGAAGATGATGCTGAATGATATAACTTATCAAACCTATCAAAACTCAGCTCAGTACGGATACATGCATCAATACGTACGAAATACATTGCAATTAAACCGCGGACCTAAAATAATGGATAATGATTCCATTGGTCACCCTGTATTTAGTGAAGTAGGTTATTATGCCGGTGTGGCGCAAACAGACTGGAGCTGGGCACCGTTATTAGTTGATGTTGATAATGATGGTTACCGTGATTTGATGATATCAAATGGGTTACCCAACGATATGTCTGACATGGATTTTGTTGCGTACCGTAACAATGCAATGGCCCGAACACCCGCAATGGAAATGCTGAAACAACTGCCTTCGGTAAAAATCCCCAATAATATCTTTCACAATAATGGCGATATAACTTTTACTGATAAAACAAAAGAATGGGGATGGGATAATCCAACTTTTTCTGCCGGCATGGCCTATGCTGATTTTGACCGGGACGGAGATTTGGATGTAGTGATCAACAATACCAACATGGAAGCTTCTTTATTAGAAAATACCTTAAATGATAATAAAGATAAAAAATCCAATTACCTGCGCATACAATTACAGGGAGACACACTTAACAGAAATGGGTTAGGTGCTATTATTAAATTGTTTTACCAAAACAAACAACAAGTGTATGAGTACACTCCGTACAGAGGTTATATGTCAACAATAGAAAATGTAGCTCACTTTGGAACCGGTGATGCTTCAACCATTGATTCAGTAGTGGTTGTTTGGCTTAATGCAAAAAAACAGGTTGTAAAAAATGTTCTGTGCAATCAAACCATCACTGTTAAATATGAACGGAACAGTCTTACAGAAACCAATCCGGTAAACCCTTTAGCAACTAATAGCTGGTTTACCGATTTCACGAGGCAATCCGGTATTGACTATATATTCCGTGAGTATGATTTTATTGATTTTAATATTCAGCGTTTGTTACCGCATAAGCTAAGTCAGTACGGGCCAGTACTGGCGGCAGGTGATATTAATGGTGATGGAAAAGATGATGTGGTAGTTGGTGGTGGTTCTCCATATTATGCCACAGCTTTTTTACAAGGTGATGCAGGCAGGTTCTTACCTAAAAAAATAATTGATTCTGTTGGGGAGAAATACCAGGATGATGCCGGTATATGTTTGTTTGATGCGGATGGAGACAATGACCTGGATATGTATATTGCCAGTGGTGGCTGTGAAAATGAACCCGGTTCAAAAGATTATGCTGATCATTTTTATATTAATGATGGTAAAGGAAATTTTAAAGAAGATGGTGCAGCATTAACTCCAAATTACACAGCTAAGAGTTGTGTAAAAGCTGCAGACTATGATCATGATGGTGATTTGGATTTATTTGTGGGCGGCAGAGTGCTGCCCGGCAGTTATCCCAAACCAGTAAGCAGTTTTATTTTACGAAATGACAGTAAAAACGGCATCATCAGGTTTACTGATGTAACAAAAGAAATAGCTCCCGCATTAACTGATATTGGGTTAATCAGCGATGCTGCGTGGAGTGATGCAGACAATGATGGTTGGCCTGATCTTATTTTAGCAGGAGAATGGATGCCGGTAACCATTCTAAAAAATCAGCAGGGGAAGTTCTCTCCGGTTACCACTTCACTTAAAACAGATACAGGTTGGTGGAATAGCATAGCAGTTGCTGACATAGATAATGATGGTGATATGGATTATGTAGTGGGCAATTATGGAACCAATGGTTTTATACAACCATCAGAAAAATATCCGGCAAAAGTAATTGCCAAAGACTTTGATAATAACGGAAGTTTTGATGCAGTGTTCAGCACCTGGTTACCTGCTTCTTTATCCAATCCTGAATTGAATGAATTCCCGGTAGCAGGAAGAGATGATTTTATTAAAGAGATGACGGCTATGAAAGAAAGATTTCCTAATTATGCTTCCTATGCAAAAGCAGATATGAAAAATATTTTTACTGAAGCACAAATGAAAGATGCTTTGCAATTATCAGTAAATAATTTTCACACCTGCTGGATAGAAAACAAAGGGAATATGCAATTTGAAATGCATCCCTTACCGGCAGAAGCACAGTTAGCACCTGTTTATGGCATACAGGTAAATGATTTTGATGGAGATGGCGATATAGATATTGCATTAGTTGGAAATGAATTTTCAATGGCGCCGTATCTTGGCCGTTACGATGCGTTTAACGGATTAATATTAAAAGGTGATGGAAAAGGAAATTTTTCACCATTATCAATCGTTGAAAGTGGCGTTTATGTGCCCGGTAATGCCAAGTCGCTTGTGCAGTTAAATAATAATGGCGGCCTGTGCATGATCGCCGGACAAAATGGGGGAAGAATAAAAGTATTATCATCCGGAAATAATTATCAATTTATTCCTGTGGAAAAAGATGATATAGCTGTCATAATTCATTTAAAGAACGGACAAAACCGGAAAGAAGAATTTAGCTATGGCTCCTCTTTTCTTTCCCAGTCTTCAAGATTTGTATTACTAAATCCTGCTATTGCATCGGTAGAAATTACCAACAATAAAAATCAAAAAAGAACAATAAAAACGCAGTAAACTGTATTCATTATGAAAAAACTGAGTTTTATTTTAATAATAATATCCATCGGTATTGGTTGTAATCAAAAACAAAAACCTGCAGTAATTAATATCAGTTCAGTCCAGCATGATTGTGTGCACCGGTTAACGGATGTTATAGTATATGATATTTTTACTCCCCCAGTTGCCAGTCGTATTTATGCTTACAGTAATCTTGCCTACTACGAAGCATTGAAATATAAAACCAATGCAGCATCTATTACTGCACAATTAAAAGGATTTGATAAAATACCTCTTCCAGAAAAAACAAAGCAGTACGATTTTAATTTAGCTGCCGTTAAATCATTTTTTAAAGTTGCCCGTGGATTAACTTTTTCAAAAGACAGTTTTAATATTATTGAAAAAAGAATGTTAGACTATTTTGAAAGCACCCTTACTGAAACTGTTTATCAAAATTCAATTAGTTTGGGTGATACTATTGCATCAGTAATATTAAAAAGATCGGCAGACGATAATTACAAAAAAACGAGAGGTATGCCAAAGTACAGTGTATTTAAAGAAGAAGGAAAATGGCAGCAAACACCTCCGGATTATGCAGATGCAACAGAACCGCACTGGCTGCTGATAAAGCCATTGCTGATGGATTCTGCCGCCCAGTTTAAACCAGCACCGCCTCCTGCGTACAGCCTAGATAAAAACAGTGTTTATTACAAAGAGTTAATGGAAGTATTTACCGTAAGTAAAAATATTACAGCTCAACAGGACACTATTGCTCATTACTGGGATGATAACCCTTTTGTAACGGAACATAAGGGACATTTAATGTTTGCCACTAAAAAAACTACACCCGGCGGCCATTGGATGGGAATCATCTCCATTCTCTGTAAACAAACTAACACTGATGAAATAACAACTGCCCGAACCTATGCACTTACAGCTGCTGCCATATTCGATGGATTTATTTCCTGCTGGCAGGAGAAATATCGCAGCAGGATGGTTAGACCGATTACAGTGATCAGGGAAAAATTAGAACCAACCTGGACATCTTTTCTTCAAACACCGCCTTTTCCTGAATATACGAGCGGACACAGTGTAATTACAGCTGCTGCCGCAACAGTATTATCAAAAATTTTTGGCGATAGTGTTCCCTTTCATGATACAACTGAATTAGAATACCTCGGTTTAGAAAGAAATTTCAGCTCCATACAGGCTGCTGCCGATGAAGCAGGGATCAGCCGATTATACGGAGGTATTCATTACCGTTCAGCAATTGAGCAGGGAAAAGAACAAGGAAAAAAAGTAGGGCAGTTATTTAATGCCCCATTTAAATAATATTTACTGCCAATAACATTTAATTAAAAAATCAGTCTGATTTTACGGCATATAATTTTTTAATTCCTTTTAAATTTGATTTTCTAAAATTGTTTATGAAAAATAAAGTGTTACTTGTTTTTATAGTATTAATTGCAGCGCTTGCTGTTTCCGTATATTTTATTCCTCCTGTAAAAACTTCCGGTTACAAAGTTTTAGTTACCTGTAATAATGCCGCTACCATGCGCATTATTGTAAATGAAAACAATTGGCAGAAATGGTGGCCCGGAAAGAAAACAGGTCAATCGCAGTACATATACCAGGGTTTTACATACAGGATAGACAAAGTATTATTGAATGGCTTTGATGCAACAATTTTTAATGGTGTTGATTCTGCTAAAGCTAACCTGCAAATTGAACCTGTATCAATGGACTCATCCAATTTTACCTGGACGTATGCCGGCATATTACCTGCTAACCCGGTAAAAAAATTATTATACTATATTAACGGGTCTCCTTTTGCCGGCAATATCAAAAGTTTAACCAGCGAAATGAAAGCGCATTTTGATCAGCAGGAGAATGTATATGGAATGAAGATCAGCAGAGACAAAGTAAAAGACTCAACTTTAGTATCGCTGAAAAATACTTTTGATCATTATCCAACTACCGAAGAGGTGTATGGAATGATTACCGCATCAAAAGAATACATAGCAAAAAATGGCGGTAAGCAAACCGACCTTCCTATGCTCAATGTTAATCAAACGGGCATTAACAGTTATGAGACGATGATTGGCATTCCAACTGCAGTACCCGTTCCGCCTAATGATAAATTTATAACAAAAAGAATGGTATTGGGTTTCATATTAACCAGTGAAATAAAAGGTGGTGTTGCTGCTGTAAAAGATGCGGAACAGCAAATGAACAACTATGTATTAGATCATCAGAAATTATCTCCTGCTATTCCTTTTCAGCAATTAGTAACAGACCGTATGCAGGAAAAAGATACCACCAAATGGATTACCCGTTTGTATTTTCCTGTTTTTTACTGAGCTTATTTAAACTGTAATACCTGTAAGGTATCATTGTTTTTTGCAATGATATACGCTGTTTTACCTGCTATACGAATTGGTTTAATTTGTCTTGCCTGGCCCATAATAGTAACACCATTTAAGCCGCTATATTCAAAGTTTCCTTTTCCTTTATTAATCAGCAACGACCCAAAATCACCATCCTGTCTTCCTATTTCAATATTATTTCCGTAGAAATTACCGGCCAGCAGAATATCCGGTAATCCATCATTATTAGCATCAACCACTGTTGCGTCTCTGTAAGAAGTTAACTGCGCTTCAAAAGGAAGCGCTTTAACGGTAAACTTCATATTGCCTTCATTAATGATCACAGCATTGGAAAAATAGTTGGCAGTCAGCTTATCCGCCGTCTTTATTTTTTCACTTCCAAGCAACGAGTTCAATGTGGCCTTTGCAAAATCTTCAGCATATAAAAAATTTTTCTTCAGTACAGGCATTTGCTTTTCCAATTCCTGTTTGGTGTTAAATGGAATTTCCTGTCCTCCCAAATAATAAGTAAGCACCTGGTCTTTTTTTCCATTATCATCAAAGTCATTATAGTACATGGTCACCGGTTCATCTGCCGATGCTTTAAGTCTGCTGTTCAAACCAAAGTTGCCGGCAATAAAATCCAGGTCACCATCATTATCAACATCAACAGGTAACACAAAGTTCCACCAGCCATTTTTATCAGTAATAACCTGTTTAGTAAGTTTATTACCTTTATTGATGTATGCATTTATTCCTCCCCACTCATAACTCACTATTAAATCTTTTTTTCCATCTGCATTTATATCTGTCCATTGTGCACTGGTAACAAATCCCGGGTTAATTAATTCTTCTGCAAACTCTTTAGTAACGTCTTTAAATTTGCCGGTACCATCATTTAATAAGAGAAAAGAACGTGGCACTGAACCATAATTCCATGGTTCACATCTGCCACCAATAAATAAGTCAACATAGCCGTCGTTATTGAAATCACATGGAGCTATACTGCTTTGGGTGAAATAGATATTTTCAAATGCATCCTTTTTGCGGGAAAGATTTCCTTTTCCATCGTTGAGATACAACAGTGGGAGTAAGTGTTCATCGTTTCCATAATATTCGTTTCCTCCGCTGGCAATCAATAAATCCAACTGCTGATCATTGTTTACATCAACCCATGTTGCACTGGTATTTTCCCACATGCTGTCTTTAAGCATATCTGGCTGAAGCGTTTTTACAAACTTGCCGTTGGGCTGCTGCAGAAAAACAGCATTATGAAAAGTTTTAGAAGCTCCAACAAATACATCATCCAAACCATCATGATTTATATCCGCCACTGCCAAAGCCGGGCCTTCTGTTGAAAGCATTCTTGGTATTAATGGTTCACGATTAAATTCATTAAATAAATTTTCCTGGTGTTTGTAAGCAATACCTGTTGTACTGGTTATATCTGAAACTTCATTCGTGATATTCTTATAATAAGAGGTAATTACATTGTAATTGAATTTGGGCAATCCCGCTTTCCATTGAAAAGAAGATTGTTTATTTATGGTCAATTCAATTTTTTGATATGAATTATCCGGCCATATTAAAAAGGCTGAGTCTATTTTTTTATTAGCAAGCCCTATATGCACAGGGCCTGTCATACTTGATTGAAAACCTCTCACAGGACTGTTTTCATATGTTTGAATTTCCTGGCCGGCAAACAAAACCAGTTTTGAACCAAGTGCATTGATGTTTGCAGGGGAGCCGGTTAATTTTACTGAGGCATACGTTTTATCCTTTTTATCATTACTAACATTCTCATAAACAGAAACAGGTTCATCAATATTATTAGTAACAATATCTAAATCGCCATCATTGTCGAGATCGGCATAAACTGCTCCATTGGAGAAAGAAGGCTGGTTATTATCAATGCTATCAGTAACATCCTTAAAAAACATGTTCCCTTTATTCTCATAAAACTTATTTGGCAATTTTATTTCAGGGAATTTATTAATAAGAGACATGTCTTTTTCCCCAAGCCTGTTCTCTCTC
Source organism: Sphingobacteriales bacterium (assembly GCA_016200915.1). Classification (GTDB taxonomy): domain Bacteria; phylum Bacteroidota; class Bacteroidia; order Chitinophagales; family Chitinophagaceae; genus AWTP1-9. Next base: position 51,994 of record JACQDV010000037.1, read on the forward strand.
AGTTTTTGCTGCAGTTCATCATTAGAAACAAAATTGATATAGTCAATATCATTCATCCGCTTGGGTATGCCATTGGAGATAAATAAATCTTTCATACCATCATTATCAAAATCCATCCATAAAGCACTCCAGCTCCAGTCAGTAGCAAATACACCGGAGTACTGTCCTGTTTCAGTAAACAAACCATTGCGGCGATTGAACTGAAGATTGTTACGGGCATACTGGTAATTGTAGCCATAGGAAAGTTTCTCCAGGAAAATATTATAGTCATCTTCTGCTAAAGAACGGCGCAGAATATAGGGATCTCCCGGCAGCATATCCATCGAAATAATTTCAGGATAAGCATCATTATTTACATCGGCCACATCAACACCCATGCTGAACTGGCTGGTGTGCATGATTCGTTTGTTACTCTCCTCCTCAAATGTTCCGTTCTTTTGATTGATATATAAATAATCATTCTCGTGAAAATCATTACCCACATAAAAATCGGGCCAGCCATCAAGATTAATATCAGCAACGGCCACCCCCAACCCATATCCTATTTTACTTCCATTAATATGGGCCTGCTTTGTTACATCAGTAAATTTTCCGTGCGGCGCTTTATTATTATCAAATACAACATCATTACGGTAAAGTTTTTGACCCGCCAATGAATCAAAGGTATTAATGAAATTATTGCGGGGTGCATAGTTACCATCATGATTAACTGAATGGTTTAATAAAAACATATCTAAATCGCCATCTCCATCATAATCAAAAAAGGCAGCCTGTGTACTGAAGCCGGCAAAATCAAGTCCATATAATGCTGCTTCGTCCTGATAATAAGGAATTCCCTCTTTAGAAATGCCTTTACAAACCAATAATTGGTTACGGCTATTCAGCACTTTATAATGGCCTACTTTACAAATATAGATGTCCAGTAAGCCATCATTATTTATATCAACAACTGATACACCTGTACTCCATCCACCATCCTGTGGAATGCCGGCCTGTTTAGTTACATCAGAAAATTTTAAATTCCCTTTGTTTAAATAAAGTTTATTATCACCCTGGTTAGCGGAAAAAAACAAATCAATCAACCCATCATTATTAAAATCACCGGCACCTGCTCCTGCCCCATTGTAATAGTACATGTAAGAAAAAAGATTAAACTCAGGTGTAGGTTTTAATTTATTAGAAAAGTCAATACCCGTTTCTTTTGCAGTTAATGTTTTAAATATTGGCGATTGCAACTGTTTCTTTTGTTTACAAGAGGTTATTGACAGCAGCAACAAAACTCCGGTAACTAAATAAATTGATTTTATTGTCAAACTTTTCTTCAACTGCTTTTTTTAATGTTGTTCTGTTTCAATTAAGTCTTCTTATTACTTTGAATTTAATTTATACAATTTGGAGTAGTCGCTGTTTTCAAGAAACAGGAGATAGTTATCTTTTTTAATTTTTATAAGTTGGATATCTTTTGTTTGCCCGCTTACATTTAAGCCGGTTTGTGTATATGGCAATGCTTTATAATTACCTTTTCCATCATTCAGTAACACCTGTCCGTAACTGGCGTCTAAGCGGCAGAACTGTGGTAACATATCAAAAAAATTGCCTGCCATTATAATATCCGGAAAATGATCATTATTTACATCCATTACTTTTATTGCATTAACTGAGGAAAGCTGAACCATGCCGGGCAATGTTTTAATAGTGAATTTCCCTTTGCCATCGTTAAAAGCAATGCAGGTAGCTGGGTAATTAACTTGTTTAACTGCCGCTTTTCCTAATTCATCTCCCAATAATTGCTGCACTGTTTTACTGGCATACTCGTGATGTTTCAGATTTAATTTTTTTAAAGAAGGGATTTGCTCAGTCACTTCTCTTTTATTAAATACCGGCATATCTTTCTTATCAATAGTCCTTGTGATGATTTTATCTTCGGTTCCGTTTTTATCAAAATCTCCAATCCATATTTTCACAGGGTTTCTACTGTCTGGTTTCAGATAAAAGTTTTCACCAATGTTTCCCAATATCAAATCATTGTCACCATCTCCATCCACATCCGCAATGGCCATTGACTGCCACCATCCAAAATGATTTTCTAACCCGGTTGTAATTTCATTAAAGGTAGTTCCGTTGTAAGAGTATATTTTAGGACACATCCATTCACCGGTAATAATCAGTTCTTTTTTACCATCCCCGTTTACATCGGCATATTCTGCTGCCGTAATCATGCCGGCGTTAGAAAATGCAGGAGCTACTTTTGAAGTAACATCTGTAAATTTCCCGTTTCGTTCATTATGCAATAAATAACTGCCGGGGGTTAATCCATAGTTTTGAGGTACGCTTCTGCTACCTACAAATAAATCCATAAATCCGTCTTTATCGTAATCCAGCAATACAACAGCACCGGTGTTAGTAGAATTTAATGGTATTGCTCCCCTGCTTAAAGTAAAGTTGCCATTACCATCATTGAGAAAAAGCTGACTTTGAAAACTTCCTGTTGCTCCATCGGCAAAGTTGCCGCCTCCGCCTGTAAAAAGGTCTAAATCCCCGTCATTATCACAATCAAAAAAGACAGTAGCTGTTACATCATTAAATGAGTATGTTTTCAGGTCGGGCACTTCTTTTTTTACAAAGGAACCATCGGCTGTTTGTAAATACAATTGCCCTGCCTGATCTTTTGTTCCTCCAATAAAAACATCCTGCAGGCCATCTCCATTTACATCACCAACTGCTGCTTTTGGTCCCTGCTTCGATAGCATGAATGGAATATTTCGCTCAAAATAAAAGTCAACATAATCGTCCTCTGTATGTTTATCAAAAACTGTTTTAACAGAATCAAACAGCACATCCTGTTTTAACTCATTTATTGCATAATGATTTTTAATACTGTTATTGTAATCAACCTGTAATTGTTGATTTATCGCAGGATGCACAATACTTGTTATTGACTGGTCAGGCCATGTTATAGTAACGGAATCAGGCTTACTATTTCCAAGTCCTATTACCTGCTTATAATCTATGGAAGATTGAAACCCGCGGCTGGGAATTATTTGCCGGGAAATAACCTGGTTATTGCTGAATATTTTAATAATTGAACCAATACCAAATGTATTAGGTGATTTATACTTTAAGTTTAAAGTAATATAATTGTTATGATTGTATTCCCGGCTATTATTACGGTAAATCATTGTCGGCTCATTCACATTGTTGATGATTAAATCAAGGTCTCCATCATTATCCAAATCTGCATAGCTGGCCCCATTGGAAAAAGATGGTTTTGTAAAGCCCCATAATTTGCTTTCATCTGTAAAATGCAATTGTCCTTTGTTATGAAAAACCTGGTTTGGAATTGGGTTAGAAGGTATTTTATCAATCACATTCGTAACATCTTCTTTTTTCCCGCTTATTACCATTTGTTGTACTACATCATTTCCAAAGAAATCAATAAAATCCTGGTCTGTTACATCATGATAAATACCGTTACAAACATAAATATCAGTTAACCCATCATTATCTGCGTCAAACATCAAAGCACCCCAGCTCCAGTCACTTGCTGCTACACCACTATAGAAGGCCGTTTCTGAAAAATTTTCCCCGGCATTATTTACCTGTAATGCATTTTGCGTGTACTGATAATAAAAGCCCTGGTTAAGTTTTAATTTAAATACATCATAATTTTCAAAAGAAGTGTTGGCTTTTAAGCGGTAGTCATCAGAAGGGAGCATATCAGTAGTAAAAATATCTGGGTACCCATCATTATTGATATCCTGAATATCAGCACCCATGGAGGATAAACTGGTATGCTGTATTCGTTGCTCTAATTCATCAATAAATTTTCCGTTACGCTGATTGACGTATAAATAATCTTTTTCAAAAAAATCATTGGATACATATACATCCGGGTATCCGTCATTATTAACATCGCCAACTGTTACACCTAAGCCCAAACTAATTAATCCTCCATGGATGCCCGCCTCTTTGGTTACTTCAGTAAATTTTCCATTATCATTTCTGTATAAATGATCTCCCCCTCCTTTTAAAAAATCAGCCACCTGCCATTGATCAGCAGGCAGGTCTCTCATATTAGCATAATTAAGTGTATTAGCAGGAATGGGACTATTGTTTACCAAAAAGCAATCGAGGTCACCATCTAAATCATAATCAAAAAAAGAAGCCTGCGTGGAATATCCATCGTTATCCAGGCCATATTCGTGGGCTTTCTCAGTAAATGTGAGGTCATGATTATTAATAAAGAGTTGATTCTTTCTTAATGCAGGCTCAAACATATTACCGGCATTACACACATAAATATCCAGCCAGCCATCAGCATTTATATCAACAAATACAACTCCTGTGCTCCATTGTTTTTTATTGCCAAATCCGGCTTTTTCTGAAATATCTTCAAACTGAAAATTTCCTTTATTCAAAAAAAGTTTATTGGGCCCCTGGTTAGCTGTAAAAAAAACTTCGGGAAGCCCGTCGTTGTTCAAATCACCAGTAGCAACTCCGCCTCCGTTATAAAAATTACGGTAATTAAAAACATTAACTGCCTTTGACTCTTCAAGCTTATTAGTAAAATGAATATTTGAATTGTCCACTAAACTGAATAAGGTCTTTTCATTTTTTTGTTGACAGGAAAAAATAAAAACGAAAATGAAAAGCCTGCTGATCCACCTGAAATTCATAATTAAAAATAGAAAAAGGCCATTAATTAAAATGGCCTTTAACAAAATATATTGTTGCAATATTAATAACCGTAATTCTGCTTAAGATTAGGATTTGATGATAATGCAATGTTAGGAATGGGGAATACAGATCTTGATGCATCAGATGCAACTGGTCTTTCGCCTACAGGATCATTGAATTTTCCGTAGCGAATCATATCGTTTCTTCTCCAGGCTTCCAGGTACAATTCATGACCTCTTTCTTTGTAAAGCCCCGGTAAATCAATTGAAGCAAGATTTCCTAAGCCTCTGTTAGCTCTAACAGCATTTGCTAATTGCAAAGGAGTTTGAGCATCTGAACCACCTCTTAAAATAGCTTCAGCTTTCATTAAATAAATATCACTTAAACGGAAGAATACATATTCGTTCTGGCTACTCCAACCACCATCATTAATAGTAGAAGGATCTAAAGGATATTTAACTGTACGAATACCTTTAGTTTCAGTAGAGAAGAATAAGCTCACATCAGAAGTAAATACTAATGGGTTACCACTGCGATCTTTCAGATCAACAACAGTATTACCAATTTTACCACCCTGAGGCCCGCGAATTTGACCTACTAAAAAACCAACATTGCTACCAACTTTATCAGTATAACCAGCTAAAGCCATCCCTTTACGGGCATCGCCATCTTCAAAGCTGTTATAGAAGTCAGCCAGAGTAGTAAAACCATTCCAGCCGCTTGGGGCCTGGTTGTAATGGAAGCCCATAGCTGTAGCCCAAACCACATTGATACCACCACTGTTCTGACGAACAAAAATGTTCTCAGTTGATTTGGTACCATTATCCCATTTAAAGTTATCCCAGTAACTACTATTTAATGCTAATGAAGAATTAGCTATAATAGCATTACAATAAGTAACCACTTTTTGCATATCTGCCTGGTTAAAAGTAAAAGGCCCGGCTGGTTTTGTTGGGTCATTCTTATATACAGCTTTGTTGAGGTAAGTTTTAGCTAACAAAAATTCTGCAGCCTCTTTTGTAGCAAGGTTTCTGTTATTATGATTGTATGAAGGTAATACGTTAACTATTGATTCCAGTTCAGCTATGATAGCATCACAGGCTTGTGAACGTGTATATACATCAGGAATCACATTCGCAGCTGCTGTTGCAGGTCTGTGTTGTACCTGGCCAAACAAATCGCAGGCCATATAAGTGAAATAAGCTCTTAAGAATTTGGCAGCCGCAACATCAGCAGCAGGTGATGATGAAGATTCTGCTAACAATGTTGTTTGGAATAAAGCTCCGTTTAAACCATTCCACGTATCATTGATCTGGTTGTGAGAACCATCCCATGTGTGGAGATGCAACTTACGCCAAGTCCCAAAGTCATCCCAGTCTGTACCACGGGTAGGCCCGAGGATTTCATCTGTAGTATGTTCCTGCATAGCATAGGAATTACCCTGACCTAACAATTGGTTAAGTTGTTCATAAATTTTTGACAGTGATGAAGGTGCAGGTGCTGTACCAGCTTGTGGTGTAGCAATTGAGTTAGGATCTTTTGTTTTTTGATCCAGCTTTGTACAAGAAGCAACTGTCAGAAGAACTGTAAATGCTGCAATTTGTACAAAATAATTTTTAATGACTGTTTTCATTTTTAATGATTTTGAGTTTTTTAAAATCCAACATTTACGCCAAGGGTGAAAGTTCTTGGTTTAGGGTAACCTGTATAGTCAAATCCACGGGATGGGAATCCGTTGATTGCTTTATCAACGTTAACTTCAGGATCTAATCCAGAGTACTTGGTGAATAAAGCCAGATTTTGTCCGGACAATGTAACAGCTAAAGAGTGAATAGTTTTACTCTTCATGTTAAATGTATAAGAAAGACTGGCATTTGAAAGTCTGATGAAATCTCCTTTTTCCAAAAACCTGGTAGATACACTACCCGGGTTGATAGGATCTTCATTACTGTTTGCCACATTATAAGTTACGTTGTGGGCTGTTTTAATACTTCCTTTCAGCAACAAAGCATTGGCAGTATTATTATAAACCCAGAAACCTCTTACTGTATTTACAAACACACTTGCACTCCATTTACCCCATGTGAAAGTATTGTTCAAACCTGCCAGGAATTTAGGCAGTGCACTACCTTGTAATTCATCTTTACCACCGTTTGCATAACGGGCATCTCCATTACCATCAAAGCCAAGGAAAGTTGGCATTTTCCAGGTAAATAATGGATAGCCATTAGCAAAGGTTTGGGCATAAGCACCAGACAATCCCTGACCACTAACAGCACCAGTATTTACTGTAACATTTAAACCTTCAACATGGTTTTTAATAAAGGTCATGTTGTAGTTAATTTCCCACTTAAAGTTTTTGCGATCAATTGCTTTGTAGTTTAAGCCAAGTTCCACACCACGGTTATATACTTTACCGGGTAAGTTAATAAACCAGTTACTGGTAGGAGCGAAACCACCCGGAGTTGGTCCGTAGAAAAGAATATCTTTTCTGATTGTATAGTAATAATCAACCGTACCTGTTAATCTGTTATTGAATAAAGAAAAGTCAATACCAACACCTGTTGTTTGAGCTTGTTCCCATTTTAAATCAGGATTACCAGTATGTACTAAAACTGTTTCTTTTTGTCCTGAGTTACCAATCCATGTTTGCTGTAAGTCAACCGCATCGTATGGACCGATACCTTCCTGGCTACCTGTTACACCAAAGTTTGCACGGATACTCAGGTCGCTGAATGTTTTATCCAATCCTTTTGCAAATCCTTCTTTCAACAAACGCCATTTTGCAGCAAACGCAGGGAAAACAGCGTATTTGTTGTTTTTACCAAACTTAGAAGAACCATCTGCACGAACAGTACCTGTAAATAAATACTTGTCGGCAATTGTGTAATTCACCCGACCAAAATAAGATTGCAACTCATATTGTGAGTTTCCAGGCACAAAATCATAATAGTTCTTAAAGTTATTAAAGTCTTTTACAAATACATCAGTTGGTTTTGAAACTGGTGTTGCTAATCCCCAACCTACCTTACCTTTATAATCTGTGGTAGTTTTTTGATAAGAAAAACCGCCAACAGCATTTAACACATGACCATTTTTAAATGTTTTATCATACGTTAATGTATGTTCAACCAGTAAAGTAGTTAAATCAAGGTTCTGTTTTGTAGTTCTGCCATTACCCTCAATTTGGTTACCCAAATCTTTTCCGAATACATTTACAGTTCCGCCAAATGCATTAGTACTTAAACGTGGGTCTGCAAATGAAAGCCTTTCAGTTTTTGAATTATCATAACCTAAAGTAGCTTTATATACTAAACCACTGGTGATTGTGTAAGAGCCGCTAACACTGGTAAGAAAACGATTAGTAACATCTTTATCATCAAAATAAGCTAACATTTCTGCCGGGTTACGATTACCATCTTTAGGATCGTAATAAGAACCATCTGGGTTAAATACTGGCGCAGTTGGATTAAAACCAATAACCGCACCAACTAAGCTACCCTGGTAACCAGCATTATTCGTTAATGGAGGATAAGAGTTTTTAATGTTTGAATAGGTAGCGTTAATATCAAACTTCAGTTTATCATCCAGGAATTTTTGAGTTAAGTTCATTCTTCCAGTCAACCGCTTTAAACTGCTGTTCTTAATGATCCCTTGCTGATCGTCATAAGAACCACTTAAACGCAATGAAGTTGTTTTGCGGGCAAATCCCCAGCCTAAATTGTAGTTCTGGTTAACCCCCACACGATAAATCTGGTCTTGCCAGTCTGTGTTATATCCTTTATCAACATTCTTTACAGCCACAGCAGCAGCAGCAGGGCTTGTGCCTGCATCTATATTTGCTTTTTTAACAGCAGCAAGAAAAGCAGATGGGCTTAACAAGTCGTATCTGCTTGCTATAGAGGAAACGCTGGTAGAAGCACCAAACTGGAAACTTCCCTTTTTGCCTTTACCGCTTTTTGTAGTAATGATAATAACCCCGTTCGCACCCCTTGAACCATAAATAGCGGTAGCAGAAGCATCTTTTAAAATGCTCATGCTTTCAATATCATTGGGGTTTAAGAATATGAGCGGATTTTTTGGAGTTGAGGAACCTTCAATACCGCTTGAACCAGCCAGCATACCATCACTTGATGTAACCGGAACTCCATCAATAATGTACAGTGGCTCCTGGTTACCACGGATAGAAGAAGTACCACGGATGTTAATAGTAGCAGCCGCACCAGGCTCACCACTGGCGGGAGAAACTATCACACCAGGGGTACGTCCCTGTAATAATTGCTCAGGTGTTGAAATAACACCTTTGTTAAAATCTTTTGAAGACAATGCCGCTACAGAACCTGTAGCATCTTTTACTTTTCGTGTACCATAACCTACCACTACCACTTCATTTAATGAAGTGTTAGTTACAGTTAAAGAAACACTGATTTCAGATTTACCTGAAATGTCAACTTCCTGTGATCCATAACCAACTGATGAAATCACCAGTTTGGTAACATTAGCATCTACAGAAATTTTAAATGAACCGTCAGCACCCGTAGTAACACCTTTTTTAGTGCCCTTCGGCTGAACACTGGCGCCACTGATGGGGGCTCCGTCTTTTGAATCAGTTACTTTACCTGAAATTGTTTTGTTTTGCGCATATGCTGCCTGACTGCATAAAAGCATAACGGGCAATGCAATAATTGCAAGCAGTTGTTTGGGGGTCATAATCGAGTGATTTATATCGGAAAATTAAATCAATGTTAAATCACCACAAAATTAATTTCTATTGTTTACAAACATTCTTTCACATCTCACTAACGTCTATTAGCCACATTTTTTTTATTTAAATAATGACAACATAAAAGTGCAAATCGCTGCTCAAATGCAATACTGGCAAGCATCCTGAAGTTTGTATCAATTTAAATATCCATTGCTACGTTTAGGCTTTGAAAAGACATATATAAATTATTTAAACAACAACTTTTATTTGATTAAAAAACAACGGATTTCGCAAACGTTTGCGAAAATGATTGAAGTGAAAAAAATTATTTGTTTTAATTTGCATACATGGGTCAACCTACAACTTTAAAGTCAATTTCTTCTCTGCTAAACATCAGCGTTTCTACTGTATCCCGGGCATTAAAAAATCATCCGGATATATCTGAAAAAACAAAAAAGAAAGTTCAGGAACTTGCTGCAATGATGGATTATGAGCCTAATGCCCATGCTATTAGCTTAAGAACTAATACCAGCAAAATAATTGGCCTTATAGTACCAGCTTTATCAAATTATTTTTATACGTCTGTTTTAACCACATTAGAGGATGAAAGCAGAAAACACGGATATACATTACTTACTCTGCAATCAGGTGATGATACAAACATTGAACTGCAAAACCTGAAGCTTTGCCGTATTAATCATATAGCTGGTTTATTTATTGCCATCAGCCCCGAAACAAAAAATATTGATCCTTTTTTAAAGATTGAAAAAAATGGAGTGCCTGTAATTTTTTTTGACAAAGTACCAGAGGCGGAGAACTGCAATAAAGTAAGGATGGCAGATGAAGAAGCCGCAAGAATGGCGGCTGAAGCAATACAAAAAAGTAAGCGCAAAAAAGTGCTCGCCTTATTCGGAAATAAAGAGTTTTCTATCACCAAAAAAAGATCAAAATCTTTTACTGAATATCTCCAAAAAAATGTGCCTGAAGTTAATGTCATTTTATCTTTTGTCAGCTCAACTCAGGAAGCAGTAACCGAAACTGAAAAAGAAATCATCCATCACAACCCCGATGCTGTGTTTTGCATGAGCGATGAAATATTGACCGGTGCTATGAAAGCAATAAAAAAATTAAAAATTACTGTTCCCCAAAAGATTGCTGTAATTGCTATTAGCAATGGATTTATTCCTCAATTATTTGACCCGGAAATAACCTATATAGAAACCAGTGGCATGGAATTGGGAAAACTGGCTTTTAGCAGAATGATTAATTATTTTAAAGGACAAACCTCTGTACAGGAATTAATTGTTCCATCCAGGTACGTAAAAGGTGAATCGATTTAAATTACCTGGCGGAAGGACAACTGTAAGAAGAAAGATTAAATGTTATACTAATCATTGCTGTAACGTATTGATCTTTTTGTCCGCTAAAGCCTCTTTGCCTGCCTGCTGCTCCTATTGGTGTACCAAACTCATAAGACCTGTCCTGCAATTTTTGGGCTATAGGGTCTTTAAAAACCTGGGCGCCTGCATACGTTTTACTTACGTCATCAAGATAATCAGTTGTGGTAAACCGGTGAGTAATCTCAAATCCAATATTCATCTGATCAGTTATACTGTATTTGATACCAACACCTAATGGAAAAGAAAGCGCTGTTAGGGAGTACTTTTTTCTATCCGGATAGGCAGTTGTTCCTTGTCCTTCTGTACCTAATGGTTGCAAATAATATTTTTTTCCACCAAGATATGTATATGGATTAAATCCAAAAACGCCAACACCCAATGTAACGTATGGTGTAAACCGGTAATCAGGATCAATAGGATTGAACTTAAAAAAGTTGAAGTCACCCTGTAAAGCCACTTCAAAAATGTTACTGTTAAAACTCAGGTTGCGAAGCCTTTGAAATTCATTTTTACTATATACATCAGAGTATCCTACCTGCGCAAATGTTGCCGATAATCTTCCGGCCACATAATCACCAAATTGCTTTCTATAAAAAGCTCCAAATGCAATTTTAGGGCGATTGATTTTGCCACGGGTATTAATATCTCCAAAATAATGAGCAGCCCCTAAGGCAATCCCAAATTCACCATCATGCCGCATTCCACTGTACATGTTTTGGGCAGTTGCCTTGTTCTGATTAGCTATGATTTGTACAAAAACAGAAATGGTAATAAGTACAACTTTTAAACTCCTCATCCTTTACCTTATTTAATTCCGAAATATAGAATATAAACGCCTAAATTCTAAGAATCTTGTGTATTAATTCCTTGTATCCAGCCCCCAGGATAATTTATTTCTGAGGGTTTGCAGAAAATTATTCTCATTAAGCCGGACAAGGCTTATACAAAACTCCTCTTTCTTCACTGCCAGCTGTACTGTTTTGTCAACAATTTCTTTACGGGAATCAAGCGTACAAATGAAATGATCTGATCTGCCTTCTACTTCAAAAGAAATAATTGTATTATCAGGAACCACAATTGGCCGGATATTTAAATTATGAGGCGCCACCGGAGTTATTACAAAACTTCCTGAATCCGGAAAAACAATTGGCCCATTACAGCTCAACGAATATCCTGTGCTTCCCGTGGGTGTAGCCACAATTATTCCATCTGCCCAATAGGTATTCAGAAACTCACCATTTAAATACGTATGAATTTTCATCATCGAGGAGCTGTCTCTTTTTTGAATAGCAAACTCATTCAAGGCATAAGGAACTTCACCAAATAAAGGTATGTTGGAATCCAAATGGATTAATGTTCTTTTATCAGCTACAAAAGTTCTGCTTTCTAATGCTTTAACTACATCTGCAATTTCGTTTCTGCCGATGCTTGCCAAAAAACCTAACCGTCCAAAATTTATTCCCAGCACCGGAATACTTTTAGCCCTTACTAAAGTTACGGTATCCAGCAAAGTGCCATCACCGCCTAAACTGATTAAGCATTCAATGCTTTCATCCAAGTCATAAAAGGAATTAAAGACTTCATCAGATGTGTCTAATGAAAGTACTGCTTTAACCTGTTCATAAAAAGGTTGAAAAAAAACTGGTGTAATAGAAGAAGCCGCTAATTCATTAAATAAACTTCGAACATCTTCCAATTGTTCTTTTTCTATTCCTCTGCTGTATATGGCAACCCGCATAATATTTGTCTTAGCCTATAATTCTTTTTGTGTATGTAAAAATAATCCGTTTTGGCCCAATTGATTAAAACTAAATTCAATTTTCAACTGAAAGTCGTAGAAAGTAACTATATCAATTCCAAAACCACCGGTATAAATCATTTTATTATTCAGTATTGTGTTAACAGGATTTTGCAAATAAGAATAAGCAACATCACCAAAAGCTTTGGCATAAATTTTAATAGGGATGTGATAAGTAAATCCATTTCTCTTAATAAGTGTTGGCAATAATACATGCAACAATTTTCTGCGATATGTAAATTTTGCCAGGCCACTGGCCACACCATCCACAACATAATTTTCTAATCCCCGCAAATAAAAATCACTATAACCTAAAGCTTTCAAATTATAAAATGGCTGATTAGTGGGTGATTTTAATTTACCATACAGCTGAACAGAAAAATGATTTTTAGCAACCGTAACATATTTTGAAATATTAAAATCAAGCTGCCACATATTTATTGCTTTATTAAAACCCAATCCTCTTTGCAATAATGAAACATAGCCAGATATACCTCTTAATGGATAAGCAATAGAATCAAGGTTGACATAATTATAAGTATAACTCAATTCAGGAAAGGTCACCTTAGTTTTACCGTCTCCAAAATAATTTGTATTAATCTTAAATATAGTATCTGCAATTTTCTCACTAATTATATTTAACCGCAAATAATGTCTGCTGTTAATATCTGGTCTGTATGAATAACCCAACTCACCTCTTACCTGTTGTTTGAGTATGCCCAACTCACTTGTGCCATAGTTATTTTCTGGAAAGAATACTTGTTTATTCAAATCATTATACGCATTCACCTGCCTGTTTTGGTTAAATGAAAACCCGACAGAAAAGCCATGCTTTAATTTTTTATCTGCAAATGGCTGATCATAGGTAAAAGAATATTGCCTTGTATAACCGGTAACTAAATAAACTTTCAGTTTATCATTTCTTCCGCTCACATTATTCCAGGCAAACTTTAATCCGTAGTTTACTCTTTTAAAACTGGCTTTTTGTTCACCAATCCACTGATTCAAATTACGATCGACTAATTTAAAATATGGGAGCGGAAATAAGTACCATCTCTCTTTTACTTCAAAATAAACATCCACTGCCCCATTAACCCAGTTTCTTATTTGCGGTTGTATTTCAAGAAAAAGTTGGGTGTTATAAATATTTTCTCTTGCTCTTTCAATCTTTGGAATGATATTGTATGCTTCAATAACATCACCTTCTTTAAAACCAATTTCCCTGCGAATAATGTATTCTTTTGTTTTACGGTTACCGGTAATAAAGATGTTTCTGATTACAACTTTAGTACTGTCATTTTGAACAGCACTGGTATCAGCAATAAAAATTGCATTGATGGAATTGGATTTTTGCGCCGAAGTAAACAGGCATAAAAGGCACAGCAGTAAAGGAAGGATGATCCTCATTAATCAGATAACGCTTTCGTTCTTTTAAAATTGGTAAAACTATTGAGAAAAAATCGTGTTTGTGCAAACCTACCGAAAGGTTTTGTTAAATGCTGAGATAGTTCATGAGGTGCTCATAATTATCCCGCATTTCATCTTCAGAAAGATTATCGCCAAAATAATGCTTCACATTGTATTCGTATCGTTCCAGTGAAGCAAGAATATCCTGCAGATCGTTCCGGTTAAGTTTTATAGAAACCAGTAACTGTCCTGTTGTTTTATCAGTGTAGGTATTTAAATGAAGAATCTTGGCATCGTTTGTTTCAATGATCCGGCTTATTTCTGACAATGAAAAATTACGTGGCTCCATTTCCAGCACTATAATACCACCATGTTCGGCAGCAGAAGTGTAATCACTTAATGTTGACAGTAATTGTTGTTTAGTGATGATGCCCACATATTCATCTCCCTCTTTAACCACAGGAACAACCGTCAGCTTAAATTCTGATGCTATTTTAACTGCATTCAAAAAATGTTCGAGATAATTAACGGCGGGTTTAGGCCATTCAATATCGAGTTCTTTCAGTAATAAATTTTCATCTTCAACATCCAGTAGATCTGCTTCATCGGCAAGGCCAATATATTTACCATCAGCCACAACAGGCAGGTGCACCACATCTGCATCATCCATTTGCTGTAAGGCACGGCTCACCGTATCATGCAATTGTAATGCGGGTATCGAATTCGATATGAGATCTGCGGAAAGCATATTATTTATTAAACTGTCTGAAATACCATCTACGTAAATCAGACGGTTACAGTTTGCTTGAGTTTAGTAAGAAACCCATGTAATATTTTGTTAAACACATCCGGTACTTCCATCATAGGAGCATGACCACATTTGTCAATAAAGTGCAGCTCAGAATGTGGGATAAGCTTATTAAATTCTTTTGCTACAAATGGAGGAGTGATAGTATCATTATTTCCCCAGATGAGTAAAGTTGTTTGTTTTATTTGTTGCAATTCATCACCCAAATTATTGCGGATAGCACTCTTTGCTAAAGCGATAATCTTAATTGCTTTTAAGCGATTATTTACAATCCCATAAACTTCATCTACCAGTTCTTTGGTAGCTGTTGCCGGATCGTAAAAAGTCAATTCTGTTTTTTTGCGGATATATTCATAGTCTCCACGTTTGGGATAAGTATCGCCCATTCCATTTTCAAAGAGACCTGAACTACCAGTAAGAATTAATGATTTTATCTTTTCAGGATGCTTCAACACATGCACTAACGCAACATGACCACCCAACGAATTGCCGAGCAAATGAATACCATCATAACCCTTTGCTTCCACAAATTTGTGTACAAATTTTTGCAGGCCACCAACACTTGTATGCAGCAGGTCCAGATCAAATAAAGGCAGCATCGGCACCACTACCTTGTAATGATGACGGAAATATTCAACCAGATCTTTAAAGTTGCTGAGAGCCCCGAATAGCCCGTGTAGCAGGATCAACGTTTCTCCCTGTCCTTCTTCGATGTACTTGAATTTATCCAGCTGTTTGATCTCGTAATTCATCCGCTTAAATTGCTAAATTGGTCTGAATGCAGTGCTAAAATAATCGTTTCCCGCCAAATATCGGGGAAAGGCAGCTAATTATTGAAAATTAAGACTTTAAATTGCCAGAAAGCTTCCCGAAAAAGCTTTGAAGCTGTGTAAACATATCCTTAAACCAGGGTATAACTGCGCCAATTCCATTCATGATGGTTGGTGCCCATGGTTCAATAAATGAATAGCAAACGGATGCTTTTATCGTTTCAGGAGAAAAGAGATTTAGTTTTTCGGCATAAAAAAGAAAAACACTGTAAATGATAGTATAAGCTGCTGCATACAGAACAATACCCCCCAACTTATTTGCCCATCCTAAAAAAGCCCATTCAATAGTTGATTCAAGTACTTTGCCTGCTGTACGGATTATCAGCACCACTACAATAAACACTCCTAAGAATGAAATTACCGGCAACCATTTAGCAGAGATATTTGTACTGTCACCTAACCAACCTGCCACCACTACGGACAGTTTTAATGCTGCAGCTAATCCTACAATAAATGCTACGATGGAAAATATGGCCAATACCAAACCCTTACTGTAACCTTTAAAAAGGGCCATTGCCAATAAGATGATATAGATGATATCAATGATCAAGTGTAACTTATTTACTCAATAACTCTTTTACTATTGCAGATATTGTTTTGCCATCCGCTTTTCCTGCCAATGCCTTTGTTGCTGCTCCCATCACCTTGCCCATATCGGCAGGAGAAGATGCTCCTGTTTCAGTTATGATCTGCTGAATAGCTGTTTTTAATTCCTCTGCGCTTAATTGCTTTGGCAGAAATTTTTCAATCACTTCAATTTCATCCTGCTCTTTTTGTGCAAGATCTTCTCTTCCCTGCTGACGAAAGATATCCAATGAATCTTTACGTTGCTTTACTAATTTCTGCAACAGTTTTATTTCATCTTCTTCTTTTATTACTCCACCCGCACCTTCAGCTGTTTTTGCTAAAATGATGGCAGCTTTAATTGCTCTTAATCCCCGTAATGCTTTTTCATCTTTGGCTAACATGGCTGGTTTCATTTCCGCCATAACTTTTTGTTCTAAAGACATACTATTTGTATTTAGTTGTTTGCATTTTTAATTTGTAATGCTTCAAATTTTTTATGAAATGCATCGGCAAATTTTTTCATATCGCCTACTAATTCCTGGTGACCCGTTGCTCTGCCTAAGGTATCAGCCATGGTCATTAATGTTTGATAAAAAAAATCGCCCATTTCATCTACCATCATATCTTTTGTCCACAGGTCTATGCGCAGCGCAGCTTTATCAGCCCCATCCCAAAAAGACACCATCATGGCTTTTGCTTTTTTATCCATGTCGGCCGTACTGTCCGTTGCATTCCAGCTAATCGCTTCAGGAACCCGATCCGGATCAAGCAACACATCTACTATTATTTTACTATTGTGCATATTTAACTATTAAAAAGTTGGGCAAAGGTAAGTTTATGGCGTCATTGTTTCTTCAATACAATTCCATAATAAGGCAGCAGTTTTATCCCAGCTATATTCTTTGGCTTGTATTTTTCCTTTTGCTATTAAGTTCGTTCGCAATTGTTCATCTTTATATAACAACATCATTTTATCGGCAACATCTTCAAAGTCTTCGGGATTGGCATACAGAGCCGCATCACCACATATTTCCGGTATAGAACTTACCGAAGAAGTAATAACCGGTACTTCACAATTCATGGCTTCTAACGGTGGTACACCAAACCCTTCAAATAAAGATGGATAAACCAAAGCATAAGCAGAGGCGGTGACATCAATTAATTCCTGCTGAGGTAAATAACCCAGCAGGCGAACTTCATTACGGTATTTGTATGTCTTTAATCCTTCGGTAAACGCATCAAATTTCCAGGCAAGCCTTCCGGCAATTACTAATTGCATATTGCTCTTCATCTTCTTTTTAAAAACAGAAAATGCTTTGAGCAGGTTCATTAAGTTTTTTCTGGGATGAATAGAGCCAACATAAATAAAATATTCTTTTCCATCAGTGTATTTTGCCTTTATTTTTTCTTTTACTGATTCGTCAACAGGATGATAGCCATTTTTTACCGCACTATAAACCACCCTCACTTTGTTTTCATTTACTCTATACTTTTCTACAATGTCCTTTTTTGAATATTCAGAAACAGTAGCTACCCGTTTTGCGTTCTCAACAAATTTTGGTTGCTGATTTTTAAGATAAATACCATGAGATTTTTTTATAAATGCCGGATAATGGAGAAATGACAGGTCGTGTACAACAACACATTGCGGAACTTTTGTTCTTAACGATAAAAAACCATCTGCACTAACAAACACATCTGCTTTATATTTTCGTAATGCTGCAGGTACTTTATAATCGTACCACAACTTCCAGAGAATTGGATGCCTTGCCGGCGGGCCTGTTACTACCGGAGTAACATTTGCAGCATAAATAAATTCGTTGTTATACGGACGGTCAAACAAAAAGATAAATTCATGTTCAGGGTGAGCCAGTACTATTCTGCGAAAAGTTTCTTGCACAAAAAAACCATACCCTTCCAGGTAATCCTTCAGCAAAAACCTTGTATTAACCGCTATACGCATAATTAAGAGCCTGCAAAAGTAATTGAATAAGTGCTTTTGGCAAGGGCAATAAATATTGCCTTTGGTGCATAATATTTAAAAGTATCTAACATAAACTGTGATAGCGTATCTACTAAGTTTCAATATTTAAAAAACATTTTAGCAACAAAACTTTCTAAGCATTACTACTATTAAAAATCAGGAATATATACTCTTTTATAAATCATATAACTAAAATAATTTTGTATTGAACCAACAGATGAGCTTATGAAAAAACTATACTTCTACTCTTTATTTTCCTGTTCATTTTTACATACAGCGTTTTGATACTGCAAAGTATCATTAATAAACTCTTACCTGCTGAGTAACCAAAGTTTTTTTATTACTGCTGCTAAAAGAAATTAACAGTTGCTGTTTGCAAACAGTGTCTGATGAAAGAGGGTTTTACTTAGTGGGTTTTGGAAACGGGGCTCTTTTTTTAAGGAGCCCCTTCATTTTAAATGTCAACATTACCAAATATAATCGTAACTCTACGAAGTTTATGTGAGTACCAGTACTCTATTTTTATTGTTCCCCCCTTTAAACAGTTTAAAATGTTAAAAATAGTGTTACTCCTATTTTGAAATGTGAGTTCCATCTATATTTTTACTGTGTAATCCAATACTCTAGAACGAAAAACTGATATTCTATGAAACGCAAACTGCTATCCACAGTTCTGGCTATATGCCTGCTACACATGCATTCGTTTTCCCAGGAAATTAATTTTCGTTCTGCTAAAGAAAAAGAAACAAACAAAAAAGCTTTGTTTTCTAATGCAGCAGAACGTGTTTCCATCGGTACTAATTTCATTCAAAAGGTTTTTGAATTGCCTAAAGGAAAAGGCGCTACCATCAAATTTGCCGACAATCTGCAATTGGCAGGTGAAGTTGTAACCAATGATTTACAACCCAACCTGCAAACGATTACGATGAAATGTACCAATTATCCCGGAGCATTACTTACTATCAGCAAAGTAACCTTACAGGACGGTTCCGTTATGTATTCAGGCGCCATCCTTAACCAACAAAGTAAGGATATCATTATGCTGGAAAAGGATGCTGCAGGAAACTATGCCTGGCAGAAAAAAAATCTCAGCGACTTAATTGAAGACTAATTCAGAGTAGTCTGTAAATTTTTGTACTGTATTTCAACAGACTGCGCCCGTTTTTAATCCGTATATACCCTAAGAGAACTAATCCGTAACCTGTAAATGAATCAACAACCCTATTCAAAACCACAAAATCCACGTTTATGAAAACATCATTTACGCTTTTGATTTGGTTGATTGCGGTTACCGGCATTAGTACTACCCTTAATGCCCAGAACCCGGGACCAAAATTGAACAGCTATCCATCGGCACAACCTACAATCTATTTAGATTTTGATGGAGAAACCGTTACTACTCCTTACTGGAACAGTGGTAACACACTGGTGTGTGCATCGCCAAACTATACAGATGCACAAATTACTGTATTCTTTAATAAAGTGGCCGAAGACTATCGTCCCTTTAATATTAATGTAACTACTGATTCTGCTGTGTATGCAATTGCGCCTGCCAACAAAAGAATCAGGGTTATTGTAACACCCACTTACCAATGGTATGGGATGGCAGGTGGTGTTTCTTATGTTGGCTCCTTCCGATGGGGAAATGGGGTACCGGCATTTGTATTCTCCAGTCTGCTCGC
This sequence comes from Sphingobacteriales bacterium, assembly GCA_016200915.1. GTDB lineage: Bacteria > Bacteroidota > Bacteroidia > Chitinophagales > Chitinophagaceae > AWTP1-9. The sequence goes on from JACQDV010000037.1 coordinate 71,852, forward strand.
CAATGGTGATCCTAATCTTTGTGCTGATGCAGCTTCACATGAAGCTGGTCACTCGCTTGGATTAAATCATCAAAGTAAATTTAATGCTGACTGCTCCCTGAATGCAGAATATAATCCCGGAACGGGGACCGGACAAACAAGCTGGGCACCTATTATGGGTAAGAGTTATTACAAAACTCTTTCCTTATGGTATAATGGACCAAGCAGCTCAAATGGCTGTAACAGCTCCCAGGATGATATGAGCATTATTTCTAACGTCAGCACCAACGGTACGGGTTATCGTACAGATGGTGTTGGTGATAATAAAAATAGTGCTGCTGCAGTTAATTTTTCACAAGCCACACAGGCGTTTTCTCAAAGTGAAATGATCAATACAAATACAGATGTTGACTTCTATTCATTTATTATGCCTACAAGCGGAACATTTAAGTTAAGTGCTCTGCCATTTAATGCCGGCAATAATAATATGGGCGCCAACCTTGATATTAAGGTTAACCTGTATAAAAGTAATGGTACGTTATTAAAAACATATGTATCGGCTACTACTTTAGATGCAACTGTTGATACTGCACTTACAGCCGGTTCTTATTACCTGTCTGTGAATAATACTACCAATGCCAATACTCCTGCTAATTATGGTATTGTTGGGGCATATACTATGAACGGTAGCTATATAATCAGCAGTGGTTTACCAATCTATGCATTAGATTTATCGGGTATCGTTCAAAATAATGAGCACCAGTTAAGCTGGAAAATTATTGCAGACGAACCAATAAAAAATATAACCGTTGAGCAATCAAAAGACGGGAAAAACTTCAGTACGCTTTATGTGCTGGATGGTAATGCCCGCAATTTTGCCAGCAGACCGTTTGATAACAGCAACACTTATTATCGTTTAAAAGCGGTAACTGAGGCTGATGTTGCTTATTTTTCAAATATCATTTCGCTTAAAGGCATTGCTGGCCGCGGCAAGTTTAATATCCTGAGCAATGTTGTAAGAAATGACATCACTGTGTTAAGTGATAATAAATACCAGTACCGTATTGCCGATATCAGTGGAAAGGTAGTTGCCACCGGTATGCTTAACAACGGTACCACCCGCATCAGCTTAAATAACGCTGCTCATGGAATGTACTTCCTGCAGGTAATAAGCGATGACGAAAAATGGACTGAAAAATTCATAAAACAATAACGGCTTATACCTATAAGAGATTTCTTAATCCGTACACTACAGTACAAGTACCTCTGAACCACAAAAGGCCGCCTGCTAACACAGACGGTCTTTATTTTTTTGTGAGGCGTGAATGGTCAATGGTGAATGGTCAATGACCTCTCTTCCGGTCAACGGCCATCGGCCATCGATCAACGAAACCATTAAACCTTTAAACTATTAAACCCTCTTAACCACAAACCATAAACTACAAACCACAAACTTTTTTTCGTACGTTTGCATTTACAATTATGGAATACAATACTATAAGACCCCACCTCATAATGAGAGAATATGGAAGACATATTCAAAAGATGGTGGACTATTTATTAACGATTGAGGACAAAGAAAAACGCCAGCGCAATGCACAGGTGTTGATTGAACTGATGGGCTTCCTCAATCCGCATTTGAAAAACGTGGAAGACTTTCGTCATAAACTTTGGGACCACCTTTTTTTAGTATCCGATTTTAAACTGGAGGTGGAAAGCCCCTATCCTATCCCCACCAGGGAAACATTAAAGGCCAGGCCTCACCGCTTACCTTATCCCAAACGTTATCCCAAGTTCAACCACTTAGGTAAGAATATTGAAGTAGTTATCAATAAAGCATTGGCTGAAGAAAATCCTGAAAAGAAACAGGGCTTTGCCAATTCCATTGCTTACTATATGAAGTTAGCCTACAGCAACTGGCATAAAGAACTGGTACATGATGATGCTATACAAAGTGAGTTAACTGCTATTACCGAAGGCGAATTAGAATTTACCAATAAACCATTTGTAAAACACTCAAGCGGTGTTAGTCGTGACAGGGATATAAGAGATGATTACCGCAGAGGTGGCGGACAAAACAAACGTCATGGCGGCGGTGGCGGACATTATCAAAACCGTGGCGGCAGAGACAATAACCAGGGCCGTGGCGGTGGAAAACAGCAATTCAAGAAAAAGAGATACTAATTTATTAGCTGATAAATTCTTGGGGTTATTCGGGAAACTGAATAACCCTTTTTAATTTTATATTGCAGCGCTAAGCCATAAACTATATTCAGCAAAACATGCTCAGATAGTTGATTTGCTGAAGCTACAGTAGCACTATAGTTTCATCAAGGCTTCTCCCCGAAAACGTGTTGTATATCGTTTTCGGGCGGCTTTTTTGGTTACTTTTTTTCCGCAAAAAAAGTAACAGGCATTAATCACAAATAAAGAACTGTATCCGGCAACAGATACAAACAATAATAAAAGCAACCAAACTATGCAATCATTTGAGGTACGTGGCGGCAAAAAACTACAGGGAGAAATCATCCCGCAGGGAGCAAAGAACGAAGCATTACAAATCATCTCCGCCGTATTATTAACGCCGGAAAAAGTAACCATCACCAATATTCCCGATATACTCGATGTAAATCTTTTAATAGAATTATTGGGCGAGATGGAAGTAAAGATTGAACGACCCACCAGGGATACCTGCATCTTCCAGGCAGATGAAGTGAATATTGATTATTTACACAGCGAAAAATTTAAAAAGAAAAGTGGCCGCCTGCGTGGTTCCGTTATGTTAGCCGGACCGATGCTGGCCCGATATAAAAGAGCCTTCATTCCCAAACCCGGTGGCGATAAAATTGGAAGAAGAAGATTAGATACACATATCATTGCTTTTGAAAAACTTGGTGGTGAGTTTACCTATCATCCTGAAGATGGATTCTTTCATATAGAAGCCAGCAACCTGCATGGCATTAATATGCTGCTCGATGAACCCAGTGTTACCGGTACCGCCAATATTGTAATGGCAGCGGTAATGGCCAAAGGCACTACTACCATTTATAATGCCGCCTGCGAACCCTATTTACAGCAACTCTGTAAAATGCTCAACCGCATGGGTGCAAAGATCAGTGGTGTAGGCAGTAACCTGCTTACTATTGAAGGTGTGGATTATCTCGGTGGTACAACACACCGTATGTTGCCCGACATGATTGAGATAGGTTCTTTTATTGGTCTCGCTGCTATGACGCAGAGCGATATCACTATTAAAAATGCCGGTATTGAACATCTCGGTATTATACCCGAAAAATTTCGCCAGCTCGGTATTGAAATGAATTATGCAGGTGATGATATACATATACCCTCGCAGGAGATTTACGAGATACATAAATATTTAGATGGTGGTGTGCTCACCATTTATGACCATCCCTGGCCGGGCTTTACGCCGGACCTGCTAAGTATTGTATTGGTAACTGCCATACAGGCAAGAGGCAGTGTGCTCATACACCAGAAGATGTTTGAAAGCCGCCTGTTCTTTGTAGATAAGCTGATTGATATGGGTGCACAAATTATTTTATGCGACCCGCACCGTGCCGTAGTAATAGGATTAGAAAGAGAACAAAAACTAAGAGGCATTACCATGAGCAGCCCCGATATAAGGGCCGGTGTATCCTTATTGATTGCCGCACTAAGCGCCGAAGGAAAAAGTGTGATACAGAATATTGAGCAGATAGACAGAGGTTACCAGTATATTGATAAACGATTACAGAATTTGGGAGCGGATATCAGGAGGGTTGAGGGATAAGAATAAATATTAATTTTTAATAAAATAAACTTTATTTTATGGCGTACGGTTTAATAAAATGTGAACTATGTAACCATGACATTGCCTCAAGTGCTCACGAATGTAAAAATTGTGGGCATCGAATGGACCATAATGCCGGAAAATTTTATAATTCAGTTAATTGGGATCTATCTTTCAAAATCTTTTTTGTTAATTTATTAATGGCCCTTCTAATCTTTTTTATTTATAAATTAATTCAAGTACTTTAAGAATTAGCTGTGCCGTCTTTTTTAATCGCTATCCACCAACTGGAATAGTAAATAAATGATTCTAATTGCTAATTTTGTCCTATGTTTTATAGAAGAAAAGTCATATTAGCTTTATTCCAATTATTTGATGGGCAGTTGGAAAAAATTCGCTTACAAAAATTATTATTTCTTTTTAGTCAGCGTCAGCAAAAGGCTTTATATGATTTCATTCCTTATAAATATGGTTGTTACTCTTATTCAGCGAACGCTGATTTAACTACAATGGTAAAAAAGGGAATATTAACTGAAACTGAGAGCAGTTTCATCACTCAAGAAAAGACCGATTATTTAATAGCCCTTAATGAAACTGATAAAAAATTATTACTAGAAATTAAATCCCTTTATGGGAAAATGAACAGCAATACTTTAATGAAGCATACATATACTAATTATCCATTTTTTGCCGTTAACAGTATCAAAGCCAAGGAAATTCTTACGAAAGAAGAACTTGAAAGAATAAATTGTTACAAACCCACAAGCGGCAAAACAATATTATTCACTATTGGATATGAAGGGATTTCCCTGGAAGAGTATTTAAATCGTTTAATAAAAAATGATATTAAGCTCTTGGTTGATGTTCGGAATAACCCTCAAAGTATGAAGTATGGTTTTTCCAAAAATCAACTAATTAAATATTGCGAAAGCCTTGGAATTAAATATATACACTTCCCTGAAGTTGGAATACAATCTGAACAAAGGCAGGAATTAAAAACACAAATAGATTATGATAAGCTTTTTGCAACCTACAAAAAAGGAAATCTTGCAAAAACCAAAGCCACACAAGTTTCGATTTTAAATTTATTGAAACAATATAAGCGAATAGCATTAACATGCTTTGAAGCAAATATTTGCCAATGCCATCGCAAGCATTTGGCAGAATCAATTGAAAGTCTTCCTGAATTTGAATATGAAACGAAACATATTTAACAATGCCATTGACAAAAGTCCTTATCACAGTAACAACCTATCCATTACCATCAAGAAGCTATGATGAATTAGTTTGTACAGCCGGTGTATTAGAGAACGGGCAATGGATTCGCATATACCCGGTTCCATTAAAGTTTTTAAAAGGTTTGCGTAAAGACGGGAAAATAGAATCTTTCAAATACAACTGGATTGAATTAGATTTAGTTAAAAGACAGGATGATTTTAGACCAGAAAGTCATTCTCCGCTTGATTATAGTTTTGACAATGTCAATATATTAGGGAAAATAGATACAAAAAATAATTGGCAAGAGCGAAAAGCTTTTTGTTTAAGCAATGTATATACCAATAAAGCTAAATTATTAGAAGACTCAAAGAATCCCAAAAACGTTTCACTTGCTACATTTAAACCTTCTAAAATTCTATCATTTGAAATAGAAGAAGATGAAAGGGAATGGAAGAATGAATGGAAAGAAATTCGTAAACAAGGCGACCTCTTTGATAGCGACAAATCGCCAGAAATACAAATTCCGAAACTGCCATATAAATTTTCATACAAATTCCTGGATGATGAAGGCGTTCCCAGTACTTTAATGATAGAAGATTGGGAAATAGGAGCATTATACTGGAACTGTCTAAGAGCTGCTGATGGTAATGAAGCAGTTGCTTTAGAAAAAGTAAGAGAAAAATATGAAGAAGAATTCCTAAAAGAAAAGGACATATATCTTTTTCTTGGCACAACAAAAGAGTGGCATATGCGTAGAGCACCCAATCCATTTGTCATTATAGGAGTATTTTATCCCAAACAAGAAGCTCAAACCTCTTCCTGAGTTCCGCACTTTTTGAAAAAACAAAAAAAAATCTACTGAAACTCTTACTGGTATTGAATTGCTGATTTGGTTTTGGGTGTCCCCTGATTAAATTTGGGAATGTTTGTAAGAAAAAAGCCCAGCAACAGCGGTGTTGTAAGTATTCAAATAATTGATAAAAGCAG